>CAZVCM010000077.1:0-15835 GCA_964626105.1 uncultured Thermoflexus sp.
AGTTGGTGGAGCGTGCTGAATTACGCGGATGACGCCTATCGGGACGAGAACTGGGACGCCGTGGCGTACTGGCTGCTCACCTTCCTGAACAACACGCCCCTGGAATAGCGCGGAAAACTAAAACCGGTGAAGCGACCTGAACGAGCCGCCTCACCGGTTGCGTACTAACATTTTCTCGCGTCTACCACCCGCGCCCAGCGATGCGATCGGTTTCCGGCATGGTTGTCACGCCGATGCCTACCATCGGCTCGCCGAGGTCGCGGCTAACACGCGCCAGGATCGACGGGTCGGTGTAGTGCGTCACCGCCTCGACAATCGCCTTCGCGCGCTTGGCCGGGTCGCCGCTCTTGAAGATGCCGGAGCCGACGAACACCCCGTCTACACCTAGCTGCATCATCAGCGCCGCATCCGCAGGCGTCGCGACACCGCCCGCCGCAAAGTTCACAACCGGCAGGCGGCCCAGCTCTGCAGTCTCCTTCACCAGTTCGTAAGGCGCGCCGATCTCTTTGGCGTAGGCCATCATCTCGTCTTCGCGCATGGTTGTCAGGCGGCGGATCTCGCCTAGCACCTGACGAGCGTGCCGCACCGCTTCGACCACGTCGCCGGTTCCGGCCTCGCCCTTCGTGCGCATCATCGCCGCGCCCTCGCCGACGCGCCGCAGCGCTTCGCCCAGATTGCGGCAGCCGCATACAAACGGCACGGTGAAATCATGCTTGTTGATGTGGAACTGCTCGTCGGCAGGTGTGAGCACTTCGCTCTCGTCGATGTAATCCACACCAAGCGACTCAAGAATCTGCGCCTCGACAAAGTGCCCGATACGGCATTTCGCCATTACCGGGATCGTCACGGCGTTCATGATCGCCTCAATCAGCGCGGGATCGCTCATCCGTGCAACGCCGCCCTGCACCCGAATGTCCGCCGGGACGCGCTCCAGCGCCATCACGGCGACTGCTCCGGCGTCCTCCGCGATGCGCGCGTGGTCGGGCGTCACCACGTCCATGATCACGCCGCCCTTCAACATTTGCGCCAGGCCGCGCTTTAGTGTGACTGTCCCTTTCTGCGTGCCGTTCCCGGCCCCCGTTGGCTGGGTGTTCTCTGCCATGCGTCTGTCTCCTCTGCTTGCCTCTGCGTGTTACCTCTACGCGGCGGTCGACCATGCGCCGCAGGTAGTATAGATCGTTGCTCAATGTCTCGATGGTCGCTTTCTCACAAAATGGGTGCGCGCCGAGCCGCCGGCGTCTCATACGTCGCACGCCAATCATGCCAGGCCGCGCCCAGCCGCTGGATCCCTTCCACGATGCGCGCGGGCGGCTGCGCCGAGAAATTCAGACGCAGATAGCGCTGCCCCCCGCCATCGGTATGGAACAACGTCCCGATCGCGTACGACACGCCGTGATGGATCGCCGTGAGATATAGCTCGGCAGCGGTTGGACCCTCGTCCGGCAGGCGCACCCACAGGTATAACCCGCCGCGTGGCGCGGTCCATTGCGAGCCGGGCGGCAGATAGCGCGTCGCCGCCTCGCATGCTGCTTCGCACCGCTGTCGCAACGCGGCCCGCACCCGGTTCAAATGCCCAGCCAGCGCGCCGCTCGCCAGGAAGACGTGCATCGCCCGCTGGTTGAGGCCGGGCGTGCATACGTCCGCCGCCTGCTTAACGCGCACCAGCCGGTCGCGCAGCGTACCCCCCGCGATCAGGTAGCCGGTGCGCGTGCCGGGCAGCAGAATCTTCGAGAAGCCGCTGGCATGCAGCACCAGCCGGTCCTCGTCGAGCGCCTTCAGCGGTGGCGGCGCGCTGCCATGATAGCCTAGCTCGTGATAGACCGCATCTTCCAGAATCGGGATGTTATAGTGCTTCGCCAGCGCGAGAAGCTGGCGGCGGCGGTGGATCGGCATCACCGTCCCGGTCGGATTATGGTAGGTTGGCGCGACGTAGATCAGGCCCGGTCGCTGCGTCTGAATCGCCGCTTCAAGCTGGTCGAGGCGCATCCCGTCCCTGTCCATCGGCACCCCGACCGGAATCACGCGCCGCACATGCACGATGTCCAGCATTCCCAGATAGGTCGGGTTGCTGGTCACGATCGCGTCGCCCTCGCCGAGCAGCGCCTGCACCACCAGGTCGAGCGCCTGCTGCGCGCCGCCCGTGATCAGGACCTCGTCGGGATGGCAGTCAATGCCCAGCGACGACACGTATTCCGCGATATGCGCCCGCAACGGCGGATAGCCCTCGGTTTCCTCGTAATCGACCGCCGATGCGCCATCCCGGTCAAGCACGGTATTGATCGCGTGGCGCAGCGCCTCGACCGGCAGGAACTCCTCGGATGGCGTGCCGCCGCTGAATGCGATCACACCGGGCTGGCGCGCCATGCGCGTCATTTCGCGCATACTGAACGTCGCCGCGCCGGGCAGTGACCACGCCGGGGGCAGCCCGCCGCTATTAGGGCGCGCCCCGCTGACAAACGTGCCCCGCCCCGGATGCGCGGACAGGTGCCCTTCCGCCTGCAACTCGGCATAGGCGTTGACCACGCTGATCCGCCCGATGCGCAGGGCACGCGCCAATTCGCGTGTGGGCGGCAGGCGATCGCCGGGCAGCAAGCGGCCACTCTCGATCTGCAAGCGGAAGTAGCGCGCAAGCTGCTTATAGATCGGTTCGACCGACTCGCGGGCGAGGGGGATGTCGAGCGCTTCTCTTGTCTCCATCCGTCGTTCGAGTCCTCAAATCTCCAGAACCATCGTATCGCTCGCGGCGCGGATGGAATAGCACCATAGAGAGCCAATACAATCCGCGCCAGACCACAGTATAGCGCGCGCAGGTAGTGTACGCCGATACCTGATGGAGATAGAGTAATCGTAGAAAGAATTTTGTGATATGGTTGTTTTCACAAGACACAGTATTTTTAAGCGAAAAAATCAAAACGATGTACGCAGCTCTTGTCGCGTTTCTCATGCTATTGAGCATCACCCTTGTGCCTGGGCGACCGTTGCCGCATGCGCAAGATACTCCCCTGCTTCCCGCCGATATCGTGTTCGTCTCGGCGAGCGAGTCGCAGGTGCATTCTACGCGACTGATGCGCATCGATGCGACAACGCTGGAGCCTTCGATTTTTTATCAAGATGATACGGCTGCCTACTTACAATTGGCTGGCTGGTCCCCTTCGGGCCAGTATCTGGCTGTTTTGCGGCAGCCGAAGCGCGATTACGACGTGGTAGATATCTGTTTTCTGCGGCGGGATGGCACGCTTGAAACGTGTTTCGACAATATTGCTTCCTACCGTCTACTTGGCGGGTATCGTCTCTTTGATGATTTTTATTCCATCACCTGGTCGGACGACGAGCAGAAGGTCTACTTTATCCAAAATCAAAATCCAGACTGCCGGCTGGAAGTGGTCGAAGCGGACATAACGACGGGCAGCATCCATAGAACGCTTTATGAACAGGAAGTGGGTTGCACTCAGGCTGCGCCTACGCTTTACCTGTCTCCCTCTCAGCGTTATTTAGCGCGCTACTCCGGCGAAAATCTCCAAAACCTGATTACATCCGAACACACTGTTGCCGCCTATGCGCGCGAGGTGCTGACCATCGATCTGTTGACCGGTGACCAGTACAACCTCACCGCTCAGATACCGCCGGAACGCGGTCCGGTGGCCTTCTGCCCCGGCTGGTCACCCCAGGGACGGTTTCTCAGCGCCCGGATTTACACCGAGCCGGAGCGGCCTGGGCTTTACGCATTCCCCTATCGACCAGAAGTGGTGCTGGTGAACCCGACTGGCCAGATCGTTCACACGCTGGCGGCAGACCAGCTGGCTGCCCAGGGAATCGACTTCGTGCATTGCCCCGCCTGGGACGCGGACGAGACCGGCTTCTACTTCCTGGCAGGCGCCTATGACGAGGAATGGGCGTGGAGGCAGTCAGTATCCATCTACCACTATGCCCTTGCCAGCGATGAACTGGTCGAAGTCAATCTGCTGCAAACCTTTCCCCCGCCTTCTAAATTTGGGGCTGATAAATTAGCGATTGGTCCGCTGAGAGTGTCTCCCGGCGCGACACACATCGCGTTCAGTTATCTTTCCCGGATGGGTATCATCGGCGTCGGAATCCTCTTCCCCGATGGGGCGGTGATGCAGTACGAATATCCACACCCGGTTGGATCTCCGCTTTGGTTCTCCGCGCTCGTTCAAGAGTGACAACACAGTAGCTATGAAAAAAAAGTCATCTCCCCCGGCGAAGTAGACACGAGAGCGCATCGTTACGGCGCAGGGCTGAAGTCATGCATCCGCCGGAGTTGTGCGCTACACTTGAGCCACACGCAGCACACGGAAAGGAGACGCGCGGATGCAAGCCGACATTCTCTATCGCCCGTCCTACTCGATGGCGGTGGTGAACCTCGCGCCGCACGAAGCGATCCGCGCCGAGGTCGGCTCGCTGGTCAGCATGACCGAGGGGATCGCGGTCAAGACGAGCACGGAAGGCGGCGTGCTGGCCGGGCTGTCGCGCGCGCTGCTGGGCGGCGAGAGCTTCTTCATGAACGTCTTCGAGGCGCCGGACTGGGGCGGGCAGATCAACTTCGCCCCCGCGCTGCCGGGCGACATGATTATCTTGCAGCTTGAAAACGACTCGCTGATGGTGCAGAGCGGGTCATTTGTGGCCTCGTCGATGGGCATCACCATCGACACCAAATGGAGTGGCGCGCGGACGTTTTTCGCCTCCGAAGGCTTTGTGATGCTTCGCGCGCGCGGCACGGGCCTGCTGATCCTCTCCAGCTACGGAGCGATCCATCCGATCGAGCTGCAATCGGGCCAGCGCTACACCGTCGATACCGGGCATCTCGTCTCGTTCACCGAGGGAATAGGTTTTAGTGTGCGACCCCTGGGCGGCGTGCGCACCACACTGTTCAGCGGTGAGGGGCTGGTGGTCGATCTGACCGGGCCGGGCCGCGTGTACATGCAGTCGCGCTCCGCTGACGCCTTCCTCTCATGGCTGACAGCGCCTGCGCGCGGCCCCGAAGAAGAGGAACGCAAATAACCACCACCGACGCGAGAGTTTCACGCGCATTCACACAGAAGGATAAAGGGTATGACGCACGCGCTTATCACCGGCGGCGCCGGATTCATTGGCAGTCATCTGGCCGAGCTGCTGCTCGAAAAAGGAAGCGAAGTCACGATCATCGACAACCTCAGCACGGGCCGCTTCGAGAATATCGCGCACTTGACCGGCGACCCGCGCTTCCATTACGCGATTGAGGACATCCGCCATGCCCCGGTGCTGGACCGGCTGGTCAGCATGTGCGACGTGGTCTACCACCTCGCGGCGGCGGTGGGCGTGTTCGCCATCGTCCACAGCCCGATCGACACGCTCGAAATCAACGTCGGCGGGACTGAAGTCGTGCTGCAAACCGCGCGCCGCTATCGCAAGAAGGTGCTGATCGCCTCAACCTCGGAAGTGTATGGCAAGGGCGTCAAGGTCCCGTTCAGCGAGGACGACGACCGAATCCTCGGCCCGACGACCAAAAGCCGCTGGAGCTACGCCGCCTCGAAGGAACTGGACGAATTTCTCGGGCTGGCGTATCACAAATCTGCCGGGATCCCGGTGACGATCTTCCGGCTGTTCAATACGGTCGGCCCGCGACAGGTGGGCAATTACGGGATGGTCGTGCCGCGCTTCGTGCGCTGGGCGATGGCTGGCGAGCCGATCCAGGTCTATGGCGACGGGCAGCAGACGCGCTGCTTCGCCAACGTCCACGATGTGGTGGACGCAATCACGCGGCTGGGGGCCAGCAGCGAAGTCGCGGGCGAGGTGTTCAACATCGGCTCGGCAGAAGAAGTGACGATCGAGCAGTTGGCGCGGGCCGTCCTGGCGCGGACCGGCAGCGACTCGCCAATCGAGTTTATCCCCTACGAGCAGGCGTACGAGGCGGGTTTTGAGGACATGCGCCGCCGCGTGCCGGACACGCGCAAAATCCGCAAAGCAGTCGATTGGGAAGCAACCACCGCGCTAACTGAAACCATCGACCAGATCATTACGTATTTCCAGGTAGAAGACCAACGGGCGCGGGCAAAAGCGGAAAATTAGCACGCCGCCCGAAGCGAAGCCTTCTCAGCCTGGAGAAACGCATGTCGACCACCTTGAAGACGCGGCATCTTCGCAAGTATTTCGGCGAAGTCCATGCCGTCGAAGATGTGTCGCTGGACATCGACGCCGGCGAAGTGTTTGGTTTTCTCGGCCCTAATGGCGCAGGGAAGACCACGACCATCGGGATGATGCTCGGCCTGATCTACCCGACCGCTGGGGAAATCGAGATCTTCGGCCAGCCGGTCACGCCCAGCCAGACAGCGCCTCTGCAGCGCGTCGGCGCGCTGGTCGGCGCGCAGCCCTCGCTGATCCCCTACCTGAGTGCGCGCGACAACATCCAGATCATTGCTGACCTGCACCCCGGCGTGACGAGCGCCCGCATCGACGAGGTGCTGGAGCTGGTCAAGCTGACCGACGCCGCCAAGCGCAAAGCCGGCAAGTTCTCGACCGGCATGAAGCAGCGCCTGGGGCTGGCGATGGCCCTGGTGCACCGGCCCGAGCTGCTGATCCTGGACGAGCCCACCAACGGCATGGACCCGGCGGGGATGCGCGAAGTGCGCAATCTGCTGCGCGCGCTGGCCGAGAACGGAACCACCATCTTCCTCAGCAGCCACCTGCTGCACGAAGTCGAGCAGATCTGCGACCGCGTCGCGGTGCTAAATCACGGGGCGATTGTGGCGCAAGGCCGCGTCAGCGAGTTGCTGTCCGGGGGCACAGCGGTCCGCGTGCGCGTCAGCAATCCGCAGGAAGCCGCCACCCTGCTCCGCCAACTGCCGGGCGTAGAGGCGGTCGAGCCGAACGGCGTGTATGTGACCGTCACCGGCTGCGACAGCCAGACCGTCGTCGCGCACCTGGCGCAGCACGGCATCATCCCGTCCGAGGTCATCACCCCGCAGAATGACCTCGAAAGCCTCTTCATGCAGTTGACGCAAGAAGCCAGCTAGACCGGCGAAAGGATCGCAATCGAATGTTCGCACCGATGGTGAAAACCGAGTTCAAGAAGCTGGCGCGTCGCAAGCTGCTATGGATCGAGATGATCGTGCTGGGCGGCCTGATCGTGATGTTCTTCGGGTCGCTGTTCGCGCTGCATGAGAGCGGCCTACTCACTGAAGATACTTCTGAGGTCAGCGACGTGATCGCCTGGCCGGACGGCCTGATCACTGCGCTGGGCTTCGCGTCGGGTCAGGGCCTGGGCGGCTTGCTCGTCGTGATCCTGGTCAGCGTAGTCGTCGCGCAGGAGTATGACTGGGGAACGATCGGGCTCTGGCTGCACCAGGGGATCAGCCGCCGGACCGTGCTGGCAGCCAAGTTCGCCGTGCTGCTCGTGGCAGCCGTGCTGCTGACGCTCGCGCCGCTGGTGATCGGGGGCCTCTTCTCAGCAGCGATCACGCCGTCAATCGTGGGCGAGCTTGATCTCTCCCAGGCAAACTTTGGCGAACTCGTCCTCAGCGTTCTGCGCACAGCTTATTCGCTGGTGCCTTACATCGCGCTGACCTTCCTGTTCGCCGTTCTGACGCGCTCGATGGCCTTCAGCATTGGCGTCGGCGTGGGCTACGCGCTGGTGATCGAGGGCGTGGCCTCACAGTTGATGATCCTGGTCGGCGGCCTGCCCGAGAAGATCGCGATGTGGCTGCCCGGCTTGATGGCCGGATCGCTCAGCGAACTAAACCAGCAAATTGTGCTCTCGGTGAATGGCGAAGAGAGAGAGTTCATCGTGGAGTATCTTGACCCGAACCTCGCGGCGGTAGGGATCGCGGTCTACACGGTGATCTTCCTTGGTCTGGCGTTCTGGCGCTTCCAAAAGCAGGACATCTCGGGCTAGCCGCCTGTGCCCACACGCAAAACGCCCGCCTCTAGTCGAGACGGGCGTTTTACATTTGTTTCAGTCTCCGAGCGCGAAACAGCCAGTCTGCCAGAAGGACGGATACTCATAGTGCGGCAGGCCGTAATAGTCCTCGACGATGCGCGCGACAATCGGCGAGGAGACCTCGGACCCCTCGCACGAGTTCTCCACCACGACCGCGATCGCGATCTCCGGGTCGTCCTGCGGGGCAAACGCCGCGAACCACGCGCCGGGCTTTTGCCCCACACCGCCGCTCTGCGCCGTGCCGGTCTTGCCGCATACCACCACGTCCGTCTCGTGGAACTCGTACCAGTCGTGGTAGATGTAGCGCGCTGTGCCGTTCGGGTCGAGCGTAACATTGCACATCGCCTGCTGGATCAGTTCGAACAGCGACGGATCGAAATCGAGCGTCTCGACCGCTTCCGGCGCAGACTCGTACACCGGCGTCTGCCCGATCAACTGCACTTTCTGCACAAATTCCGGCTTCCAGACCTGCCCGCCATTCGCCAGCGCCGCGACCATCCGCGCGATCTGCAGCGGCGTGACCAGCGTTTCGCCCTGACCGATCACCAGGTTGTACATATCGGCGGGGGTCCAGTGGCGGCCCTGCAAGCGCAGCACGATCGCGTCGTTGGAGATCTGGCCCGCCGCTTCCGGCAGAACAGTCTGCCCGGTCGGCACGCCGAGGCCCATGCGATGCGCGTACTGCTCGATCAGCGTGTAATCGACCGCCTGGACGTTCTTGCCAAGCTGCCAGAAATATGGGTTGCACGAATAGGTGATCGCCCAGGGCGCCGTGACCCAGCCGTGACCGGTCGGCAGCCAGTCATAGCGGACCGGCAGCCAGTCGTCGTCGCTGGACCAGCGCCCGGAACACGTCCAGCCGGTGTTGGCGTTGTAGATACCGCTGTCGAGCGCCGTCGTCAGCGACACTAACTTGAAGACCGAGCCGGGCGGCAGCGCCGCCGAGGTCGCGCGGTTCAGCAGAGGCGTGCGCGGGTCATTTTGCAGCGCCGCGATCTCCGCCTCGCGGTCAGCGAGCGCGACATCCGGGTTGAAGACGCTCGGGTCAAACCACGGGTAGCTCACCATCGCCAGGATATCGCCGGTCTTCACGTCCATCACGACCGCTGCCGCGCCGGGCGAGGTCTGCGCCCAGGTTGGCCCGGCGGCGGCGTAAGCATCCGCGAGCGCCTCTTGCACCGCGGCCTGAAACTCCGCGTCAATCGTCAGGTAGACGCTCTGCCCGGCCTGCGGCGCGACCTCGGCTAGCACGCGGCGCACCGCGCCATCTGGCCCGACGATCCGCAGCGTGCCGCCCATCTGCCCGGCGAGGTATTCCTCATACGCCGCTTCGATTCCGTCTTGCCCGACGATCGCGTCCGACGGATAGCCGCGCTGCGCGTACTCCGTCGCCTGATCGGGACGGATCGGCCCGACATAGCCCACCACGTGCGGCGCCAGCACGCCCAGATAGCGCCGCGTCGCGCGGGTGCGCGTGTCACGGTCGTCGTCGCCAATCGCGCACGCCTGGAGCAGCGTCTGCTCCTCGGCCAGATACGTCTCCGGCGTGACCTCGCCCACCGGGAACAGCACCTCGTTCCCGAAGCGGTCGAAAAGCGCGCGCAACTCAATCGAGTCTTTCGCCAGGATGCGCGCAAGCTGGTCGATGCAGGCTGTCAGATCGGACACGTCACGTTTGACGACGCGCAACTCGACCGCGCGCCCATTCTGATCGGCGAGCACCTCCCCATTGCGGTCGTAGATGTTGGCGCGCCCCGGTTGGAGCCGCACCCATTCCAGCCGCGCACCGCCGGTCAGCTCTGGAAACAAATCGCCTTCGGACCACGCGACGCGCCAGCCTTCGTCCGTCTCCACCAGGCGCAACGTCCGCTCGTAGTCGTCAATCGGGCCGAAGAACTCGGTCGTGAAATGCGCGTCATAGAGGACGGTCGCGATCGTGTCCTGGCGCAGCGCGTTGGTAGTGCTGGTTTCGACCGCCTGTAGCGTCATCGTCTCAACGGCGCGCGCGTACACCGCGCTGAACGCGTCCTCAGCGTAAGCGTCGCGGCTGTTGGGGCTGATCAGCCCGTACATCGTCGGATAGTCACCGTCAGACCACGCGCGCAGAAACGTCTCGGCGACCTGCACCGCTTCTTCTAGCGAGCCGCTGACCGCCGCCGCGGGCGCGTCCCCCTGGCGCACCGCTTCGGTCAGCGCCGCGTCGCCGCCGCACCCGGCCAGCATCAGCAGGGCGAGAGCAAGCGCGAAGATCGAAAGCGACCGTTTTGAAGACATTTCAGCACTCAACACCAATTACGAGCTGCTCGCGGTTAGCCGTTAGTGAGTAGCGGAACGAGCCGGAAACTCTCCGCGAGCCGCTAATAGCTGGTCTTCATTATAGGCAGCGGATGGGCTTGGGGCGAACGCGCGGCCCGGTGCGCTACTCGCCCAGCGGAATGCAACCGTCGATCCACAGGTCCGGCCACGACGAGCGCGGCATCCGGTAGTAATCCTCGATGATGGCGCGCGTGATCGGCGCGGCGACCTCGGAACCTTCGCACGAGTTCTCAACGATCACCGCGATCGCGATCTCCGGGTCGTCATGCGGCGCGTAGGCCACGAACCACGCGTTGGGCGGCGTGTCTTCGCCGCCGGTCTGCGCGGTGCCGGTTTTGCCGCAGATGATCAGATCGGTGTTCTGCCACTCGTACCACTCTTCGAAGATGAAGCGTGCCGTCCCGTCCTCGGCGAGGGTTACCTGGCACATCGACTCGCGGAGCGCCTCGAACACATCTTCGCCATAGTTCAACTGCCGCTCTGCCTGCGGCTCAGCGACATACGTGGGCTGGCCACCGGGCGGCTGCACCTTTTGCACAAAGTTTGGCGCCCACATCGTCCCATTGCTGGCGATCGCAGCCGTCATGCGAACCATCTGCATCGGCGTGACGACCAGATCGCCCTGTCCAATCGCGATGTTGATCGTGTCACCGAACTGCCAACCGCTGCCATCTGTGCGCCGGTATGTGGAAGGGTCCGGGATCGATCCAAGCTGCTCCGGCAGCAAAGTCTGTCCGGTGGGGACGCCCAGCCCCATCTCCTTCGCGTGCTGGGTGATGATCGCTGGATCGACCTGATGGATCTCCGCGCCAATTTCCCAGAAGTAAGGGTCGCACGAATACGTCAGCGCCTCGGTGAGGGTGATCGTCCCGTGACTCTCGGGGTAGGTCCAATCCGTCCGCTGGTCCAGCACGTCCGACGGGTGTGACCACGTTCCCTCACAGGTGTACGTCTGATCTGACGTGAAAATGTCCTCGTCCAACGCAGCGGCCATCGTCACCATCTTGAACGCGGACGCAGGTGAGTACTGCCCCTGCAAGGCGCGATTTAGCATCGGGCGGCGCGGGTCGTTGCGCAGCGCAGCGATCGCTCCCGCCGGGTCATCTGATGCCGCGTTCGGGCTGAACAGCCCTGGCTCGTAGGACGGGTAGCTCGCCATCGCCAGGATGTCGCCCGTTTTCACATCCATCACGATCGCCGCCGCACCCGGTGAATCTGGCGCCCAGGTCGGCCCCGCGATGTTGTATGCTTGTCGCAAAATTTCCTGCACGCCTGCCTGCAGGCGGCGGTCAATCGTCAGGTAGACATCCTGCCCCGGCTCGGACGGCACCTCGGCGATCTTGCGAATGAGCTCGCCGGTCGCCGCGGTGATCACAAGCTGCCCGCCGAGCTTGCCGGTCAGTTCCGCTTCATACGCGGCCTCGATCCCTTCCTGGCCGACCAGCGCGTCCGGCGCGTATCCTCGCGCCGTGTAATCGTCGATCTGGTCCTGACGGATCTGCCCGACGTACCCGACCAGGTGCGGCGCCAGCTCGTTGTAGTAGCGCCGCCCGGTGCGGATCGCTGTGTCAATCGCTTCATTGCCGATGTCACACACATTCAGCAGCGCGGACTGATTCGCCTGGAAGATGTCTTCATCCAGCTCGCCAACCGTGAAGATCGTGTCGGGATTGTAGCGGGCGAACAAAGCCACCATATCGGCTTTTTCGCGCCGCAACAGGCGGGCAAGCAGCGTTTGGCAGTCATCCACATTCGCCATTTTGTCCTGCGAGACACGCATCAGCACCGAGCGACCGCCTTCTTGCACCAACACCTCGCCGTTGCGGTCGTAGATGTTGCCGCGCCCCGGCGAGCTTGAACGGCGCTCTAACCGGGCGCCTGCGGTTAGCCGGTCGAAGATATCCATGCGCGACCACGCGATCCGCCAGCCGTCCGGCGTCGTTACCAATCGGATGGTGCGGCCTGTGTCCGCGATTTCGCCGAAGAACCCCGTCTCGAAGGTCACGTCATAGTGAATGATCGCGGTTGTGCCCTGCTGCTCGGCGGTGGTGATCGTTGCGCTCAGAGTGTCGAGCGCCATCTGGGTCGCCGCGTTCTGGTATTCAGTTGCAAACTGGTCTGACGTGAACATCTCGCGGCTCTTGGCGCTTAGCTGATCGTACATCGCGGCGAAATCGTTCTCGGCCCAGCGCTCGAAGAAGGTCCGGGCCGCGCTCTCCGCCGCGCCCAGAGAGAGGTCAGGCCCCGTGTCCAGGCTCAGCGCGTCGGGCGCGCCGCCTGGCGCGTTGAGATCGCACGCCGCGAGCAGAACGCTACTCAGCACCAGCAGCGCGGCGATCATCTTGATTCTGTGTTGCACACGATCAGTCAAACGCTTCATAGTTCCAACATCACCTCGAAAGCCAGCAATGAGCGGCTAGCCACAAGCAGAAGGACACGGGCGAAGCTCGCTCCGCGCCCGATTGGTGGGCGGCTTTACGATGCTCTTTGCTGCTTTTCGCTGACAAATAAAGGGCCAAGCCTCGGCGCCACCGGCCCGCGCTTGCCCCCTGAGAATCGATCGCTTGTCATCGGCCACATCGCGTCGGTTGAAGCCGCCCAACTTCCACCCCTCACCGCCAATTTACGGGGGAGTCCGTCCTGTTCGGCTCCTTCCCTGGTTCTGGGGAAAGGAACCGACCGCAGGTCGGAAGGATGGGGGGCCAAAATCAACTCGCCCAAGCTTATTACAGCCTGCCGGACAGAATCGCATCCGCGATGTCGCAGTCGTTGCTGGCAAAGTCCTGGCACGCGCCCGGCACGCTCACCGGCGGCGCGAACCCTAGCTTGCGCAGCCCGCGCTCCAGATAGCACAGCGGCAGCCCGACCACGTTCGAGAAACACCCGCGCGCTTCAGCCGGATGAAACGCTGTGTTCTGGATGGCGTAGCCGCCCGCCTTATCGAACGGATCGCCGCTGGCGATGTACGCCTCGATCTCGTCGTCGGAATACTCCCGCATCCAGACGTCGGTCGTCGCGACCTCAGTCACGCTCTGCCCCGTCACCGAGTCGATCAGCGTCAGCGCGGTGATCACCTGGTGCGTGCGCCCGCGCAGCCTCAGCAGCATCGCGCGCGCGTCTTGCGCGTCTGCCGGCTTGCCGAGAATCTCGTCACCGTCCGCCACGGTCGTATCTGCGGCCAGCACCACCGCGCCCGAAACACGCGCCGCAGGCAGCGCGGCAGCGGCCTTTTCCTGGCTGAGGCGGATGGTGTAGGCGCGGGCAGGCTCGCCCGGCTGGACGGTTTCATCCACGTCCGTCGGGGCGATCGCAAACCGCAGCCCCAGCAGCCCCAGCAACTCGCGCCGGCGCGGCGAGGCTGACGCCAAGAGAATAGTCGGGTTCGATTGGCTCGTCAAGGAATCATCCTGGGTGTACGCTGACTCTAGAATGTGTTGCGCTTGCGCTGGGTGACTCCCCCATCCCCCGGCCCCGTGCCCCCAAAATGAGGGAAGGGGAGCAGCTTGTCCGCCTGGTGATTTTCCTTCCCTCCTTGTGGGGGAAGGAACCGATCGCAGGTCGGGAGGATGGGGGGTGATTGGCAACCGGGCACCTTGCGTGCATAGCTCCCTCAGTACACCGACTGTGTGCGATTCTGAAACATCAAGCCAAAACCGCGCCGCGTCACCAGATAGTCATGCGCGGGATCGGCGTCTTGCAGGCGCTTGCGCAGGCGGCTCACCAGCGCGTCGAGCGTCTGATCCGCGACCGTCTCGTCCGGCCCCCAGATCGCCTCGACAATCTGCTCCCGCGTGACGATCCGCCCGGCGTTTTCAACCAGCAGCGCCAGCAGCGTGAACTGGTGCGGGCTGAGCGGCGGATCGAGCACCTGCCCGCCGACGGTCACTGTCGCCGCATCCGGGTTGATCTCCAGGCCGGGTGGCGGAATCTGCACCGGGTCGATCTGCATGGTCGTCACCGGATCGTCAAACACCACGCTGAAGCTCTCGCCAAAATGGATCACATCCCCGGCGCGCAGGCGGCGCGGCTGGCCGGGCAGCATCCGCTGGCCGTTGACGTACGTCCCATTCGTGCTGCCGAGGTCTTCCAGATACAGGTTGAGGTGATCGCTGTCAAGCTTCGCGTGCAAGCGCGAGACATCGCTCGCATCCAGCACCAGATCGCACTCGCGCGCCCGCCCGATGGTAAAGGGGAACGTCACCAGGTCGATCGCGCGTCCCGAACGCTCCCCGTCATGAATGAGAAATCGTTGTACGCTTGGCATCGCAAACCCCCGTTTCGCGTCGCTCACAGCCTCAGTATCGACCGGACGCGCGCCGGGTCCTTGTCGCGCTCTGTGCGGCCACCCCACGCGCGCCTGACGCCCGCCTTATGCGTCGCCGTCGTCCTCGTCCGAGCTTTCGTCAGCGTACGCGGGCAGATCGCTCGCGTTCTGGCCGACACGCGCCTCAAACCGGGCCAGCGCGTCCTGCAGGCGCTGCTGGCGCAGGCTGTTGGTCAGGTCGCCGCGCGTCCGTTCCAGCACGCCGCGCAGTTGGTCGATCCGCCGCCGCAGCCCGCCGGTGATCGCGTCGTGAAAATCGAACGAGATCAGCGTGTCGTAGATCTGGTCCATCTCTTCGAGCAGGCGCACCGCTTCGTCGGAATGCCCCTTGCGGATAATGTCCAGAATCTGCCGCCGCAGCTCGCTCGCCGCTTCCGCCAGCCCATTGAGATACGTGGACGGCTCGATGTTCAGCGCGTCAGGCAGAGGGAGGCTTTCGCCACGCACCAGCGCGTACGTCGCAAAGGCTTCCCCCAGCTCTTTGAGCGCGTCTTGCGTGTAGCCGGTGTGATACAGATCAGGATACTCCACCACGGCCTGGCGCATCTCCTCGGCGGCCTGGCGCGCAGTCTCAAGACGTTCGCGTGCGGTGTCCCACTCGCGGCGATGCACCGCGCGGATCGCGTTCGCGCAGTGGCCGATCACCGTGCGCGACTGGGCGATCGCAGCATCACGCGCGGCGCTTTTCGCCTCGAAAAGCTGGCGCGTCTGCTCGATCATGGCGTCAAACTGGTCACGATCACTCATTGTCGGGCGTCCCTTCGGGCGGAGACTCGTCGCCATCCGAGCGGATCGAGTTAAACAACCGGTCAGCGAGCGATGGCGGGCGCTCGGGCACTTCAATCTCGCCGTGTTGCGCCTCATAGCGCGTGATGTTCTCTTGCAGTGCGCGCAGCAGCATCTTAGCGTTGGCGGGCGCCAGCACGATCCGCGTGCGGACGCGCGCCTTCGGCGTGTTCGGCAGAAACTGCGCAAAGTCGAGGAAGAACTCCCACGGCGAATGGGTGATGATTGCGAAGTTGGCGTAGGACGCCGCCAGGTCCGCCGGAATCTCGACATTCAACCGGCGCGGCTTCGGTTTAGCAGGCTCAGGCATAAGTACTCCCCTTGCTGATCAAACGAACAGGCCGCCGCTGGTGGGCGGGCATAGGGAGATTGTACCGCAAAGGGAGCAATGAGCAGTTAGCGATTAGCGGTTAGCAAGAGCAAAGAGCAGCGCAGAACAGAGCCATCTGCTCGCGCTGCTCCTGGCTGTCACTGGG
>CAZVCM010000078.1:0-15665 GCA_964626105.1 uncultured Thermoflexus sp.
TGCCCGCCCCGCTCGGTCCCACCAGCGCCACCAACTGCCCCGGCTCGATGGTAAAGCTGACATTTTCCAATGCGGTTTCGCGCGCCTGGCTGACCGGCTCGAGCTGTTCAATCGATTCCACCGATTCCACTTTTAACTCGCCGGAGAGCACTGTCTCCACGCTATCCATCTGGCCGGGCCGCTCCACTTCGCTCAGCAGCGGCATCTCGCCCACGTTGTAGGTGAACGTGACATCTTCGAACGCCAGGCGGCCTTCAACCTTTTCGAGCGCGATTGCGTCGGGCTTTTGTTCGATGTCGAGCGGCAGATCAAGCACCTCAAACACGCGCTCGAAGCTGACCATCGAGGTCACGAACGCGACCGGCGCGTTCGCCAGCGATTGCAGCGTCCCGTAAAGCTGCGCGAGATACGCGCTGAACGCGACAATCGTCCCGATGCTGAATACATCCCGCAGCACCAGGTGACCGCCGAGCCAGTAGACGAGCGCGGTTCCGACGGCGGTCAGCATCCCGACCAGCACGAAGAACTGCGTGCCGACCACGGCGCGCTTCACGCCGGTATCGCGCACGCTGGCCGCGCGTCCCTGGAAACGCTCAACCTCATCGTTACCACGTCCGAATAGCTTGACCAGCAGCGCACCGCCGACGTTGAGCGTTTCGTTCATCATGGCGTTCATATGCGCGTTGTGACTCATCGCTTCGCGGGCGATCGTTCGCAGCCGGTATCCAGCGCGGCGCGCAGTCGGGATGAACAGCGGCACGACAACCGCACCAAGTAGCGTCAGCCGCCACTCCAGGCTGAGCATCACTGTCAGCACCGAGATTGCCTGGATCAGATCAGTAATGATGTCGACGATCGTGTTGCTGATGGCGCGCTGCGCATCGATCACGTCGTTGTTCAGGCGACTCATCAGCTCGCCGGTCTTCGTGTGAGTGAAGAAACGGATCGACATACGCTGCAAATGCCGATACAGCGCGACGCGTAAGTCGTAGATGACGCCCTCGCCGATGGCCGCGTTGAGCTTGCGTTGCGCGATGCGAATCCCGCCGGTTGCGATCGGGATGATCACCAGCGCGATCGCCAGAATATTCAGGCGCGAAGCGTCGCGGTTGGGCAGGGTGTTGTCGATCAGGTCGCGCAGGATCAGCGGCTGGATCAGCCCCAGGATCGTTGTCAGGATGATAGTGAACAGCAGCAGGGCGATCCGGCCCCAATAGGGGCGCGCATAGCCCATCACCCGCTTGAGAAGCACCCAGTTCGCCGTGCGCGGCTTAGTGTCCGAGCTGCGCACAAACGCACGCATCCCGCCATGAAAGCCCATGTATGTGGTCCTTTTGATCGTAGGAATCAAATGTTCGAGTGTGCTCAGATAGTAGTCGATCCGGTTGCTTCTGACCAGTGCCGCCAGCGCGCTATGAGTGAACGCTTGGCGATGTGCCGAACGTCGCGCAACTGCGCGATGACCGTCATGGCCGATGTGATGCGAAACGCGTTATCATGGGGCCATTGATTCGGGCGCATTCCGGTTTGAGGAGCAGATCAATGTCTTTGATCGAGGAAATCCGCCAGGCAGTCATTGAAGGTCAGGCCAAGCAGGTCGTGCCGAAGATAGAGCAGGCGCTGGCCGAGGGCGTTGCGCCCGAAACGATCCTGCACGATGGATTGATCGACGCGATGCAAGAAGTCGGTCGATTGTTCGAAGAAGGCGAGTATTTTGTCCCCGAAATGTTGATCGCGGCGCGGGCGATGAAGGCGGCACTAGCGATCTTGCAGCCGTTGCTGGTCGATCAGGGCGTGGAGCCGTTGGGCCGCATCGTGATTGGCACGGTGAAGGGCGATCTGCATGACATTGGCAAGTCGCTGGTCGCGATGATGCTTGAAGGCGCCGGGTTTGAGGTAGTTGATCTCGGCGTGGACGTCTCGCCGGAGCGTTTCATCGAGGAACTGCAAAAAGGTGCGAACGTGGTTGCGATGTCGGCCTTGCTGACGACCACCATGCCGAACATGAAAGCCACCATCGAGGCAATCGAGTCGGCAGGGCTGCGCAGCCAAGCGATCATCCTGGTTGGTGGCGCGCCGGTGACGCAGGCGTATGCGAAAGAGATCGGCGCGGACGGGTACGCGCCTGACGCGTCGGCGGCAGTGCGGGTCGCGCGCCAGCTAACCGCCAAGTGAAACGGTTTGTCGCGCTAACGTGTGAGGCGCTGGCGCGCAGCATCTACGCCGCGGCGTCAGACGCGCCTCACACCGTCACGGTCCAGCTTTTTCGCCAGGGGCTGCACAATACCCCGAAGTCCTTGCGCGCCACGCTTCAAGAGGAAATCGACGCGGTCGCGCCGGACTCGTGTGACGCCATCCTGCTGGTGTATGGGATGTGCGGCACGTCCACGATCGGCCTTGCCGCACGTCACACGCCGCTGGTCATTCCTCGCGCGCATGACTGCATCACGCTCTACCTCGGCAGCCGCGACCGCTATCAGGCGGAGTTCGACGCGCACCCTGGCACGTACTGGTACAGCCTTGACTACATGGAGCGCAACGCCGACAGCGCAAGCCTGGGGCTCGGCGCGGCGACGATCGGCGCGATGGATGACGTGTACGAGGAATATGTGCAGAAGTATGGGCAGGACAACGCCGATTATCTGATGGAAGCGATGGGCGAGTGGGGCAAGCACTACGACCGCGCGGTTTACATCGACATGGGGCACGCGGATGGCCAGTCCTACGAGGATATAGCGCGCGAGCAGGCTGAGCGCCGTGGCTGGAACTTTGAGCGACGGCAGGGGAACCGGCGTTTGCTGACGAAGCTGGTGTACGGCGACTGGACCGAAGACGAGTTCCTGCTTGTGCCGCCCGGCTACCGGATTCGGCAATCGGGCCTGGGCGGGTTGATCGACTGCGAGCCGGTTGACGGCGCAGAGGAGTGAAGCTCGCGTGACGGAAGTAGCCTTTCAGCCCATTGGCCGCCGGGTGACGATTGAGCCTGGCGCGACACTCCTCGACGCAGCGCAGGATGCAGGCGTCGCGCTATCGGCGGTGTGCGGCGGCGTGGGCGTCTGCGGAGACTGCCGCGTGCGCGTGCTGCGCGGGCAGGTGAGCGCGTTGAACGATGTCGAGCGTGACCATCTCAGCGAGGCAGAGCTGGCTGATGGGATGCGGCTCGCGTGTCAAACGGTGATCGAGGCGGATGGGGCGATCGTGATCGACGTCCCGCGAGAGTCGCTCAGCGCGGCGCAGCGCAGCCAGGTTGAGGGCGAGGAAATCCCGCTAGCAGTTGAGCCGGTGATCGCGCTGCACGAGCTGGCAGTGATGCCCCCTTCGGTTGACGATCTGCGCGGCGATTGGGAGCGCGTGACCGGGACTTCGCCAGCGGACTGGCAGCCGACCGCGCCGGTGCTGGCGCCGCTCCCGAGTGTGGCGCGCGCGCACGACTGGCGCGCTCGCATGGTGTCGCATGGCCAGCGCGTGGTGGCGTTCCTGCCACCCGATGCAGTCCCGCTCGGCTTCGCGGTCGATGTTGGCACGACCGGCCTTGCCGCGTACCTGGTTGACCTGCAAACGGGCGAGACGCTCGGCATTGCGGGCGCGACGAACCCCCAGATCGCGTATGGCGAGGACGTGATGGCGCGTCTGACGCTGGCTGTGCGCGACAAAGACGGCGCGCGCCGTCTCCAGGCGGCGATTGTCGATGGGTTGAACGTGCTGGTTGCCGAGGTATGCCAGCAGGCGGGTGTGTCACCCTCTCGGGTAGTGGATGCGGTCGCGGTTGGAAACACGGCCATGCACCACCTGCTGCTTGGCTTGCCGACCGAGCAGCTTGGCAGCGCGCCGTATGTGCCCGCAGCGTCCGCGCCAATGGTCACGCCTGCGCGCGAGCTTGGCTTGCGGACAGCGCCGGGCACGCTGCTCTATCTGCCGCCGAATGTCGCCGGGTTTGTGGGCGCGGATCATGTCGCGATGCTGCTGGCTACCGAGACCGCCCAACAACAGGGGGTCACGCTGGCGCTGGATATCGGGACGAACACTGAGATCTCGATCAACGCCAACGGTGAGATGTGGTCGTGCTCGACGGCGTCTGGCCCAGCGTTTGAGGGCGCGCATATCCGCGATGGGATGCGCGCAGCGGATGGTGCAATCGAGCGCGTGATCTGGCAGGATGGGGTGCTGCGCTGGCTGACCATCAACCAGGCGCCGCCAGTGGGCTTGTGCGGGTCCGGCATTCTCGATGCCGTGGCGATGCTGCGCCAGGGCGAGATTGTCTCACTCACCGGCGCGATGAAGCGCTCGCACAAGGGCGTACAGGGCGATAGCCATAACGTCTGGTATGAGATCGCGCCCGCACGACGCACCGGCCATGGACGCGCCGTGATCATGAGCCGGTCGGATGTAAACGAGGTACAGCTTGCCAAGGCCGCCATCCGCGCCGGGATCAAGCTGTTGACCGAGCGTGCCGGACTTGAAGAAGGCGATATCGATCGCGTGATCGTGGCGGGCGCGTTCGGGAACTATATCGACATTGAAAACGCGATCGCGATCGGCCTGTTCCCGCCGCTGCCGTTGGAACGCTTTCACCAGGTTGGCAACGCGGCAGGCATTGGCGCGAAACGGCTGCTCATCAACGCACGCGAGCGGCAGCGCGCGGCAGGGCTGGTCGCGCGGCTGCGCTATATCGAATTGACGAATCACCCGGATTTCACCGATCGCTTTAGCCAGGCGGTGCGCCTGACGCCCGACCCCTGGGACTAGGCGGCTGACCCCAAGGAGACAGAACGATGGAAACCGTGCTGCGCGGCACCACGGAAGAGGTACGGATCGGTCCGGACCTGCCGACCGTAATAGTGGGCGAACGAATTAACCCGACTGGACGCAAAGCGTTCAGTGCGGAGCTTCAGGCGGGCGATCTGAGCCGCGTGCCGCGCGATGCCCAGGCGCAGGCGGCGGCGGGCGCGCGCGTGCTGGATGTGAACGTCGGCGCGGCGAGCGTGGACGAGGTTGCGCTGCTGCCGCGCGCGGTGGAGATGGTGCAGGATGTGGTCGATCTGCCCGTGTGTATTGACTCCGCCAATCCGGACGCGTTGCGCGCCGCGCTGGCGGTGGTGAAGGGGCGCGCCCTGGTGAACTCGGTCAACGGCGAGCGCGGCAAGCTGGATGCCGTGCTCCCGGTGGTGGCGGAGTATGGCGCGGCGGTGATCGCGCTGGTGATGGGGGATGAGGGCATCCCCGACACGCCGGAGAAGCGGCTGAAAGTAGCCGAGACGATCCTTGCGGCGGCGAGTCAGCACGGGATCGCGCCAGAAGATGTGATTTTCGACCCGCTGGTGTTGGCCGTTGGCGCGGATCACCGCGCGGGGGCGGTCACGCTGGAGACGGCGCGCCTGATCCGCCGTGAGCTGGGCGCGAACATGACCGCGGGCGCCAGCAACGCCTCACATGGGATGCCCAACCGCGAGCTGATTAACACCGTCTGGCTGGCGCTACTGATCCAGGCGGGTGTCAACGCGCCGATCTGCAATCCGCTCAAGAACGGGCTGGCGGTGCGCGCGGCGGATTTGATGCTTGGATTCGACGAGTGGGGAATGACGTACATCCAGGCGTATCGCGCCGCGCAGAAGGCGGCAGCGGAGTAACAGGTTATCGATTGCAGGCGAGAGTGAAACAGTGACACGGGAGCGCGCACGCGCTCCCGTTTGCTACATCGGATTGATCGCCTGGATGATAACGTAAAGCAGACCGCCAAGCGCCGCGACGGTCGGGATGGTCAGGAACCACGACATCACGATGTTGCTGAAGATACCCCACCGGACCATCTGCACTCGGTCTGCCGTGCCTGCGCCGACAATCGCCGAGCTGATGACGTGCGTGGTGCTGACTGGCCCGCCCAACACCGCTGCAACCGCAATTACTGCAGTGGCCGCGCTCTGCGCGCCGAAGCCGTGCACCGGGCGGACGCGGAAGAACTTCGCGCCAAGCGTGTGGATTACGCGCCAGCCGCCGAACAAGGTTCCGATGGCAATTGCCGCCGCGCTGGCGATCACAACCCAGAATGGGACATAAAAGGTGCTGATTGCGCCCGTCGAGACGAGGCCGAGCGCAATGATGCCCATTGTCTTCTGGGCGTCGTTGCCGCCATGCGCGACTGCCAGGCTAAAGGCTGTCACCAACTCGCCACGCTTGAACCAGATATTGGCGCGCGGCGAAGCACCTCGGGCGAGGAGGTACGAGAGCTTGACCATGATGTACCCCGCGAATAACCCCAGAATCGGCGACAGAAACAGGGCTACCAGCACCTTGATCAGGCCGCTCATCTGGATCGCGTCAAAGCCGTAGCCTGCGATGGCCGGGCCGATCAAGCCGCCGATGAGCGAGTGCGAAGTGCTTGTTGGCACGCCAAGCGCCAGCGTCACCACGTTCCACACAATCGCCGCGAACAGCGCGGCGTAGACCACATTCAGAGTCATGGCGCGTTCTGCGATGACCTCGCCACCGATCGTCTGGGCGACCGCGACGCCGAACAGGAAGGGCCCGATGCTCTCCCCGATCGCTGCCATGATCAGCGTGCGGCGCGGAGATAGCGCGCGGGTCGAGATCACCAGCGCGACGACGTTTGCAGAATCATGACGGCCATTGACAAAACCGAGGTAGAGCGCGATCGCGGTAAAGATGATCGCCTCGAGCGGCAGGGATGGCATGCAGTCCTCTTTCGATGATGCAGGCGTCCGGTCCGCCGGGGCAGCGCGTGCGCCGAGGCGTTCCGCAAAGAATCACAAGTCAGGTGTAGCAAGCGGCCCTATTGTACACAATGACAGACTAAATGGCAGGGACGATCTGGCAAAGTTGGGGCGAAGTGGGCACGGATTCGCTATAGTCTGCTGCGTCGTTCGGCGCAACGAGGAAAGGTGATCTCCGTGAGAGCGAAACGCGTGGGACTGGCGTTGTTGTGTGCGATTGTGGCCGCGTTGGTTGCGGCAATTACCACCGCCAATGCCTACCCGACGTTGGCCGTCCAGCCGATCGCGACGCCGACCGCCTGGGTCGAGCCGGATGGTTGCCTCGAACCCCCGCACGATTACACGCGCCAGTGGGTCAGCGTTGGCTATTTCAACGGGCGCACGCTCGCGATGCTCGACCATGCGCAGGCGCTGTATGACGCGCACGGCGGGGTGATCGACCTGCGTGTGGCGCTCACGCAAGGTAGCTACACCGGCGGCGCGCTGGCGGCCAGCTTCGGCACGCATGATGGCGGCGGCGCGGTCGATTTGTCGGTGCGCGATCCGGTGACGTGGGAAGTCCTGCGCGATGAGATTGAGCCGCTCATTGCGGCGCTGCGCACCGCGGGGTTCGCCGCGTGGCTGCGCGACACCGGCGACCTGTATCCGGATTCACCGATCCACATCCATGCGATCGCAGTGGGCGACCGCGCTCTGTCTGAGGCGGCGCGCGCGCAGATTGACGGAACATTCGGCTATTTGCGCGGGTTTGACGGATTGCCACGCCGCAACGGTATCCCGGTCGAGGACCGGCACGGCGGGCCGGTAATCTGCCAGTGGATGCTCGACGAAGGCTTTCGCGACCTGCGCGGCAAGCGCAATCCGCTGCCGACACCGGGCGGGACGTCCATCGCCGTGACACAGCTTCCGTGATGTAACTGACCTCGACATTGCAGCTGCAGGAGACTCCGTGGACATAACCCAGTTGCGAGAAGTGTTGTTCCGGCGGAATGGGCGTGGCGGGCAGGCCGGGCTTCGCGCGCAGATCGTGGCATTTACGCTGGTGCGCCTTGTGCTGAACTCCGGGCACCGCATGGTGTACCCGTTCCTACCCGCCATTGCGCGCGGGGTAGGTGTGCCGCTGGAGACGGCGGCGCTTGCAGTGACGGCGCGCGCTGCGCTTGGTGTCATCGGCCCGCTATTCGGCTCGCTAGCGGACACGCGCGGGCGGCGGATTGCGGCGCTGGTCGGGCTGGGGCTGTTCGCGCTGGGGATGGCGCTCGTCGCGGTGTGGCCGACGTATCCTGCTCTGGTTGCCGGGCTGCTGCTGGCGAGCGCCGCGAAGCTGATCTTCGACCCGGCGATGCAAGCGTATGTCGGGGATCGCGTGCCGTATGTCCGCCGCGGGCGGGCGCTGGCGCTGACCGAGCTGAGTTGGTCGTTCGCGTTCCTGCTGGGGATGCCGCTGATTGGCTGGCTCATGTCTCGCAGCGAAAGCTGGCGTGCGCCATTTCCCTGGCTGGCGGGTCTGGCGCTGGTGGGCATGATTGGTCTGGCGCGTGTGATCCCGCCGGATCGCCCTGCGCCGGGCGCGCATGTCTCCCTGGCAGCCGGGGCGCGGATCATCCGGCAGCATCCGGCGGCGCTCGGTGCGCTGGTGGTTGCTCTGCTGATCGGCCTGGCGAACGAGACGGTGTTCATCGTGTACGGCGCGTGGTTGGAAGATGCGTTCGCGCTGAAGGTCGCGGCGCTGGGGCTGGCATCCGCTGTGGTCGGCGTGGCCGAACTGAGCGCGGAAGGGGCCGTCGCGGGGATTGTCGACCGCATCGGCAAGCGGCGCGCTGTCATCCTCGGCACGCTTGCCAATGCGGGGACGGCGCTCCTACTGCCTGCTATCGGGTTTAGCGTGGCTGGGGCGCTCGCCGGGTTGTTCGTATTCTTCTTGACGTTCGAGTTCGCGCTGGTGAGCCTCATCCCCTTGATGACGGAGCTAGTTCCCGGCGCGCGCGCGACGCTGATGGCGGGGAACGTCGCGGTATTCTCAGTGGGGCGGATGCTTGGCGCGTTACTTGGGCCGCTCCTGTTTACCACGGGGTTGACAGCGAACGCGCTGGCCGCTGCAGCGATCAATGTGGCTGCGGTCGCGGTGATGATGTTGCTGGTTCATCAGGAGTAGCGCGCGTCGCCACGCAATCGCAGGCTGGGCACGAAAGCGGTGACGAACGTCACTTGTGACCGGCTGGCGCATCCCGCACAATAAAGTCGAAATCAACCTGAAAAATCCCGCGTTAGCGCGCCGCCATTTGTTGCGAGAAAGACGCATCCCCATGCCCTTGTTCACTCCTGGCCGTCGCTGGCAGCCCGCGTTTTATCCGTTCAAACGGGAGCCGCTGGGTCGCCGCGTCCTGGCGCGGATCGAGCGCCTCGTCAAGGGGCCGCTGTTCGGCTGCCGAATGTGCGGCAACTGCCTGCTGCAGGAGACGGCGCTCATTTGCCCGATGGCGTGCCCCAAGGGCGTGCGCAACGGCCCGTGTGGCGGCTCGACAGAAGAGGCGTGTTATGTTGACCCGACGCGGCCCTGCATCTGGTACGCAATCTACGACCGGTCATTCAAGCGGGGACGCGAGGACAAGCTGCTCGAAGTGTTGCCGCCGCTGGACTGGAACAAGGTCGGGACGGAGACCTGGGGCGATGTCGTGCAGCAGGCGCGGGCCGAAGGGTTCGGCAACGTAGCGCGGGGGTTGCTAACCCGCGACGCGGCGCGGCGCGCGCGCACATGGGATGCGATCTTCCGCCCGGTGCGGCAGCCCACCTGGTGGCAGGGCGATGCTGAGTACCATCCGCCCGCGTACAGCGAGCCTCTGACGGATCTGGAGCGGCGGCTGCGCGATGGCGAGTTCGTGGTAACCGCCGAGGTTGCACCGCCGATGACGGCTGCGACGGGCAAGCTAGAACGCAACGTCGAGATGGTCAAGCCCTATGTGGCGGCGGTGAACTTCACGGACAATCCGTCCGCCACTGCGCGGATGTCGAGCCTGGCATGTTGCACGTTGGCTAGACAGGTTGGGGCGGAGCCAGTGTTGCAGCTTGCCGCACGCGATCGCACGCGTGCCAGCATCCAGGCAGAGGCGTTGGGCGCGAGCGCGCTGGGCGTGCACAATGTGCTGTGCCTGTCCGGCGATAGCGGGCGGCTCGGCCCGGAACCGATGGGGCGGCTGGACGCGATTGATCTGGACTCGGTGCAGATGCTGTGGGTGCTACGCCGGATGCGGGACGAGGGGATCTACCTCGACGGGCGCTCGATCAAGTTCCCGCCGAAGTTATTCCTGGGCGCGGCGGCGTCGCCGTTTGCCTCGCGGCCCGAGTTCCAGGCGCTGCGCGAACAGAAGAAGGTGAACGCGGGGGCGCAGTTCTTCCAGACGAACTGCGTATTTGACCTGGATGGGTTCGAGGTCTGGCTGGACGCGCTCGCGAAGCGCGATGTGCTCGACAAGGTGTACATCTTGGCAGGGATCGCGCCGCTGAAGTCCGCGAAAATGGCGCGTTATATGCATGAGAAGATTCCCGGCGTGACGCTTCCGGAACACTTGTTGCGGCGGATGGATCAAGCAAGTGACAGCGCCGAGGAAGAAGGCGTCGCGATCGCGCTGGAACTGATCGACGGCGTGCGCAGGCTGCAAGGCGTGCATGGTATTCACTTGATGGCGGTCGGCTGGGAAGAAATCGTCCCGCGTATTGTGCGCGAGGCGGGGCTCGCTCCGGCTGAGGCGCCGGTTTCTGCCAGCGCGCCGTGAGCGTGAGCGCGAGATGTTCGCGAGCCGGGTGTGACTGGGACGCCCGGCTCGTTTTGCGTCCTGCGGTGGCGCGCAACGAAATGCGGGGATTGGGGTATGCTAAGCAAGGGAGCGCGGTCGCAGCGTAGCGATTGACCTCGGAAAAGGAAGCACAGTGTCTGACCACATCAATGACGTGATCCTCGCGATCGACAACGGGACGCAGAGCGTGCGCGCGCTGTTGATCGATCCATATGGCAACATCCTCGCCAAGTCTCGCGTGCCTATCGAGGCGTATTTTTCGAAGCAGCCGGGGTGGGCAGAGCAGGAGCCGGAGTACTTCTGGACGTCGTTGTGCCAGGCGTGCCAGCAGCTCTGGCAGCAGGCGGATATTCCCAAAGCCGCCATCAAGGGGGTGACGATCACCACGCAGCGCGGGACGGTCGTCAACCTGGATCGCGACGGAAATCCGCTCCGCCCGGCGATGATCTGGCTCGATCAGCGGCGGACAATCGGCATGAAGCCGGTAGGCGGGCTGTGGGGGCTGGCGTTTCGCGTGGTGCGGATGTCGAGTACGGTCGCGTATGTTCAGTCCGAAGCCGAGGCGAACTGGATTCACAAACACCAGCCGGATATCTGGGCGCGCACGGCGAAATACTTGCTGCTTTCCGGCTATCTCACGTACCGGCTGACCGGGCAGTATGTCGATTCAGTCGGCGCGCAGGTGGGATATATCCCGTTCGACTACAAGCGGCTGCGCTGGTCTGGCAAGCGCGACTGGAAGTGGCAGGCGCTGCCGGTCACGCCGGAGCAGCTCCCGACGCTGGTTCCCCCGGCGGGGCGTCTGGGTGAGATCACGCGCGAAGCGTCGGACGTGACCGGGATCCCGATGGGCCTGCCGGTGATCGCGGCTGCGGCGGATAAGGCGTGCGAAGTGCTTGGCTCCGGCTGCGTGGAGCCGCACATCGGCTGCCTCAGCTATGGTACGACTGCGACGATCAACACGACACACCGGCGCTATATCGAGGTTATCCCGCTGATCCCTCCTTATCCGGCGGCAGTGCCAGACGCATACAACCTGGAGATTCAGATATATCGCGGCTACTGGATGGTGAGCTGGTTCAAGAACGAGTTTGGCCTGCGGGAGATTTTGCTCGCCGAGGAGCAGGGTATCGAGCCCGAGACGTTATTCGACGATCTGGTCAACGAGGCGCCACCCGGCTCGATGGGACTGGTACTGCAGCCATACTGGTCGCCCGGCGTGAAGATGCCCGGCCCTGAGGCGAAGGGCGCGATCATCGGCTTCACGGATGTGCACACTCGCGCGCATGTCTACCGGGCGATCCTCGAAGGGCTGGCGTTCGCACTACGCGAGGGGAAGGGCCGGTCCGAGAAGCGCAGCAAGGTTCAGATTACGGAACTGCGCGTGTCGGGCGGCGGCTCGCAGAGCGACGCGGCGATACAGCTTACGGCGGACGTGTTTGGGCTGCCCACGGCAAGGCCGCACACCTATGAGACGTCGGGGCTGGGTGCGGCGATCGACGCGGCGGTAGGGCTGGGGCTGCACTCTGACTTTGAGACGGCGACGCGTGCGATGACACGCGTGGAGCGGGTATTCGAGCCGGACGCGCAGCGGCACACACTCTATAACGAACTGTACGAGCAAGTCTACAGCCGCATGTACCGGCGGCTGCGTCCCTTGTACGAGAAGCTGAACGCACTGACCCGGCCACCTGGCTCAGTCTGATCGGGGCGCTGCCGGACAGGAATCGCAGGCTTTGCGCCGCTTGCGGGCGTGCTATAATCGCTGCCAGACTGAGGGAGCTGACCGGATGGAATCGCTGTATCGCCCGCGGCGCTGGCCGTCGAGCCGGGCCGTTCTGATGCTTGGACTTGAGGTGCTTGTCCTGGCGCTTGCGGTGTGGCGTCTGTCGGACACGCTCTTTCCGTCGAGCGAACCACTGGGCGAGCCTGCGGCGGCTGGATCGTTGTCGGCCCGCGATGTGCTCCCCACGCCGACAGTTGATCACAACATTCCTCCTCGCTTGATTGTCTTCCCTGCCGCATCCATGAGCGCTCCGATCATTCCCGCCGACCGCAGCCAGGGGAACTGGGAAACGCGCCATCTGGGCGATTCTGTCGGGCACCTCGCGGGCACAAGCTGGCTGGACGACTCGGGCGGAAATATCGTGCTGGCGGGGCACGTCGAAAGCGCGACCGGTACAGCAGGGCCGTTCAACCACCTGTTTGAGGCGAAACCCGGCGACCCGGTGTTGCTGCGCGATGGCGAGCGCGAGGCGTATTTTCGCGTGGTGGCGGTTGACTATACCGCGCCGGACGATGTAGGGGTTGTCAAGCAGGGTGGCCGTCGACGGCTGACGCTGATCACTTGCACTGATTGGGATTTCGAAACAGGCACCTATCAGGGGCGGCTGGTGGTCGTGGCGGAGCCGGTCACGGGAGGGCCTGCGCCCTAGCGCACGAAAAACGGGGCGCTTCGTGCTGAAAACGCCCCGCTTCTCGCATGCTCATTCCGCGTTATTGAAACGAATTGTTGACGACCGGCGGGACCAACCCATACGCCATCTCGACGGTATGGTTGTCGCTCGCGGCGTCTACCGTCATCGGGACAACCAACTCCACCTGCTTGACAAAGCACAACGTCTCGTTGATCGCCTCGCACCAGTAGATCGCGAGATCGACGCTGAGATCAGTCTGCCCCTCGCTGAACGTCGCCGGGAACTCCAGCGGCATCACCGGCTCTTTGGTGCGTAGCTCGCGCCACTCGTCGGGGATGCTCACTAGTTGATTCTCGGCCCAGATCGCTGTGAACGGCGCCAGATCGTTGAACTTGTAGCCTTCGGGCATGGTGATGTTGACGCGGATCGTTCCCTCGCCAGCGCTGACCGTCTGCGCTGGGATCTCGACGCGGCCCTCGTTCGGATCGGCGCTTCCGAGTATACCGGGGATGCCGTCTTCTGGCGCAGAGATCGCGGGCGGCTCTAGCCCAGCCGGCGGAACCGAAACCGCTTCATCGTCCAATAGCCGCTCGGCGTTCGGGAATTCGACGGTTGTCACCTCGCCGGTCGCAACATCGATCGCGCGGATGGCGTGGTTGTTGGTGTCGGCAACGTAGAGCTTGCCGTTCGCGTAGTCAAGCCCTCCGGGCTCATAGAACTGCGCCTCGGCTCCATCGGTGGCGCCCGGCGCGCCTACCCGCTGGGTGGGGGAGTCCTGGCTCTCACTGGTGCGTGCGGCAGGATCGATCCGCTTAATCTTGTTGTTGTACGTGTCCGCGATGTAGAGGTAGCCGTCATCCGCAACAGTTACGCCCAACGGGTGCTGGAGCCGCACGTCATCACCCGCGCCATCCACATCGCCAAAGTCGAACAGCCCGGTGCCGACGATCGTCTTTAGCTCGCCATCCGGGGCGAGATCAGCGGTGCGGATCGCACTCGCTTCGGAGTCAGCGATGTAGAGCAGCGTGCCATCGGTGTCGATGCCGCTGGGCTGATTGAGCGCGGCCTGTCCCAGCGCTCCATCGAGCAGCGCTTCACGGCCTGTGCCGGCATACGGGCTGACGACCCCGCTCGCGACATCGTACACCCAAAGCTGGTGCTGCCCAGCCATCGCGATGTAGACCTTGCCATTGTGCGCGACGACGTCCCACGGTGAATTGAGCGCGACATCCGGCCCCAGCCCGCTCTGATCGTAATTGAACGCCTGCTCGCCGGTTCCGGCGACGGTTTCAACTGTGCGCCCCGTCAGGCTTACCGCGCGGATGGCGTGATTCTCGGTGTCTGCCACGTAGAGCATATCGCCCAGCAGCGCGAGCCCCTGCGGGCGGTAGAATTGCGCAGTCGCAAAGTCACCGTCCTGCAGTCCTGTCTCGCCGGTGCCGATAATCTCCAGCACGTCAAATGTATCCAGATCGGTGATGATAATCCGGTTGTGGTTGCTGTCGCTGATGAATAGCCGCTCGCCATCCGGGTCCACCAGCACCTTGCCGGGGAAGCGGAGCGGGGCCCCTGTCTCGGCTAGCTCTGGCTGCCACTTGGGCAGGAGCGCAGGTTCGATTGCGCCGGACTCGGTGTATTCGCGCGCCATCGTCTCGATCACCGGCGCGATCCGCACGTAAAGCGGCTCGCCCGAGAGCTGCCCGACGACCTTACCGAGTGGGTCGATGACCACCACGGTCGGCCAGGCGCGCACCCCGTAAGCGTTCCAAACCGCGAAATCGCTGTCGTTGATGACCGGGTGCTCGACCTCGTAGCGCTGCACGATGCGCCGGATGTTGTCGGTCTCGCCCTCGCTGTCAAACTTGGCGGAATGCACGCCGATTACAACCAGCTCTTCTGGATACTCAGCTTCCAGTCGCTTGAGATCGGGGATGATGTGGATGCAGTTGATGCAGCCATACGTCCAGAAGTCGAGCATGACGATTTTTCCGCGCAGATCGGCCATGCGGATCGGCGCGGACGCGTTGATCCAGTCGGCGTCGGCGGGGAAGTCGGGCGCGTTCACATCGCCGGACCAAGTGTATTCCACACCGGTGTCTCCCTCGTCCGCCGCGGGCGGATCGTCGCCATCCTGCGCCAGAACGCCACTCGCCAGGGTCAGAATCACTACCACCAGCGCGGCGGCCAGCCCCGCTGCAACCTGTAACGTTTGTTGCTTCATGTCATGTCCAATCTGCTCTGAAGTATTTCTTCCCACCATCTTCTCTTAAAAGGATGACATCGTACTAAAGAATTTATTAGAATTTGATGAGAAAAACAACCTCGGTCACGCTCAATTGCTACCTATCCGCGATCGCTCTCTCATAAGCCGCAAGCGTACCGTCGGCGGTTTTGCGCCACGAGAACTCGCGCGAGCGCGCCAGACCACGATTCGACATCTGGCGGGCGTGCTCTGGCTGCATGAGCAGGCTGAGGATCGCGCCCCCCATCGCTTTGGAGTCGGTCGTATCCACAAGGTAAGCGGCATCGCCGGTCACTTCCGGGATCGACGACGTGTTGCACGCGACGACCGGCGTCCCACTTGCCATCGCTTCGAGCGGTCCCAGGCCGAACCCCTCATAGCGGCTGGGGAAGGCGAAGACACTTGCCAGCCGGTAGAGCGCGGGCTTGTCCGCTTCGTCGACCGGCCCGATCCAGCGCACGTAGTTGTCCAGCCCTAACTCGTT
>CAZVCM010000079.1:0-15543 GCA_964626105.1 uncultured Thermoflexus sp.
CCGGTACGGAGGGAGTGGCGCGCAGCAAACGCGCGCGGCAGGCGGCGCAGACGCGCACTCCAGCGGCTTAGCATGCGCACGCCGGTACCTAGCCGATAAACCCGTGCTTCTGGAGCCAGCGCTCAAGCTGCGCTTCGCCCGGCTCCGTGATCATCGTGCCCCGGTCGATACCTTTGGGGCTGGCGCCTTCGGCCAGCGGCTCCGGCGGCGCGTAAGGCTCGATCTCGCCCGGCTGCGTCAGGATGAGGGTCGGCACCGACTGGAAGCCGGTCCACTCGATCACGCGCTGCTTGGCGGCGGGGTCCTCGTCGATGTATATCTCGCGATAAGGGATTTTCTCGCGCTCTAGCACGCGCTTGGCCGTGCGTACATACGGGCACGGGGAGAAGCGGCTGTACATCACAATTTCATACGGCATCGGGTTAAACGGCTCCTTGCGGGTATGAGAGAAATAGAAACCGGCGGCTCATTGCGAAGCCGAGGGCGGCCGGCCATAGACATCCGGCCGCAGGAAGCAGCGGATTCCGTTGGCGATCCCCTGCGCGATCAGCTCTTGCTGCTGCGTGAGGATGGCGCGATCGTTGAGCATATATCCCAACTCGATGATCGCGGTGGGCGTGTCGTCCGAGACTTCGGCGAAGGTATGGTAGAGCGTCATATCGTCTGTGATGCCATAGTGACGCGGCAGGCCGGTCGTCGCCCCATACTGGTAGATCAGGCAGTCGAGCAAGCGCTCGTCTGCGCCGCGAGTAGTCTGGCGCGAGGCGGCTGACGCCGCGTTGTAGCCCGTCCCGGCGGGGCCGTAATTCGAGCAGTCGTTGGTGTGAATCGACACCAGCACGTCGGCTCGATAGTTCCTCAGGAGCGGGTCGAACTCGTCGAGCAGGTCAACATTGTAGTTGTCGCGCTGCAGCGCGGCGACGACTTGCCGCGCGACCGCGGTGTTAATACTGAGTTCGGTCAGGCCGTCCGGGCAGACGGCGCCGGGGTCTTCATCAAAGGTGGCATCTTGCGGCTGCCCGCTGTGTCCGGCCACGATCCCGATCCGGATCTCGCGGACGTCGGTGGGCAGCGGCGTGGGTTGAATGTTGACCAACTGCTGCGTCGCCTGGACCTGATTCAGCCCGGCGCGGAAGTTGTCCGGCAGGAAAGTGGGCCGCGTCCACAGCGAGAAGATGGTCGAAACCAGAATCGCGGCGGCAAGCACCAGCACCACCGTCCGCACAACTTGCAGCCAGGTGCGCGCCGGGCCGGACGGCGTGCGGTGGCGCTCTCGCGCGCGGCTGGCGCGGCGTGGCGCGAGTGAGACGGACGGCGCGGTCGAGGCTTTGAGCGTTTGCCCGTCGACCGTCACTGCCATAAACACTTCATCGGCGCCGCTGTTGTCTTCATCGTCGGGAATATCATCAAACGGATCGTCGTAAAAGACCGGCGGCTCGCCCTCTGGCGGCTCCGGCGCATCCTCGTCGAAGCGGTGGAAAGAAAATTCGTCGCGCGAGAAACCGTCGAACGGTGAGCGGCGGCGCTCGTCGGGATGTGAGGGGTCAGCGGGTGGATACGTCTCGTCAGTCATTCACGTCACTCTACAGGCTACGCACGTGGCTCTGTTTATACCACATCTTCGCCCGCGCGCGCAGCCGCCCCGCACGCAGAAACGATCAGCGCCGCGATCCGAGTGATGATCGCGGCGCTGGTGGTGAGTTTGCATGTCAAAGAGGCGAAGCCACCTTGCTAAATCGGCGGCTCGTCGAACAGGTCCTTGTTGCGGACGTTGTCTGCCTTGCCTTCGAGCAGGTATTGGACAAGCTGCTGCGCGGCCTGGATGCCAACCGCGGCTTGCGCTTCGTAGGTGCTAGCGCCCAGATGCGGCGTGTAGATCACGTTATCCAGCCCCAGCAAGGGATTATCCGGCACTGGCGGCTCCAGGTCGTACACATCGATCGCCGCGCCGCGCACGTGCCCGCTGCGGAGCGCAGCCGCCAAATCGGCGCTGTTGACCAGCTTGCCGCGCGCGGCGTTGATGATCAGCACGCCGGGTTTCATCTTTTCGATGGACGCGGCGTTGATCATTCCTTCCGTCTCAGGCGTGACCAGCGCGTGCAGTGAGATGACGTCCGCCTTGGCATACAGTTCGTCTACCTGTGGAACCAGCGGCAGGCCGAGGTGCTTGGCGAGGCGCTCCGGCACGAATGGATCGTACGCCAGCTCCGTCATGCCAAACGCCTGCGCGCGCTCGGCCAGCGCCCGCCCGACACGCCCCAGGCCGATGATGCCGAGCGTTTTTCCGCGCAGCTCCATGCCCATGAACAGCTTGCGATCCCAGCGTCCGGCGCGCATCGAGGCATCCGCCTTCGGGATGTGCCGCGCCAGCGCCAGCATCAGCCCAAACGCCAGCTCTGCCGTCGAGATCGTGTTGCCGTCCGGCGCGTTCATCACGACGACGCTGCGGAGCGTGCAGGCGGAGAGGTCGATGTTGTCTACCCCCACACCCGCGCGCACGACCACTTTCAAATTCGGCGCCTGAGACAGCAGCTCGGCATCGACCTGCGTTCCGCTGCGGACAATCATGCCGTGCGCGCGTGGCACCTGCGCCAGCGTTTCCTCGCGCGTCATCTTGCCGGGCGCATAGACCTCAAATTCTGGCCGCGAGCGGAGATATTCCAGACCTTCCGGCTCTAGATCGTCGGGAACAAGTGCGAAGAATGTCATCGGTTAGCCCTCTTGCGCCAGAAAATCGTCCATCGCCGCGAACAATTCTTGCAGATCTTCGGGTTGGGTGTCGCCCATGTGCGCGATGCGGAATGCCTGGCCTTTCAGCTTGCCATAACCGTTCGAGATCATCATCCCGCGCCCTTTCAGGAAGTTGTTGAGCGCCGCGACATCGATTCCGCGCGTGTTGCGCACGTTGCTCACCGTCACCGAGTGATAGCCCGCTTCCGAGAACAGCTCGAACCCGGCGCGCTGCACCCACTCGTGCGTCATCTGCTGCATCTGCTGGTGGCGGGCGAAGCGGTTGTCCAGCCCTTCCGCCAGGATGTCGTCAAGCTGCCGGTTGGCGGCGTACATCAGCGCGATAGGCGGCGTGGCGGGGGTGTTGTTCTTCTGGTGATGGCGGTCGATCTCCAGCACGTCGAAGTAATAACCGCGATTCTTCACCTGCTGGGCGCGCGCCAGAACATCCGGCGAGACCGCGCCGAACGCCATCCCCGGCGGCAGCGCGAACGCTTTCTGCGTGCTGGTCAGGCACACGTCGATCCCCCACTCGTCCACCGGCACCTTGTCGCCCACATACGCGCTGACCACGTCCACCAGGAACAGCGTCTCCGGATAATCCGCCTGGATCTCGGCGTACGCCTCGATCGGGTTGCGCACGCCGGTGCTGGTTTCATTCATCACCGCCGCGACGGCGTCATACTCGTTCTGGCGCAACGCCTCGGCAAGCTGCTCTGGCTTGTTCGCCTGGCCCCAGTCCACGGCCAGCACATCGACCTGCTTGCCGTTCATCGCGCTGACCTCGGCCCACCGCTCGCTGAAGGCGCCGCAGGTCAGGTGCAGAATCTTCCGGTTGTCGCGCACCGCGCACCGCGAGGCGGATTCCCAGATGCCTGTGCCTGACGACGTATAGACATAAACCGGGTTCGCCGTGAAGAACGTCTGCTGGAGCTTTGGCTGCATCCGGGCGTAGAGTTCGGCGAACGCCGCCGAGCGATGGCCGATCATCCACTCGGCTTGCGCCTCGAGAATCTCCGCACGGACTTCGACTGGCCCGGGGATGAACAGGCGGATGTGATCAGACTGCTTGGGTGACATGCTTGGGTTCCTCCACACTGAGCGCTGACAACGGATGTACGAGACAAGAGCGCTCCATCAGGCGTCGCAAGCGCGCGGCGCCCAACGGGGGTCAACCGCGCTCGGCCAGAAGCGTTTTGAGCTCGGTAATCTGCGGGATGCCGGTCGGGTCGGTGTCGTACGCGATCGCGGTGTAGTAGGTCAGATAGTCACCGTACTGGATCGCGTGCAGCATCTGCGCCAGCGCGCTGGCGCCTTCCGGCTGGAAGGTGTCGGCCATAATCCCGTTTTGCAGGCAGAGGTGATACGTCAGTTCGTGGCGCAGGCGGACGCGCGGGTGATCGTGCTGGCGCGAGGTAATGAAGTGCGCCGAGATCATCAGATCGTGGTCCATCGGCCAGCCGAGGCCCGCGACCAGGTTATGGTTCGCCTCGGGCAGCGGCTCGAACTCCGCCCACGCCTTGGCGTTCTCGTTGAATTGCCCTTTCCAGCGCCGCGCCACCGGCTCGAAGATGCCCGCACCGAAGATCAGCGGCACGCGGTTGATCAACTGTCCCGCGGTGCGTTTGGCCGGGTTGTTGGCGAGCGGGCTGTCCGCGCCGTAGATCGCGCGCTTCTCGCGCAGCAGGGCGATCCCTTCCGCGAGGTCGGCTTCGAGCGTTGGCGCGAGGTTCAGCCGGTGCACCAGCCCAATCAACAGGCCGAAGCTCCATCCGAGCGCGGCGCGTGGCTGGCTGTCGTAGGCGAACGACCACAGCGGATAGCCGTGCTGTTGCGCGTGCTCAGCCAGCGCGCCGCCCGTTGTGATCGCCAGCAGTCGAACGCCGCGCTGCAATGCTTGCTCGGCGGCGGCGAGCGTCTCTTCCGTGTTGCCGGAATGGCTGCTGGCGATGACGAGCGTCTCTGCGCCCTGCACGTAGGCGGGCAGGGTATAGCCGCGCACGACCGTAAACGGCACCGGCGAGGTGGCTGCCAGCAGCGCCGCTGTGAGGTCGCCGCCGATCGCGGAGCCGCCCATGCCCGCCAGCACGATCTGGCGCGGCGCGCGGTGCGAGTCGGGCAGCGGCAGCGACTGAGCATGCTGCCACGCTTGCTCGAACTGGTCCGCCAGCGCGTCGATGTGGCCGAGCATCTTTTCGCGGTCAACCGCCTCCATGTGGGACCGGTCTTCCAGATTCATCGCTACCCCCCTGTGCGGTCGCGGCGTATTGTCGCCTGGTTTCGCGTGTTCCGGCTAAATACTACCGCATTGCTGCCCATTGTCCTATTAGTCGAGACAAACAAAAACCGGGCGCCCGGGCCCGGTTTTGTGTGCGGATGGAAGCTAACTTAGTTGAAGCGTCCGTTCTCGTCGCCTGTGATGGTGTAGCTCAACTCGGCATCTAGATAGCGGCCCAAGTGATCATGGGAGACGATACGTAACTCGACGGGGAAGCTTACGCTCTGCCACGCGGCACGGTATTTATTGCCGTTTTCCCGCATCATCACCTTAGACTCGCCGCCGAGATAGGCAGTCAGCACCACGTTATCTACATAGTCACCGTTAAACTGTGCCGTGAACCAGACTTCCTTATGGTTCTTATTGTTCTTGCTCTGTACGTGGAACAGCGTGATGACGCCGGGCTGCGGCTCGGGCGTGGGATCGGGGGTGGGCTGGTTGCCATCCCTATTACCCGGATCATCGTCGTCGCCCTCGTCGCCACCGCTGCCCGGATCGCCGATATTGTCATCGCTGCCCGGATCGTTGTTCTCGCCGCCGCTGCCGGGATTGCCTGTATCCCCTGTGTCCCCGCTTTCGCCTGTGTCGCCGTTATCGTCTGGGCTGCCGGTTTCGCCCGAATGACCGCTTTCGTCCGTCGAGCAGAACGTCTCAGACGTGCCGAGCGCGTTCAGGACTTCGCAGTATTCGTTTTGCAGCTTCACGCCGAACACTTCGATCGCGAGGATGGCAGCGACGCTCACCAGCGTCAGGAGTAGAGCGTACTCGACCAGCCCTTGCCCTTTTTCGAGTGTGTGCCACTTGTGTTTCATCGTCGGCTATCCTGTGTGATAAAGTGAGATAAGCTCACTTACAGGATAGTCCGGCGAGATCAAGCCACAATAAAGGTAAAATTAAGAATCGATAAAAACCGCTATCCTTGCGATGGGTAGAACGTGTTGTACATCCGGCGGTTCTTTTCGTAGACCCGCTCGCCTGCTTCCGTGATTGCGACGTAATAGACGATTGTCTGGAGCGTTTCATCCTGGCGGAAAAGCTCACGCGCCAGCGGTGGATCGGCGTCGCGCAGGGCGCGCACTGCATCCCACGACCCCGCCGCCGGATAGCGCCCGTTGACGGCAACGAATCCGCGCCGCCCCGCGCCATAGAGCCGGGTCAGCGTCTCCCATTCCTCGCGGCTTAACAGTGCGTTCATGCGTTCTCTCCTGTCTGCGGCGCTCGCACGCGGACCACGATCCCCACGCTGATCAGCGCGATCAGCGCCCGCCAGAGGGTGATCGCCCACCCGGCATCCGGTCCCAGCAGCACGATCATGCTTTCACTCGCGCCGTGGAACAGCACCGCCACGAACAGCCAGCCGATCTGCCCGCGCAGGAACACCTGCAACACCAGCCAGCTTAGCGCCGCGTGCATCGCCAGCGGCAGCGCGCCGCTGATCGCCTCGGCCACGGCCCCGCTGAGCAACATCGCCGGGTCGTCGGGCTGTTCGGCGCTGCCGCTCAGCAGCGACAGCCCCAGCCCGATCGCGATCACCCCGGTGTAGATCGTCTCGACCGCGCCGTGCCCCAGCCCGATCATCAGCGCTTGCGGGCGTGTGACCGCGCTTCGCGCCAGGTACTGGTAGCCGAGGAAGCGCGCGATCTCCTCGCTGAACCCGGCCAGCAGCCCGACCGCCGCCGCCCGAAATGCGAGGATATTTAGCAGCCCGCCGCCGAGCGTTTCCAGCGCGACAAACTGCACAGCCAGCGCGCCGGTGTAGGTCATCACGCCGACGGTGAGCAGGGCGTAGGGCGTGTGCCACCGTCGGTGGACGCGCCGCACAATCGCCAGGCTGATCGCCAGCAGCCCGCCCCCTACTGCCAGCAGCAAAAGACCGTAACCCATGCGCCGCCTGCCTCCTCTCCCGTTTGAGTGTCGCTGATCGAACCAAGAGCGTCAAGCGTTTGGCGTAGAAACGGAACAATTTCCGCCGCGCAAGCGTCTGAATACCGACAGGCAGTCGGCGTCTGAGCGTGTAGTTGGCGCTGCACGGGTCTGTTACGATGGATGTGTCTTGCGCTCCCGCCTGTGACGCGGGCTGGCGCAGTCCCATTCGGTCGAAGGAGAGGATACCCCATGACTAAGAAACTGATGCTTATCGCCCTGGCTTTGCTGTTGGCGATCCCTGTGTTCGGCGGCGCTATGCCCGCCGCAGCGCAGGAGCCCGCTGAGGGCGAGCGTTCGATCACTGTGACCGGCTATGGTGTGGCCTATGGCACGCCCGATATCGCCCGCGTGGGGCTGGGCGTTGAAACCAGCAACACCGACGTGCAGGTGGCGCTTGACGAGACGAACACGCGTCTTGAGGCCGTGCTCGCTGCGCTGCGTGAGGCCGGCATCGCCGATGCCGACATTCAGACCAACTACTTCTCGATCTACCAGGACTACTATGGCGGCAGCCCCGAAGGGCGTGGCGAGCCGACCTACCGTGTCGCCAGCAGTGTGAACGTCCGCGTGCGCGACACGAGCGTGCTGGGCCAGTTGATCGCGGACGCGGTGGACGCGGGCGCGAACATCGTGAACTTCGTCGAGTTCAGCATCCTGGATCGTAGCGCGCTGGAAAGCGAAGCGCGCCAACTGGCGATTGAAGACGCGCAGGCGCGCGCTGAGGAAATCGCGGCGGCGTTGGGTATGACGGTTGGCGAGCCGCTGCGCGTGGTCGAAGGCTCTCAGTACGGCGTGCCGTATGAAAACTATGGCCGCGGCGGCGCAGGTGGCGCGAGCGTCGCCCCTGTCGAAGAAGGCGTGCTCAGCGTCAACATGGCGGTTACCGTCACCTTCGCGACGGAATAATTCCGCCACGCACACAGCGCTGAAAGGGGGTGGCGTGCCGCGCGGTGCGCTGCCCCCTCTGTTTTTTATCAGCCGTCGCACTTTTTAAACAGGACTCTAATGCCGGGCTATTGTCAGGCTCGGGTGCCTGATGTTAAAATTAGGCCAAGATGATAAAGACGCTTCCCATTCTCTGTCCGTCAGTTCCGTGCGGAAAACCCCTGACAAGGCACCACGGCAACTTGTCGAGAGAGAACGCTGCGCTTCGGTTTGGCGGCGCAGCGTTTGTTTAGAGTGCGCTATCGCTCTCGCGCCGGGGCCAGGCTGGGGAGAATGTGAGAACCGTGAGTACGTCAAATCCGCGCGCAGTGTCGGCTCTGGATTTGCTGACGGTGCGGCGGCTGGTCGAGCATCGTTTGCCGCTCGATATGGCGTCCGCGCTGACCAGCGGCAGCGGCGGGATTGAAGACGCGGCGCTCTCTGCAGTGCCGCTGACCGATCTCGGCGCGCCGACCTTCATCATGCGTAACGGGCATGGCGGCTTTGTCGGGCAGTTCCAGCACCGTCTGGGCGAACAGATCGCGCAGCTTTCGTTTGTGGCGCCAGAGCCGCAAGAGGGGAACTGCCGCGACTGGGCGCAGTTTCTAGAAGCGATCGTCAGCCGGGCCGGGCAGCGCGGCGCGCACCTGGTCTGCGCCGAGATCGCGGAAGATCACCCGGCGCTGGTCGCGTTTCGAATGGCGGGTTTCGCCGTCTATTCGCGCCAGGTTTTGCTTCGCCGCGCGCCTGCGCCTATCCGTGAGGTGACGCAGGCCGGGCTTCGCCCCGCGAAGGATCGCGACGCATTTGCGATTACGCTGCTCCACGCGAACACGGTCCCCCGGCTGTTGCAACAAGCCGAGCCGCTGCCCGATGGCATGGCCGGGCTGGTGTACGAGCGCGACGGGCAGATCGCCGGGTATCTGGCAGTGATTGAGGGCAAGCGCGGCGTTGTCATCAAGCCGTACTTTCACCCGGAGGTGTATGATCAGGCCGCCGCGGTGATGGAAGCGGCGCTGGCGTACCTCCCGCGCGCGGCAGAGCTGCCGGTGTACGTGTATGCGCGGGCGTATCAGGACTGGTTGCGCGGCTTGCTGGAGCAGGTCGGCTTTGTGCCCTGGGCGCACCAGGCCCTGCTTGTGAAGTACACTGTCGTGCGTGTGGAGCGGCCCGAAGCGGTGACTGCGCCCGCACTGGAGCCGGCTCACCGGCAAACGCCCGCAATCGACGGGCCAATTCGCTACCGATCGTTCAATGGAGATAGCCGTTTCCCGCCCGGTAATCGCGGGACGTAGATAAACACAGTGACCAATACCCAAAATCGTCCAATTATCCGGCAAGACACCACTATGGAACGTCGAATCACGGATGACCTCGAAAAGCTCAAGGCGGTGCTGCCCGAAGCGCTGGTGACGGCGCTCGAAGAGGTAGACCGCCCGGCAGATGATCTGCTGGAAGTAATTCTCGATCTCGGGCGCGTTCCGACCGCGCGCTTCGTCGATGGCGAAGTCGTGCTGGCGAACCACGAAATTACCGCCGACGAGATCGAGTATGTCGAGCAGCGCCTCGGCGCGTTTGACGACGACAACCGGGCCGGGATCGAGCGCACGCTCCACCGCATCAGCGCGATCCGCAACCGGCGCGGGGATATCGTCGGCCTGACGTGCCGCGTGGGCCGCGCCGTTTACGGCACGATCGACATCATCCAGGACATCATCGAGGCCGGGAACAACGTGCTGCTGCTCGGCCCGCCGGGCGTGGGGAAGACCACGATCCTGCGCGAAGCCGCGCGCGTGCTGGCCGAGTCGCGCCGGGTGGTGATCGTCGACACCTCGAACGAGATCGGCGGCGATGGCGATGTGCCGCATCCGGCGGTGGGCCGGGCGCGGCGGATGCAGGTTGCTAAGCCGCTGCTCCAGCACGAGGTGATGATCGAAGCGGTGGAGAACCACAACCCCGAGACGATCGTGATCGACGAGATCGGGCGCGAGCTCGAAGCGCAGGCAGCGCGCACCATCGCCGAACGCGGCGTGCAGTTGATCGGCACCGCGCACGGCAACACGCTCGACAACCTGCTGCTCAACCCGACGCTGTCCGACCTGGTCGGCGGCATCGAGTCGGTGACGCTCTCTGACGAAGAAGCGCGCCGCCGGGGTACGCAGAAAACGGTGTTGGAGCGCCGCGCGCCCCCGACCTTCAACGTGCTGATTGAGATTCAGACGCGCAACCGCCTCGCGGTGCTGGAAGATGTGGCCACTGCGGTGGATGCGAACTTGCGCGGGCGCCCGCTGCCGGTTGAGATCCGCACCCGGCAAGAAGGCGGCGAGGTCACGATCGAGTCAGCGCAGCCAGAGCGCGGTGCGTTCGGGCAGCGGAACGGCGGGCGCGGCGATGGTCGCACCTCGGGCCGCGAGCAGCCGGTCACGCCACGCGGGCGGCGCCGCGCCGATCCGCAGGCGACGCCCTTTGATGCGTCCGCTTCGTCGAGCGGTCGCGGGATGCAGACCCTGCGCATCTTCCCGTATGGCGTCGCGCGGAACCGGCTGCAACAGGTCGCGCGGCAACTGCACGTGCCCATCGAGATCGTCGACGATCTTGATCTGGCGCAGGCTATCGTCACGCTGAAGAACTACTATCGCCGCCGCCCACGCCTGATCGTGGACGCCGAGCGGCAGGGGATCTCGATCTACGTCCTGCGCGCCAATACGGTGACTCAGATGGAAGACTTTCTCGTCGATGTCTTCCAGCTTTACGGAGATGACGAACACGACCCTTTTGGGCGGGCAATGCTTGAGGTCGAGCAGGCCATCCGCCGCATCCGGAACGGCGCCCGCTCGATTGATCTGACGCCTCAAGCAGCGAATATCCGCCGCAAGCAGCACGAGATGGCGCGCGCGGCGCGGCTGGTCTCACACAGCTATGGGCAGGAGCCGAACCGGCGCGTGCGGATCTTCCGCGACGAACCTGTCCGGCCCTAGCGCGGCGCGCGCCCGTTCAGCAACGGTTCCAACAGGCGGAGGTCCCAGACCTTCGCCTTTTTTGTCGCTGGCGCGATTTCCGCACAGTTGCCGCGCAGCGCGCCGCGCCGGTACAATGGACATAGTCGCCACACGTGACGCGGCGCGATACGGAGCCTCGTAGCCCAGGAGGGCAGGAAAAATGTCGAGACGTGGGTGTTTTTCAAGCATCGTACTGCTGCTAATCCTGGTTATCGTTGCGTTGGTGGCGCTGCTGGTGTGGATGGGTAGCGAGCCGAACGGCATCCGCACGCGCATAGCGGCGGACCGGACGATGCTATCCGTTGGCGAGACGATGGCGCTCAGCGTGACGATTGAAAATGTCAGCCTGGACGCGGTGCAGATCAACAGTGTGGGCCTCGAAGAGGATCTGCTCGAGGGTCTGACGCTGGTGCAGACGTTGGTGGGCGGCGATCCGCAGTCGTTGCCGGTGGATGAGCGCGACTTTCCGGTGATCGGCGCGTGGACGGAATACAGCCTTGACCGCGAGATCGCGCCGGGTGACACGCTGGACGTGACGTTCGTGCTGGAAGCCTCGCAGCCGGGCTCGTATCTTGGCGAGGTCACCACCTGGGTCGATTCGCGCCCGCTGGGGCTGCCGCTCGTCCAGGCGCGTCGCGAGACGCTTGATTACGCCGTGCAGTAACCGCTTAGAAAGCAGGGGCCGTGTTTATCACCTTCGAAGGACCGGACGGCAGCGGCAAATCCACCCAGATCCCGTTGCTCGTCGATTTCCTGCGCGCGGAAGGGCGCGCCGTGTTTGCCACGCGCGAGCCAGGCGGCACGCCGATCGGCGATCAGATTCGCGCGGTGCTGCACGACCTGAAGAACGCCGAGATGCACCCGCACACCGAGATCCTGCTCTACGCCGCGTCGCGCGCGCAGCTTGTCGCCGAGGCGATCCGGCCCCGGCTGGCGCGCGGTGAGATCGTGATCTGCGACCGCTACGCGGACAGCACGCTCGCCTATCAGGGCTACGGGCGCGGCCTCGACCTGACCATGCTGCGGCAGATTCTGGCGTTTGCGACCGGCGGCTTGCAGCCGGACGTGACGATTTACCTGGATATCTCGGCTGAGGACGGGCTGGCGCGGCGCGAGCAAGCCTCGCACGAGGGCGCCGAATGGAACCGGCTCGACGCGGAGAACCTCGCGTTTCACCAGCGCGTGCGTGAGGGCTATCACGCGCTGATCGCGGCGGACCCGGCGCGATGGGTGAACATCTGCGGCGCGGACGAGGTCGTCACCGTCCAGGCGGCGATCCGGCGCGCGGTCCTGGCGCGCATAAGCTAAGTACAGCTCGATACAACCGTAAGCAGCGAAAAGCAGCGGGTGAGCGATACGGTTCCCACGCTGCTTTTACTGTTTTTTTGGGTGATCGATCGAAGTGAGTTGGTTACGCGGTGCTCGCCGGGGTTCTGCGCGCCGATGTCCACGCCGTCCCGCGCCTCAAGCGGCTCACCTGCGGTCACGGGCTGAGGTCTTCAGCACACCACATCGGGCGGCTGTGTCATAGCTGGCTCTCCTCACGCGCGGGCAGCGTGACACGCGGCTGCACGTCCACACCGGGGAACAGCGCGTCGAACTCGTCGGGAATAACGCGGCGGATCGTTTCGCTATCGAGCGCATTGGCCGCGCAGATGTCGCGGTAGAGCGCGGCGCTGGACCGCACGGTCCGCTCCTGCGTCTCCGGGTCGCAACCGTACAGCCCGAAGCGGAAGCGCGGGTCATAGCCTTCGGACCATTCAAAGTTGTCGACCAGCGTCCAGTAGAAATAGCCGCGCACCGGGAAGCTGTGCATGATTGCTTTCCACACGCTGCGCAGGCTGCGGACCATGTGCACCATCCGCAGGTTGTCGCCTGGGTCAGGCACGCCGTTCTCGGTTACATACAGCGGCTTGCCGGTTGTCTGGCACAGCCACTTGATCTGCTCCAGCAGCCCTTCCGGCCAGATCTCGCCGGTGTCGCCCGGCCCGCGAATCCCGTCACGGGGCGGCGTCTGGCGCAGGAAGACCTGGTGCGGGTACAGCGGGTGAAACGCCACCTGGAAGCGGTAATAGTAGTTCAGCCCGATCCAGTCCAGCGTGTCGCGCGCTTCGGGGACCTGCGCGCGCCGCAGCGGCAGGCGTAGCTCGCCGGTCGTCAGCGCAAGGACGAACGCCCGGTTGAACACGCCGCGCATCAGCCGCAGCGCGCCGTAGTGCAGCGCGCGGGGCCAGGGCGTCTTCAGGCTGATCTGGTGCTTGGCGAAGCCGACCTCGGCGCTGGGATCAACCGCTTTGATCGCGTGGTAGGCGGCGGCGTGCCCGCGCAGCATGTTCTCCGTCACGGTGAACATCGCGCCCAGGTTGCGCCGTCCCGGGGGAAACCGCCCCAGCAAATAGCCCTGCGCGGCGTAAACCATCGGCTCGTTGATCGTGCACCACAGGCGCACGTCCGCGCCCAGCGTCTCGGCCACGACCCGCACAAAGCGCGCGAAACGTTCCGGCGTGTCGCGGTGCGTCCAGCCGCCTTGCTCGCTAATCCACAGCGGATCGGTGAAATGGTGCAGCGTGACCATCGGCTCGAGGCCGCGCGCTTGCAGCGCCGCGAGCATATCCGCGTAATGCGCCAGGGCGCGGTCGTCGAAGCGGCCTTCTTCCGGCTCGACGCGGCTCCACTCAATTGAGAAGCGGTGCGCGTTGTTCTGCAGGGCCTGGGCGCGGTCGAAGTCTTCTTCATAGCGCCCGCCCCACCAGTCACACGCCTGGCCGTGCGTCTGCCCCTGGAAGACGCGCCCGGCTTGCTCCCAGGCGTGCCAGTTGTTGTTGGTGTTCCCGCCTTCGACCTGGTGCGCCGCTGTCGCCGTGCCCCACAGGAAGCCCGCCGGGAACTGCATCGTAAAATCGACCGTCACCGCGCTCTCCCCTCGGCTTGTTTAACCGCTTGCCGGATGTCCCTCGTACACCACGTCAGCGTAGACCTGCCGCGCGCCCGTATCGACGTAGCCGAGGCTCTCTGCCAGCCGCCGCGACGCCTCGTTCTCCTGCTCGACCAGGTAGATCGGAATGCGCCCGCCGCGTACTACCGCCTCGCTCACCGCTGAAACCACGCTGCGCCCCCAGCCGCGCTGGCGCGCATCCGGATCGGTGTGCACGTAGATTTCGGCGAAGGCCGGGCTTTGCCAGTTCAGGCCCGCGATCGCTTGCTGCCCGCCGGACTCGATCCGGCAGCGTGTGTGCCCCTCGCCGTTCTCCGTACACTGCACCAGCACGTTGATCTCCGGCTGAAAGCGCGCGATCTCCAGCCGGTAGATGCTCAGAACTTGCTGTTGCGTGATGCGCAGGCTGCCGCCCACCAGCGCAAGCTGGTTGAAATTGACAAACAAGATGTATGGGTGGCCGGGTTGCAGCGTTTCGGCCAGCAGGTCGGCGGCGACGCTCGCGCTGTGGCAGGTCAGCGTTACCAGCGGGCGGAACAGGTCCAGCCCGGTCCGGAAGCGCCCCGCGAAACCAAGCGCCCGCCCCTGGTCATCCGAGCGCGTGACCAGCGTCGAACGGTCCGCCGGGTGGAACAGCGCGTAATAAGCGGTTGGCGCGTCGGACGGGCTGGCGTCGTCGAGCAGTTGGCGGGCCAGCCGCCGCTGATCGTGAATCGTCATGGCGGGCCTCACAGGTGGCTCGCCACGTTACGGATACAGCCGGTTGAGCATCCGCGCATAAGGGATCGTTTCGCGGATGTGCGGCAGGCCGCAGATCCAGGCGACCGTCCGCTCCACGCCCAGGCCGAACCCCGCGTGCGGCACGCTGCCGTAGCGGCGCAGCCCCAGATACCACGCGTAGTTGGCCGGGTCGATCCCGATTTCGTTGATCCGCTTGTCCAACAGGTCCGCGTCCCAGATGCGCTCGCTCCCGCCGGTGATCTCGCCGTAGCCTTCCGGCGCCAGCAGGTCTACGCTGCGGCAGACTTCGGGCCGCCCGTCGACTGGCTGCATGTAAAACGCCTTGGCCGCGCTCGGATAGTGGTAGACGAACACCGGGCGATCGAACGACTCTGCGATCGCGGTCTCGTGCGGCGAGCCGAAGTCGTCGCCCCAGGTGATCGCCAGCTCCGCCTTGCGCTCTGGGTCGTCGGTTTCGTCGGCAAGCTGCTTCAGGCGCTCAACTGCTTCGTCATACGTGATGCGCGGAAAGGGCGGCTTGATGTTCTCCAGGCGCGCCGTGTCCCGCTCCAGAATCTCAAGCTCGGCGCGGTGCTTGCTGAGCACAGTTTGCACGATGGCGCTGACGAACTCCTCTTCCATCGTCATCAAGTCTTCGAGCGAGAAGAACGCCATCTCCGGCTCGACCATCCAGAATTCCATCAGATGGCGGCGTGTCTTCGACTTCTCGGCGCGGAAGGTCGGGCCGAAGCAGTAGACCTTGCCGAACGAGCCAATGTTCGCCTCGTTGTAAAGCTGCCCGGTTTGCGCCAGATACGCCGGCTCGCCAAAGTAGTCGATCTCGAATAGCGTGGTCGTGTTCTCACCGGCGGCAGGGGTCAGGATCGGCGTGTCTACCAGCAGGTAGCCGTGATCGTCCAGCCAGTTGCGAATCGTGTTGATGATCGTGGCGCGGATGCGCAGGATCGCCCACTGCCGCAGCGACCGCACCCACAGGTTCTCCTTCACGTAGTGTTGGAGTTTTTCCGGAT
>CAZVCM010000080.1:0-15540 GCA_964626105.1 uncultured Thermoflexus sp.
CTGGTGTGCTTTGTCCGAGCCACCGAGGTCGCGCCGCGCGACGTGTGGTTCTGGCACAATCGTGGCGAGGCGCTGATGCAGCTTGAGCGATGGGAAGAAGCGGTCAGCATCTTCAGCCGCGCGCTGGAGCTTGACCCATCGCACCGCCCCTCGCGCGAGAAGCGCACGCAGGCGCGCCAGCAGCTTGGCAGCAGTGACGAGTAAACCGCTGCACGGGTGTTGCAGAGCCGCCCAGCCGGGTACAATACGCATGGCAACGTCAAGTAGGAGCGGGGAGTAAGCCAACGTGGATCAGATCGAAATTGCGCTGATGAGCGGGCCGCAGGATGGCGCTGTGCTGACGTTTGAGCGAATGATCGACTCCGACGAACCAACCGAGATCAGCATTGGACGGCGCGAAGGCTCGGATGTTTGCCTGAACTATGACAGCCAGGTGTCACGCGAGCACGCGACGCTGCTTTATGACGGTGAGGACTTTTGGCTCGAAGACAAGCAGAGCACTAACGGCACGTATGTCGGAGACGATAAGATCACCGGGCGCGTGCAGATCGAGCCGGGGCAGTTGTTCCGCATCGGACGCACGTGGCTGCGCATCGAGCCCGCCACGAATTTTGTCCCTCTTGACGCCGACGATCTTCCCTTCTGATGCGCTCGACAGCCCTGTGGCGCGCCGCGCTGAATGCGGTTCTGCTGCTGGCGTTGCTCGTCCCGCTGGCGGGCGGGCGTCGGAACGCGCGCGCCCAGGATGACGCCCCGCCGCTGCCACTCGCCGCACCGGGCGCGCATCCACGCCTGCTGATCACCCGTGATTATCTGGACTCGACGCTCCGCCCGCGTGTGGAGGAAAACCGCCCCCTGTGGGCCGCGCTGCTGACGTATGCAGCCTCTGACGCCCCCGAAGCCGACGCCGAGACGCATCCCGATGGCGCCATCCGCGCGCTGGCGGTCGTCTGGCTGATGACAGGCGATCAGGTGTTCGCGGCGCGGGGCAACGCTCTGCTGGGCGCGCTGCATGCGCAGGTGGCAAGCGATCCGGCGCTGAGCGGAGAGAGCCTGAGCGTGGCATTCTTCGACCGGGTGGCGGCGCTGGCGGTCGGCTATGACTGGCTCTACAACGCGCTTGACTCCGAGACGCGCGGCGCGATCGAGCAGACGCTCTCCGCGGCAGCCAAACGCCTGCGCGATCCTGAGTTCGACCGCGACGGCGTGCTGTGGGTGGAGGATCAGCCGAAGACATTCACCAGCGCCAGCGCGCGCGGCCTGTGGGCGCTGACCGCCAGCGCGCTCGTGTTGAGGGGATCGCGCACCGAGGCGGATGGCTTGATCGCGTCCGCGCGCGAGCGGTTCACCGCTTACGCGCTGCCCGCGCTTGACCAACAAACCGGCGGCGCCTGGGCGGAAGGGCCGTTCCATGGTTTCTTCGCGGGGTGGGCGCACGCGCAAACCGCGCTCGCATGGTGGACCGCTGCGGGCGAGAACTATTTTGACGATACGGACTGGTGGTACGACCGGCTGGCGTACGACTTGTTCCAGTGGCAGCCGGGCAGCGCGCCGCTCGGCGACGGCTCCGGGCTGGCGGCGCACCGCTACCCCGCGATCGTTGGCGACACGCTCCGCAACCATCCCGCCGCGTTCTACGGGCGCGCGCAAGATGCGCTGCTACGGGCCGTCTTCGCCGGGACGGCCCACGCCAACTGGATGGACTGGTTTCTCGCGCAACCGCCGAGCGCCGTCCCCGGCTGGCTGGCGGTTGAGGAATTCTTGTGGCGCGACGACGCATCCAGCGGTCTGCCCCCCGCGCCGCGCACCTGGATCGCGCCCTACAACGGGCACGTCTTCATGCGCTCTAACTGGTTCGGCGACGGGCTGGCGCTCGACAACGGCGCCGTCGCGGTGACTTTCACCGCAGGCGACCGGCTGGCAGCGGCGCAGTTCTACGACCAGGGCAGCTTCACGATCGCGCGCGGCGCGGACGCGCTGTCCGCGCGCAGCGGCCTCAGCACCGAGCAGGGCGACTCCGATCACGACGCCAACTGGACGGCGCGCACCCTCGCCGCCAACACGATCCTGATCTGCAACCCAGACGAGACCTTCGATGACATTCGCTCCAACGTGGAGCGCGCGGTCTGGCTGAACGACTGCGGTCAGCGCAGCGCCGCGCCTTATCCGTCCGGTCCCGCCAATCTGGACGACCTGATCGCCAACTGGCAGGCGTACGACACCGGCTCAATCACGCGCCGCAGCGAGATCGGCGAGGCGACCTATCTGCGGGCGGACCTCACCGGCGCCTACAATAGCGCCTTCTACACCACGCCAGACAATCCACCGAAAACGTCTCTTGCGCTGCGCGAGGTGCTCTATTGGCGCCCGGACCTGGTGATCATCGCCGATCACGTGGTGACCACCGACACGGCGTACACACCGCTGGCGACCGTGCATTTCGAGGCAGAGCCGCAGCCCGCCGGGCTGTTCTACCGCGTGCAGCAGGGCAGCAGCGCGCTCTATTTGCAAAACCTGCTGCCGAACAGCCGCGTGACCATTGCGCGCGGGTTCGAGGTCGAGGGGCAAACGGTCGACCAGACCTTCGGCGCCCCGGCGCACAACGCCACCGAAGGGCGCGCGCCCGGCCTCTATCGCCTGGATATCGCGCCTGGCGATTCGCAGACGGACAACTGGTTCCTCAGCGCGCTGGTCGCTCAGGCCGCAGACGCCCCCGCGCCACCCGCCGGGACGCTGGTGCTCGGCGAGCAGGTGCGCGGCGTCGCGTTCGGCACGCGCCAGGTGCTGTTTGCGACCGATGCGGGCGATGGAACCAGCCCGACCGAAGCGGCATTCCCCATCGCGCCGGGGATTGAGCATACGCTCGTCACCGGGTTGCAACCAGGGGCCAGCTATCGCATCACGCTCGAAGGCAATACGACGCAAACCCTCACCGCGGATGCGGGCGGCATGCTGCTGCTGGCAAACGTCCTGCCGGGGCAGGTGCGGCTGGCGATTGAATAGGCCGAGGCGCGCTGGCGCGGCTTAATCCCCTGGATCAAGCGTTGGAAACTGTGTGGGGCGCGGCGTGCGGCTCGGACGGACAGTAGCGCGCGGCGTGTCCGTCGCGCGGGGAGTCACGCTCGGCGTGTCGGTGGCGGTTGGCGTGAGCGTCGGCGTGCGCGTGGGGCGCGGCGTGTTGGTCCGCGTGGGGGATGCGGTCGCGCTCGGTGTTTCACTTGGCGTGGCGCTGGCAGTTGCGGTCGGCGTCTCGCTTGGCTCAGGCGTGTCGCTCGGTTCCGGGGTGTCGCTCGGCTCGGGCGTCATGGTCGGCGTGCGCGTGATGGTCGGGCGCGCCTGCTCAGTTTGGGTCGCAAACTCCGCCTGCCGCGTCGCTTCGAGGTTCAGCGAAAGCGTTGCGGTCGGCCCGTCGGGGACGCTTGTTTCATCATCGCCCTCGTCATCCCCGCCGAATACCCCGCTCAGCGCCGCAACGCCGATCACAGCGACAAGCGCAATTGCCGCCAACGCGACCAGCGCGGGCCGTCCCCAGGCGCGAACGGCTTCGCGGGGCGCCTCTGGCGCGGGAATCTCGGTGTTCGCGTACAGCCAGCGCGGGATCAGCAGCGCCGGAAAGCTATAGCGCCCGTTGGCGTCCATCCGCACCAGCCCCTTGTAGTCGAGGCTGCGCAGGGCCGAGGCGAGCTGCGTCCGGCTGATGTCATAGCCGAGCGCGTTCGCGTCCGCGTAAAGCGCCTCGAACGACACCGCCGGGCCGCCATCCTGCCCGACGCTGCGCGCCAGCGCGACCAGCGTCAGCCGCTCGTTCGGCGAGGCATCGCGCCACTGCGGGCGCAGAATGTCGCTCGCCTGATCGAGCACCGCCGGATAGACCGCGATCATGTCCAGCTCGATGATTGATCCGGCGTGGTGGCGCTCCTCAGAGCGGCGGAAGATCAGGCGGCAAATGGACGTCAGCAGAAACGGGTCGCCGTCCACCAGCGCCAGAATGCGCGGCACCAGCCCCTCGTCAAAGCTGTAGAGGTCCGCCACCGGCTCGCGCACGAGACGCTCGGCATCTCCGGGCGGCAGTTCCGCCAGCCTGAAGTGCAGCGCGGGGTCGGCCAGCAGCGGGATCGTCAGCGCGCGATCTTCGTGACGGATATCAAGCGCAAACGCGAAATTGAGCCGGTCATACGCCGCCTGCAGCGCGCCGAAATAGTCGAGCAAATCCGCCGGGAGCGTGCCCTTGTCGATCGCTTCGAGCAGCAGGTGCGCGTCGTCCAGCGCGATCAACAAATGGCGCGCGCGCAGCGCGGTCATCGCCACGTCGAGGTACACATCGCGGAACCACGCGCGCAGGTCAGCTAGCGATTCGTCGCCGGTCTGCGGCCAGTCCGGCAGGCGATAGGTGCTAACCTCGGCGCGCTCCAGCGTGGCGTGAATTTCGTCCACCAGCGCCGCGAACAGGCTCTCCTCACCGCGCAGATCGACCAGCGTCAGATCGATCACGCAGACCCGATAGCGCTCATCGACATGGTGTTGTAGCTGGCGCAACAGCGAGCTTTTGCCCAACCCGCGCCGCCCGATCAGCACCAGCGCGTGCCGCAGCGGAACGCCGACCAGATGCTGGCGGAAGAAGGCGAACGCGTCTTCGCGGCCAAAGAACTGCGCAGGGTTCTCGACCGGCTCCAGCGGATTATACGGATTGGGCACAGACTCCATAATGCGGTTCCTCTGCGGGCGCGGGCACAAACTCGCGGAGCCTAGTGTACGTCACCGGGCACGTCGCAGCAAATCGCGCAGGCCTGTCACTCGGTTCTATATGGTCTTTCTGTGGTCTATCAAAGGCGCTATAATCGAGACACACGAAGGGCTAACAAATACGGCTTATGGCGCCATCCCTCGCCCGATTGAGTCCCATTCCCATGATCGCAGCCATGACGCGGCGGCTTCAGGCCGCGCAGCCGCAGCGCCCCGTGCGCGGGCTGACACGGTTCGCAGCGCTGCTGGATCGCGTGCTCCCGCGCTATCAAGGCGTGATTCGCCTGCCGGAAGGGGCTTACTTGCAAGTCGACAGCCGCGAACCGGCGCAACGCTGGCTGCTGTTCTCTGGAAGCTATCAGCCCGCTGTGACGCACACGCTGCGCCAGCACACCCCGCGCGGCGGCTGGTGCCTCGATGTGGGCGCCAACCTGGGCTACTACACGATCACACTGGCGGCGTGGGCCGGATCAGAGGGGCGCGTCGCGGCGTTCGAAGCGAATCCGGCGATGGCCGCGCAAGTCCGCGCCAACGTCCACTTAAACGCCAGCCACGATGATTTTGCGCCGGTAGACGTTGTCGCGCAGCCGGTTCATCACTGCGCAGGACCGGTTACTTTCTACGTGTCCGACAGTCCCGGCAAATCCTCGGTGGTTGCGGGGCACGTGCGCGCGCCCGTCGAACAACTCACCCTTGAGGCGATCACAATTGATAGTTATCTGACCGCGCAGGGCTGGCCGCGCCTGGACATCATTAAGATCGACATCGAAGGGAACGACTGTAACGCGTTGCTCAGCGCGGAAACGTCGCTCAGCCGCTTCCGTCCAGTGATCGTCTTCGAGTACAATTTCAAGACACCGCAAACGGTCGCGGCAGACACGTTCGCGCTACTGTCCCGGTTAGGGTACGCGTGCCAGACGCTTGAACGCAATGGCCGCCGCTCGACGTTCGACTGGCAGCGTTCCGCAGAACAGGCAGGGACCAGTCACGTTGACGTGATCGCTCTGCCTGATGGATCGTAGTCATCTCAGAACAAAAAGGATTGGTTATGCAAACCCTGAACGAGCAACTTTCATCCGAAGAAATTATTGCTTTAGAAGACCTGTATGGCGCGCGCAACTACAAGCCGCTGGACGTGGTGCTGAGCCGCGGCGAGGGCGTGTGGGTGTGGGACGTCGAGGGCAATCGTTTCATGGACTGCCTGAGCGCCTACAGCGCGGTCAACCAGGGGCACGCGCACCCGCGCATCCGCGAGGCGCTGATCGAGCAAGCAGAGCGCCTGCCGCTGACCAGCCGCGCGTTCCGCAACGACCAGCTTGGCCCCTTCTATCGCGACCTGTGCGAGCTAACCGGCTACGAGATGGCGTTGCCGATGAACACCGGCGCCGAAGCGGTCGAGACCGCGCTTAAAGCCGCGCGCAAATGGGGCTATCAGGTCAAGGGCGTGCCGGAAGGGCAGGCGGAGATCATCGCGTGCGAGGGGAACTTCGCAGGCCGCACGATCTCGATCATCAGCTTTAGCTCCGAGCCGCAGTACCGCGAAGGGTTCGGTCCCTTCACGCCGGGGTTTAAGGTGATCCCCTACGGCGATGCGGATGCGCTCGAAGCTGCGATCACGCCTAACACCGTCGCGTTTATCGTCGAGCCGATCCAGGGCGAGGGCGGCGTGATCGTCCCGCCTGAGGGCTATCTGCGGCGCGTGCGCGAGCTTTGCACAAAGTACAACGTTTTGTTCATCGCGGACGAGATCCAGACCGGCCTGGGACGCACGGGCAAGCTGTTCGCATGCGATCACGAGGATGTGCGCCCCGATATGGTCACAATCGGCAAGGCGCTGTCCGGCGGCTTTTACCCGGTGTCTGCCGCGCTGTCGAGCCGCGAGGTGCTCGGCGTCTTCAACCCGGGCGACCACGGCAGCACGTTCGGCGGCAACCCGCTCGGCGTGGCGGTGGCGCGTGCGGCGCTGCGCGCGCTGGTTGAGGAAGAAATGATCGCTAACGCGGGGGAGATGGGCGAGTATTTCCAGGACCAACTAGTCGAGATCAACAGCCCGCACGTCAAAGAGGTGCGCGGCAAGGGATTGATGATCGGCGTGGAACTGCACCCGCAGGCGGGTGGCGCGCGGCGCTTCTGCGAGGCGTTGCAGGAACGCGGGATCCTCGCCAAAGAGACGCATCACAACATCATCCGCTTCGCCCCGCCGCTGATCATCACGCAAGAGCAGATCGACTGGGCAATCGAGCGCATCCGTCCGGTGCTGCAGTTATCCTAAAGCGATATTTGCATGACAACGCGAAAAGCAGCGGGGAAGCGCTTCCTCGCTGCTTTTTTGCTATTTCTGGCTGTTCTTGGGCGACCTTTCGAAAGTAACTGGCTTATGCGGTCAGCGCGCAGAACCTCACCCCTGCCCATCATCCATCTGCCAACGACACCGATAGATACTTGGCGGTTCTTAGCTTGCCAGCCGCGCAGCTACTCGTCCCAGTCGTCATCCTCGTCCGGCTTCTTCTTTTTGCGCTGCCACTCGACCGGATCTTCCAGCGTGCGGCGCGCGGCCTCGCCAAGCAACGACGCGAACCGCTGGTGATCGTCCACCGCGAAGGCAAGCGCCTCGTCCCCGAACTGGAAGCGCACCAGCCCGGCCTCACCCGGCGCGTCAAGCCGGTCAATCGCTGCGATGTTCTGGATCTGCGCCAGGGGCAGCACGCGCGCAACCTCGCTGCCGCGCAACAGCACCAGATGGACCGGCGTCAGGTAAAGCGACAGCGGATCGCCGAGCGTCCACGCCCCGAGCATGTCCTGCGTGGCGGGACGCGCCATCGCCGGGCCAAAGTGGATATACGGGCGGCGCCGCCGGTAGGCCGAGACCTGCTCCTCCGTCGCGATCGCCTTCAACGCGCGCACGAGCGCGCGCATGTGCGTCGGGATCAGGCGCAGTCGAATCAGCCGCCACTCCCCATCGATCTCGGCGTGCAACCACATCTCATTTGTGCCAGGGTGATACTTGCGCGGACGTCCGAACCAGCGCAACTGCTCCGGGCGCAGCACCAGCGCGGGCTGCGAATCGCCATCGACCGAATACAGCGCCAGCCGGTCTTCGCTGACCTCGACCACGAACGGGCGGCGCGGGCTGCGCGCGCCACTGATCGTCTCAACCTGGAACCATGTCGCGCACGACGCCACGCAGTACAGCGGCTGCCGCTCAGAACGCACCTGCTCGATCAGGCGGCGCGCAGCGCGGTTGCGGCGGTCTGCACGGACGCCCGCGCGGACGCCCCACGCGCTCAGCCCCAGCAATGACACAATGACGATCCCGGACATATCCCTCTCTATCGGCTCTGAGATGGCACCGGCGAATGACCAATTTGGACCTACACGGAGAAATTGCGCGCCAGCGTAGGACGGAGCTAGCTCCGTCCGTTTGTTGTATCCTGTGGGCGCAGCAGGTTGCGCCCCTACAGTCAAATCAACGCAGCGCTCGGTTGCCCCGTGAGAGAACTGGCTCGCTAGTCGGATTATAACGCACCCCGCGAGCGGTCGCTCAGTCACTGCCGGGCGTTGCCGCGCCTTGCACCGGCGCCGCAGGGACCGGCGTCTTCCGCCAGTTGACCGCCACGATCCCGCCCAGGATCAGCGCCGCGCCGGCCACGATCTTCCAGTCGACCGGCTCATCCAGCAGCAGCCATCCGAGCGTGACGCCGACCGGCGGCATCACGTACGTCACCAGCGTGGTGCGCGTCGCGCCCCAGGTGTCGATCAGGTGATAAAAGAGGAAATAGGCGAAGACGGTGTTCAGCAGCGCCAGTGTCAGCATCGCCAGGATGGTTGTCGCGCTCAGGTCGTCCAGCGCTGGCAGCGGGCGCGCCACCGCCAGCGTCACCGCGATCACCGCAACGCCGCCGATGATCAGCGATGACCCGGCGACGGTCAGTGGCTCCACCCCGCGCAGATAGCGCCGGATCACAACCGCCGACACCGCATAGCACGCCGAGGCAACCAGCACGGCGACCTGCCCCATCAGCGAGTTCTCGCTGCCCGCGCTGCCGTTACGGCTCGCCAACAATGCGACCCCGGCGAACCCCACCAGTAGCCCAACCAGCTTCTGCGGCGAAAAGCGCTCGTCCGCCAGCGCCACATGCGCGAAGACCAGCGTCCAGAGCGGGACGGTGGCGTTGAGCACAGTCGCCAGCCCGCTGTCGATGTTCTGCTCGCCCCAGGTGATCAGCGTGAAGGGCACCGCGGTGTTCATAATGCCCACGAACAGCAGTGCGCTCCGTGCGCGCCCTTCCGACGGCAAGCGCCGCCCGGTCAGCGCAAGGAACGCCGCCATGAAGAGCGCCGCCAACCCGATCCGAATCGAGACAAGTGGCAGTGGCCCCAGCTCTTCGACCGCGACTTTGATCAGCAGGAATGATGATCCCCACACCACGCCCAACAGCCAGAAAATTCCCCAGTTTCGCATGATGGCTCATCCTCGAATGTGGCTGCGTACGGGAAAACTAAAGACGCCCTGCCACCGGCAAGGCGCCCTGGCGTGAAAATGACTGCGCTCAGGAAGCGGTTCCTGGCGCCTCTTCAATCACGATCTCGGGGAAAAATTGGTGGATGGTCCCGGCGATCCAGCCGTGCAGCGTGTTCAGCGACAGCGGGCAGCCCTCGCACGCACCGCCAAACCGGACCTGGGCGACCTTTCCATCGAAAGAAACAAGCTCGACCGATCCACCGTGGTAGTACTCGATGTACGACGACAGATTCTCGATCAGATGCGCCAGCCGCTCCTCGAGGGGAGCATCGGCGTTCTCAGCGACATTGCCATTTTGCAGATCCATGCGCGTTCTCCTGCAGCGGCGTGCCCGCCTTCAATTTTAGCACACTCGTTCGATCACGTAAACCCGCTGGCGTGCTATACCGGCCAGTCGCCCGGCGCGTAGATCAGCCCCAGCGCGCCCGGCCCGACGTGCACGCCCAGCACCGGCGCGGTCGGGATCGCGGCGCCGTAGACCAGGTCGAACTCCTGCCGCAGCCGCTCGATAATGCTCTCGGCCAGCGTCGGGTCGCTGCCATAGACGGCAACCGCGCGGAGCTTCCCGCCCGGCCCAGCGGCCTCGGCGGCGCGCTCGATGAAGATCTCGCCCGCTTTCGCCAGGCTGCGCGCCCGTCCGGCGGACACATAAGTTCCGGCTTTTGAGCCGTGTTTCTCGACGGTGACAATCGGCTTAATGTTCAACAACTGCCCGACCTGATAGCGCACCGAGCCAATACGCCCGCCCCGATGCAGGTACATCAAGTCTTCGACACTAAACAGCAGGTTTGTGACGGCGTGCGTCTGTTCGAGGAGCGGGATAATCTCTGGGACCGAGCGCCCCGCCTCAAGCGCGCGCCCCGCGACGATCACCTGGAAGCCGGTGGCAGCGGTCAGTGTGCCGCTGTCGTGTACGGTGATATCCAACTCTGGAAGCTGCGCCGCTGCCTGCCGCGCGACGTTGACGGTGCCGCTCAGCCCTTCGCTCAGATGGATCGAGAGGATTGGCGCGCCAGATTGGCTCAACTCGCGATATAGCTCGACAAAGTCGGGCACGGTCGGCTGCGAGGTGGACGGATGCACATCGCCCTGCGCCAGCCGCGCGTAAAACTGCTCGTGCGTGATGTCGATACCGCTGCGATAACTTTCTTCACCGAACAGAATCTTCAGGGGCGCAACGCGCACCCCATAGCGTTCCAGGTCGACCGCAGGGAGGTCGCACCCCGCATCCGTAACCAGGGTCGCGCGGCGGTTAGGGGGAGTTCCGGGCTGTGTCATGTACTTCTCCTCAAAGTGGGGTGATCAGATTGCCGTGCGGTCATCGCCGGAGACACGATGGCACGCATCGCATCTCCGGCGACGTCCCTAGTGTAGACGATCCGGGGTGTTCTATCCAGGATCGTTTCAGCCGTCCTTACTCATGCCGCACTTGAGAGGGAAATCCCGGCGATCAGCTCGAGGGGTGATAGGTGGCGACGATGCAGCCTTTCGACGTTGGCTTGCTGTCAACCAGTTTCAGCTCAGCGAACGCGCCGCCATCCGGGAACAGTCGGTGGCCCGATCCGAGCACGAGCGGGTGAAAGAGCAGCACGTATTCATCCACCAGATTGCGCCGCATCAGGGATTGCACCAGTTCGCCACTGCCCATGATCAGGAAGTTCGGCCCCGGCTCCTCTTTGAGTTGGGCGACCGCTTCCGCCGCATCGCCGGAAAGCAGCGTGGAGTTTGCCCACGGCAGCGGTTCTTGCAGCGTGGTCGATGCGACGTATTTCGGCGCGAGGGTGAGCATCTCCGCCATCGGGTTGTCGCGCTGGTTTGGCCAGAAGCTGGCGAACTGCTCGTAGGTGCGCCGTCCGAACAACAGCGCGCCATCAAACGCCAGCGCATCCCCGGCTTCCTGCATTGCGGCGTAGGGCGCCGCCCACCCGCCGTGCTCGAAGCCACCACGCGGGTCTTCGTCTGGTGCAGCGGGCGCCTGCATGACTCCGTCGAGCGTCAGGTTGGTGAATACGGTGATCTTGCGCATATATTCTATCCTCCTTATGAGTCAATCCGTGAACGAGTGCGGCGTTGAGAACAACGACCGGACGGCTCGCAGGAAGGTAGTAGGCTAGGATTGTGGCGTGTACGTCGGCTCCGGCGTATACGTCGGCAGGGGAGTGTAAGTCGGCAACGGCGTCAGCGTGGGCGCCCCTGTCGGGGTTGGCTCTGGCGCGACCTGCAACAGCGAGCGCACCAGCGGCTGCGCGACCACCTCGTCCAGGGCATCGAGGGACGCGCCCTCCGGCACCACCAGGGAGATCAGCAGCCAATCAGAATTGCTGCTCATTTGGAGCGCGTAGATCACTGCCTGCAGGCCCTCGCCCGCGTCTGTCGCGTCGGCCAGGCGCGCCGCAGGGAACATCGCGCGCTCATACGTCTCGATCGCGTCTTCGGGGAAGCCGCCAAAATCGCTCAGGAACGCGGCCGGGCTGGGGTACGACATCACGCCTGGCTCCAGTTCCGCTTCGGTCAGGTCGATGCGCAACAGAAACAGCGCGGGCGCAGTCGGCGCGGGCACGTCATCTGCAATATCATCAGCATCGCTGTAGTAGAACGCGTTGCGCGCGCCACGCTCGAAGCCAGGTAGCGTCTCATAAACGTGGCGCGTCCAATCAGCGGGCGCGCTGTACGCCAACCGCCCAAGCGCCTCGTCCAGCACCGGCTCTAGTTCGACCGCGACAGGCGTGGCAGTAGGCGGACGCGAGGGCTGCGTCGGCGTGACCGGCCCTACCGGGACAGTGCCGGTCGGCTGTGGTGTTCTCGGCGTGGCGGTGGATGTCGCGGCTGCTCCTTCAAGCAGTTCGATCGACCGCACCAGCGGCTGCATTACCTGCTCGTCGAGCGCATCCAGGTCGCCGCTGCCCTCCGCGACGATCAATGAGGCGATAACCCACGACTCTGGCCCGCGCTGAAGCGCGTACATCACCGCGCGGGCGCCCGGCTGGATCGCGTCATCTACCCCACGCGCTGCGGGGAATCGGTCGTGATCAAACGAGGTGATCGTCTCCTGGTCGAGCAGCATCGCGCCGCTCAGCAATTCTTCGGGTGTTGCGTAGTCGCCCGCGTCCACTGCTTCCTCAGCCGAGAGCGCAACGACCGCGATAGCAGGATGCTCCGGCACGACATTGACGCTGCCGACATCCGCCGCATCCGAGAAGAAGAACACCGCGCGCGCCGCATCCGGCGAAGACGAGTCTTCCCAGGGGGTCCACTCCGCCGGAGCAGCGAGCGCCAGCCCTAACAGGTCGCTTTCGTACGCTTCAAATGAGACCACGGTGGGGGGCGGCAGCGTAGCCGCTGCGGACGCCGTTGCCGAAGGTGGGACAACAGTCGGGAATGGGGTCGCAGACGCAGGCGCTTCGATCTCCACGCCAACCAGCGCGCCGATCAGTGGCTCGAAGACCTCGGCACGGTATGTGTCGAATATTTCCATCGGCGCCGTGGCCGAGACGAGCAACCAGCTCTCGTCGCGCGGCAGCAGGTAGAGTGCGCCGCGCACCGGCGGCAGATCGCGCATCACCACACCCGCCCGGTCCGCCAACTGCTCTTTAAGCAGCGGCGCGCGCTCGAAACCGCGATCGGCGGCCAGCGCGGCGAGCGCAGCGTCCAGGTTCTGCGCGCCAGCAGGGATGTCCCACGTCTCCGCGAAGTAGGCCGCGTCCCCGTGGTAGATAAACACGCGCGCCGTGGTGTCGGTCAGATGCACGGTGTTGGGGCCAATCTCGGCAGGCGCGCGCCAGCCCTCTGGCACCGGGAAGCGAATATCCGCTTCCTCACTCACGTACAGTCCGTCCGGCGCGCTGCGCGCCTCGGCGGTTGCGGTCGCCGCGCGAACGATCGCCGTCGCGGTCGCCTGTAAATCGCGTGTCGGCGGCATCACCTGTGTGGGCGAGGGCGCGGCGATCGTGGTAGGCGGCATGGTCGGTGGTAGGGTGGGCGACGTCAGTGGCGTAACCATCACCGTGATCGCCGGAATGGGCGTGCCTGTCGCTGGAACCGTGGCAGGCGGCGCGGTTGGCGACACTATGTGGAGAGGCGTTTCTTCCACCTGTGCGATCGCCGTCCCGGTCGCAAACTGGGCAGTCGCGCGGTCGGCCAGCGCGGTCGCCAGATCGTTCGGCATCTCTGGCATCGCAGACGGAGTGAACTCCGGCAGCGCCAGCGCCATGGTCGGCTCGAGCGTCGCGGTCTCGATCAGGATCGCGGTCGCGCTTGACGTGACCGTCGCACGCGGCGTCGGGCTGGGCAGGGCGGTCAGCGTCGCCTGAACAGCGCGGCCCATCTGCATCTCGAACTGCTCCGTCGCTCGCTGCGCCAGATCGGTCGCAACCGCATCCGGCATGGTTGGCGTGGGCGATGGGCTGGGGAAGGCGCGCATCGTCGCTTCAACACCCGCGCGCACCGCTTCCGCAAAGGCCGCTGTCAGCGCAGGATCGGGCGTGGCCGTCACCGGGCGTGTCGGCGTTTCGGTCGGCGGTGTCGTCGCGGTTGCGCTGGGAGTCAAGGTCGCGGTCGGCGTCTCGGTCGGGAGCGGCGTGTCCGATGGCGCGATGGTGGTTGTGGGCTGCGGTGTGTAAGTCGGATAGGGCGTCACGCTCGGCGCCTGCGTGAGCGTCGGCAGCGCTGTGTATGTCGGGTAGGGTGTGGCGCTCGGCGCCTCGGTGAGCGTAGGCAATGGCGTGTACGTCGGATATGCGGTCGCGCTCGGCGCGATGGTGCTAGTCGGCTGCGCGGCCTGTGTGCTCAGAATCGCCGATTCGAGCGCTGCTTCAAAACGCTGTGTGGCGGTCAGGTTCGGCGTGGACGTCACCACCGCGATCGGCGTGCTACTCGGTCCGGGCGTCTCGGTCGCCGTTGGCGTGGCGCTGGGAATCAGCGTGCTCGTCGGCTGCGCCGTGTATGTCGGGTAGGGCGTCGCGCTCGGGGCCATCGTGCTAGTCGGTTGCGCAGCGAGCGTGCCCACGATCGCCGATTCGAGCGCTGCTTCAAAACGCTGCGTGGCGGTCAGGTTCGGTGTCGAGGTTATGACCGCGATCGGTGTGCTGCTCGGTCCGGGCGTCGCGGTCACCGTTGGCGTGGCGCTCGGCAGCGGTGTAGCCGAAGGCACCAGCGTATAAGTCGGGTAGGGCGTCGCGCTCGAAACCAGCGTGCTTGTCGGCTGTGCGGCAAGCGTACTCTCAACCGCTACCTCAAGCACCGCCTCAAACTGCTGCGTTGCTGTGAGATTTGGCGTCGAGGTTATGACCGCAATCGGCGTGCTAGGTGGTCCTGGTGTGCGAGTCGCGGTCGGAAGGGTTGTCGGCTGGGCAGCTTGTGTTCCCAAGATCGCCGCATCGAGCGCGGTCTCAAACTGCTGTGTCGCGGTCAAATTCGGCGTGGATGTCACCACCGCAATCGGCGTGCTGGGTGGTCCTGGTGTGCGAGTCGCGGTCGGAAGGGTTGTCGGCTGGGCAGCTTGTGTTCCCAAGATCGCCGCATCGAGCGCGGTCTCAAACTGCTGCGTTGCTGTGAGATTCGGCGTCGAGGTTATGACCGCGATCGGCGTGCTGAGCGGTCCGAGCGTGTATGTTGCGCTTGGTGTCAGGCTCGGCAGCGGCGTCACCGAGGGCACTGCAGTGTAGGTGGGCAAGGCGGTATAGGTGGGTGGCGGTGTATAGGTCGGATAGGGCGTCGCGCTTGGGCGCGGAGTCTCAGTAGGTGGAAGCGACGTGGGAGTCAGGCTTGGCGTGGGAGTCGGCGGGACCAGCGTCGTGGGCACGATCGTCGGTGTAGCGCTCGGTACAGGCGTATCGGATGCAACCAGCGTCAGAGACGGCACTTGCTCAACGAGTGTTGCAGTAGGCAGCGGTTCGGTGGGCGTGATCTGAGTGGGTCGCGCGGCCTGGCCGAGTGGCTCGCGAGTGGGCAGCGGCGTAGGAGGAACCGTCTCAAGCTGTCCCTGGCATGATGTCGTGAAGAGGATCAGGGTGATTGCTGCCAGCGCCAATCGTGTCAGCCGTCGCGTCACGTTCGCATCTCCTCAATCACGGTATTTGCGCCTTAATCTGCGATAAACGTTAAGGTGAATAAGTGTTCTTGACCGTTTTCAAGTATAACATGCCGTCTGAGGGAGCCAAAACCCACCGCCCAAACAGGTCAGGCGGCGGCAGTGTTTTGATATGAGATACAGGGTGGTAAGAAACAAACGGGACGCGAGCAGGGGGTGGTTGGCGACGACCTAGTCTCCCAGGGGG
>CAZVCM010000081.1:0-15335 GCA_964626105.1 uncultured Thermoflexus sp.
GGACAAATGCATCGGCTGCCGCTACTGCGAGTGGGCCTGCCCGTACGGCGCGCCGCAGTTCGACGAAGATCGCGGTGTGATGACGAAGTGCACGTTCTGCGCCGACTTGATCGATGCCGGTGAAAAGCCCGCCTGCGTGGCCGGGTGCACCTACCGCGCGCTGGACTTCGGACCGATCTCGGAGCTGCGCGAAAAGTATGGCGACTTCGACGCGCCCGCGCCGCTGCCTGACCCGACCATCACGCACCCGAATGTCGTCTTCTCACCCCATCCCAGGGCCGTCTCGTACGAGTCCTCGGCGGGGAAAGTGCTCAACGCTGAGGAGCTATAGCTGTGAACACTAAAGAATGGGCGCTTATCGCCTATACCATCCTGACTCAGATGTCCGTTGGTGCGTTTGTGGTGCTGGGCCTGGCCCACACCTACGCGCTGCGCAAGGCGGGTGAGAAGCAAGCCAACGCGCTCAGCAACCGGGCGCTGCTGGCCATCGGGCCGGTGCTTGTGCTCGCCACGCTGGCGTCGTTATTCCATCTCGGCAACCCGACGAACGCCTACCGGGCGATCAGCAACATCGGCAGTTCGTGGTTGAGCCGCGAGATCCTGCTCACCCTTCTGTTCATCGGCGCGGGTGGCGTGTTCGCCATTATGCAGTGGCGCCAGATTGGTGAGTTCCGCGTCCGCCAGGCGATCGCGGTCGTGGCGGCGATCATCGGGCTGGGGCTGGTCTTTTCGATGGCGCAGGTTTATCAACTGCGCGCCGAGCCGGCCTGGGATACGGCGGCGACACCGGTGCTGTTCTTCACCACTGCGTTTTTGCTGGGCGCGCTGGCGGTCGGCGTGGCGTTCGTGGCGACTTACACCTATCTCAAGAGCCGTGTCTCCAGCGACGAGCTGGGCCAGCTCTCCGACCTGCTGCGCGACACGCTGCGCTGGATTGCGGTCGGGTCGATCGTCCTGCTGGGCGTCGAGCTGGTGATCATCCCGCTCTACGTCTCCACGCTGGCGACTGGCGGGCCAACCGCGATCGCGAGCGTCGATAAGATGATCGGCGACTACGGCGTGGTCTTCGCGCTGCGCCTGATCCTCGGCTTCATCGGCGCGGGGTTGTTCGGGCTGTTCCTGTATCGCAGCGCGGTGCTCAACCGCCAGAACGTGATGATCACGGCGGTCTATGCGGCGTTTGCGCTGGTGCTGGTCGCGGAAGTGCTCGGTCGCTTCCTGTTCTACGCCAGCCAGGCGCGTATCGGCCTCTAAGGGCGAGCACGTTTCAGAAACACGCAAGGGCCGGTCATGCACCGGCCCTTGTTTTTGCGCGCGCGGGTGATTTGGGCGATTGAGGTCTAGCGACGGCTCCGCCTTAACCCGTCTGCAGCGCGTGACGCGCGAGCAGGTATTTTGCGTGCGACCACAGCAGCGGGCGCGCGATCGGGCCGCGCTGCGCGACCCAGGGCGCGTAGTGGTCGGGCGCGAGCATCGGCGGGGCGACCTGTTCTGGCAGATTGCCCGCCTCATCCGCCTGACGCTCGGCCCACGCCAGGAGCACCTTCCCGCGATCGGTCAGGCCGCGCTCGGCGTAGTACCACGCCAGCCACAGCGCCAGCAGCACCCACGCCCCGCCGCCATAGTACACATCCCCCAGGTAGCGATGCACGCCGCTGTCCGGCGCGTGCAGGTCGCGCTCGATGCGGGCGATGGTGCGCTCCATGATCGGGTCGTCCGGCGCGAGCAATCCGAACGGCACCGCCGCCGCAATCAGATTCGCGTCGACGGCATCCGCGCCCATCCATTTCGCCAGCTCGCCGCCCGGCGTCAGGCCATGCGTCCGCACAAACGCCTGGATTGCTTCAGTCGTCGCGGAGAAATCGAGCGCTGGGACCAACTTCTCTGCCGCGCGCAGCCCGCCATAGATCGCGGCGAGCGTGCTGATGTGCACGTGCGCGGGATGCTCTTCCCAGCAGTCGTAACACGGCTGTTGCCACAGCGCGGCGAGGTAGCGCGCCGCCAGTTCGACCGCGTGCGCCCACTCGCGGGGCAGGGGATACAGCCGGAAGCGCACGACGAATTCCTGCAACGACCACAGCCATGCGCCCGGCCCGTCAAGCTGAAACTCAGGCCAATCGTCCGGCCCGGCCTCGCCGCTGGCGTCATACCGGGCGTTGAGCGTGTCGCGCGGGTCGAACGGCTCGCCGCACGCCGCCTGGGCGATGCAGCGCTCCAACCCCTCGGCGCGGCGCAGAATGACGTGCGCGCACCAGTCATGGAAGCTCTGCGCGCTCTCCCACTGGGCCGCCATACTGCCGCCGAAGCCGATAGGCGCGGCCTCGCCGTCGAGCATCAGCGCGTAGGCGATGAACGCGCCATCGCGGAACCACGAAAACTGGTAGTCAGGCATCAGCGGCCCGGCCAGGTACGCGCCGCTCGGCTGCTGGTGCTCCAGAATGACGCGGCGGCTGTGCGCGGCCAGCGTCTCAGCGTACGTTCGCTCAGTCATGGGCATAGTCCACAACGATCATCGTCCAGTAGTCAAGTTGCGGGACGGTGAAGCGGATCGCGCCATCTTCTGCCTCGAACGCGACCACCTGCGGCGTGATGTCCTCTCCATCGGGCGACGCCAGCCACACACGCTCGACCGGGCGCTCGACCTGGAGCGTGATTGCCAGATCGTGCTGCGGCTCTGGCCCCTGGAACAGCGTCTCCAGCCACTTGCCGTGCGCCAGCCCCATGAAGTTGACGAGGCTGAACGTCTCGCGCGCCTCACCCGCGCGCACGATCACGGCGACGCGGTTCTTGGAGAGCGTGCCGTCGGTCTTCACGCCCTCGATTGCCAGCGCCCCGGCGCGGGCCTCGGTTGCGTCACGCGTGCCGGTGTTGAGCGTTTCCTCATAGCGCACCAGGAAATCGTACGCGCGCTGCATGGCCGCCTGCATCGTTTCGTTCATCTCGCCGAACTTGGGGAAGTACGGATCGGCTAGCATCACGCCTGGCTCGCCCAGCTCTAGATGAAACGCGCCGCTGCCGAAGATGACCGCGTTCGCCAGCCGGACGTTGTGCGCGTTGTTCGGGTGGATGTACGCCGCGATGATGACCGGCTTGCCGCCGCCTAACGCCTCGGCCTGCGCGATGATCGCGTGCAGGTCCATGAAATCGCGGTGCGGCGGCCAGACCTCAATATAGACTGCGTCCTCATCCGAAGGCGCGATCGTCTCCACCGGCCAGTTGCCGACCGCGTTGAAGATCATCGCGCCATCCTCGCGCTTTTCGTCGACCAGCGCGGCGCTCTCGTTGATGAACGCCGGGAACACCTCCGCCAGATCGACCGGATCGCCCGCCGCGTTGCGCCCGGCTTTGGGCGCGCCGTACTGGTCAAGGTGGATGCCGTCAAATGCGGTCTGGTCCAGCACCCGCGCGAACTGGTTCAGCAGATGCTCCGCCCAGGGGGAGCCGGGGGTCGGATCCATGATCTTCAGGTAGCCGTCGCCAAAGTCAAACGCGACGCCATCCGCCTGAAACAATGCCCACTCCGGGTGCTGCGCGTAGAATGCGGGCGAGGCGCCGTAGATCGCGGTGTAGGGCATGGCGGCGATGTTGCGCGCGTGCGCTGCGTCGATCAACTGCGCGACCGTCTCCAGGGACATCTGCCGCCCCAGCAGGTCACTGTACGGGTCTTCCGGCGGCAGAAGCTGCTCGTGCCGGTACTGCCAGTCGTAGAACTGCAAGCCGTTGACGTGATAGCGCGCGGCCCATGCCATCGTCTCGTCGATGTTATCGCGCCCCTGCTGGAACTCGGTCAAGAAACCGTAACGCGGCGCTTGCAGCCAGTGTTCCAGCACGTCGAAGGCGGCGCTCGTGGCGGCAATCTCCGCGCCGCTGTCGTCCAGCACGCTCACCGCCAGCCCATAGCCGCGCGGCGCTTCGGCGGGCGGGTCCCAGCGCAGGGACGCGCGCCCGGCTTCTAGCGGCGCTTCGATCTGCGCCACCTCGTCGAGCAGGTGTGTCACGCGGGCGACGACGCGCGCGCCTTCCGGCGCCGTGACGCTGAACGTGGCAGGCTCGCCGGGATGGAAAAACGCTTTGTCCGGCTGGACGGTAACGAGCGGCGCGTCGGATTGGGCGTGGGCAGGCATGGGAAGCAAACCTCCGGCGAGTAGCAGGACAACAAGCAGACTAAACACGAATGGACGGGTCATCCCTTTAAAGCTCCTGTGCTGATGCCTTGGATGAAGTAGCGTTGGAAGAAGATGAACAGCAGCACCGTCGGGACGACGGCAGTTAGCGAGGCGGCGAAGACCAGACCCCAGTCGGTCGCGTGCGCCCCGCGAAAGTTCTGAATGGCGATCGGCAGCGTGCGCTTGGCCGGGTTGGTGAGCACCGTCAGCGCCCAGATATATTCGTCCCACGCGCCGAGGAACGAGAACACCGCGACCGTGCTCAGCGCGGGCTTGGCGAGCGGCAGCATGATCCGCGTGAAGATAGTGAACTGGTTCGCCCCGTCGATCAGCGCCGATTCTTCCAGCTCGCGCGGCAGGCTCTCGAAAAACCCGCGCAGCAGAAACATATTGAACGCCATGCCGCCCGCCGCGTAGACCATCACCAGCCCGGTGTGGCTGTTCAGCAGCCCGAAGCTGCGGACCATGATGAACTGCGGGATAATCAGCATCATACCGGGGACCATCATCATGGCGAGCACGCTGTAAAACAGAAGCGACTTGCCGACGAACTCAAACCGGGCGAAGGCGTAGGCCATCATCGAGGCGCACGTTGTAACCACCGCCGCCGTCGCGATCGCCACCTTCGCGCTGTTGAAGAACGCGGTGTCGAAGTTCCGGCTGGTGAACGCGGTGCGGAAGTTCTCTAGTGTCGGGTTGTCGGGGATGAACTGCGGCGGGAATTCCGGCACATACGCGGCGGGCTTAAGCGCGGTCGAGACCATGTAAACCATCGGCGTGATCGCAACCACCGCGCCTGCGATCAGAATCAGCAGCACCGCGATGTGAAAGCCCCGTTGTGTTCTTGGCAAGATGCTCATGATTCGCGTCCTTCGAAAGTTAAACAACGATCTACAATTGGCGCATACAGGCCGCTATGTGCCGCGCGTATTCCGGCAGAGCGTTCCCCCCATCCTTCGACCTTCGGTCGGTTTTCCTTCCCCCAGAACGAGGGAAGGAATTTGGGGAAGGGGGGCTAACCGCTAACCGCTAACTGCTAGTATTCTTCCGTCTGGCGGAAGAACCGCATCTGCACGAAGCTGACGAACACCACGATCGCCGCCAGGATGTAGCTGATCGCCGCGCCATAGCCGAACCACAGCCGGTCAAACGCGCGGTCGTACATATAACTCAGCATGACTTCCGTGCGGTGCAGCGGCCCGCCGCCGGTGATCAGGTACACCGAGATGAACACCTGAAAACCGCCGATCACCAGCGCGACCAGCACGAACAGCGTCGTGCGGCGGATCAGCGGCAGCGTCACGCGGCGGAACTGGCTCCACTCGCCCGCGCCGTCGATCGAGGCAGCCTCATAAAGCTCCATCGGGATGCCTTGCAGCGCCGCCAGGAAGATCACCATCGCCCATCCAATGCCCTTCCAGATGCCGAGCGTGTAGATGATCACCCACGAGGTCTTTGTCTCGCTCATCCACGCGATTGGCTGGCTGAGCACGCCCAGCTCCGTCAGCACATAGTTCGCCAGCCCGCCAGGATGCGAGCTAAAGATGAACTGGAACAGGAAGCTAACCACCACCCACGAGGTGACGACCGGCAGATAATAGATCGCGCGGAAAAACCGCTTGGCGAAAAACACGCGGTTCACCAGCACGGCCAGCGCCAGCCCGATCACCATCTGCCCGATGACCGTCACCACGGTGTAGCGCACCGTGTTTTCGAGCGACAGCCAGAAGGTCTTGTCTTCGAGCACACGCTGGTAATTCTCCAGCCCGACGAACTGGCTGGTCTGCCCCGGCATGATCTTCCAGTCAAAGAAGCTGATGTAGAACTCGTACCCCAGCGGGTAAACCATCCACAGCAGGTAGAGGGACAGGCCCGGCAGCAGAAACAGGTACGGCACGTACCAGCGATAGCGCAGGTGCGCCCCTGCCGGACGCCTCAGCCCCGTAAGACTGAGCGCGCCGCGTCGCCGTGCGGGCTGGGGATGTGAGGTCGCTTGCATGGCGCTCTCCTCGCCGGTGTCGGCTACGGGTAGGAGGAAGGGTGAGGGCGCGCGCCCTCACCCGATCCGGTTTGTGGCTTACAGCCCTTCCGCCAGCAGGCTGTCGATTTCCTCAGCCGCCGCGTCGAGCGCTTCCTGGGCGCTCGCCTCGCCGCGCAGGATCAACTGTCCGGCGTCGCTCAACACCTCTTCCATTACGGTCCAGGTGGGGTGGGGCGTGCGGGCGCGGGCGGTCTGGAGCTGCTCCAGGAACACCCCATAGTACGGGTGATTCTGGAAGTATTCGTCTTCCAGCAGCGCCGGTTTCACGGTGAGCTGGCCGACTTCCGACATCTTGAGCTGGTACTCGTCTGACTGGGTGAAGCGCAGGAATTCCAGCGCCGCTTCGGTATCGCGCGAGCCCTTGAACACGGCGATGTTCTCGCCGCCGACAACCGAGATCGAGCCGCCTGATCCGGCGGGCATCAGCGCGGTCTGAATTTCGAAGTCAGGATACTGCGCTTCGGCGATCGGGTACATCCAGGGGCCGTCCAGCATCGACCCGAACACGTCGTTGAAGTAGCCCTGGCCGGTGTCCATGCCGCCACCCAGGTACGAGGGCGAGAAGCAGCCACTCTCGACCATTTCCGCCAGGAACTCGTACGCCGCCACGGTTGCTTCGCTGTTCAGGTAGCCGGTGGCCTGCGTGATCTCCGGGTCGGTAATGTCGCCGCCGAAGCTCCAGATCCAGGGCAGGACCGCCCAGCCGTACGTGCCGCCATCGCTGAAGAGGTAGATATCCTCGCCCAGCGCCGTGACCGCCTCGCACTGCGCCGCCAGCTCGTCGATGGTCGCGGGCGCGCCTTCCAGCCCGGCCTGCTCATAAAGCGTCGGATTCCACATGAAGACACGGGTGTTGGTGTCCAGCGGCAGGCCGTAGGTGTGGCCGTCATAGGCGTTGGTCGACAGCGGGCCAGGGAACACCGCCCCCGCCAGCTCCTCGAAGTCCGGCATGATCTCGTCCAGCGCCTCGACCACGCCCAGCGCGGCGAACTCTGGCGACCAGATGATGTCCAGGCGCGCGAGGTCCGGGCCTTCGCCACCGGCCAGCGCGGTCAGCATCGTCTGGCGGAACTCATCATACGGGAAGGGGACCGACTCGACCTTGATGCCGGGGTTCGCTTCCTCGAACATCGGGATCAGCGTGTTGACCAGCATCTCGTTTTCGGGCGATGTTTCGTTATATGTGTGCCAAAACTGCAGCGTGACCTCATCCCCTTGCGCCTGCACGGCTGCAACGGGGAGCGCCAGGGCCAGCACGAGTACCATCACCAGAACTTTGGATTTCATTTTTCTGCATGCTCCTTCAAAACTATGTTGCAGGCTGAGTACGGAACGAAACAAAAGTGCTACCTCGTTGCCACGCCACCTCCTTATGCTATGCGCGTCTCTTCGCAGCTATGCGTGTGATCACAAGTTAGCCGCGAGGGTCTCTGGGATGGGAACATTCTGTTATGTGGCGCGCATCAGTCCAGCACCGGCACGCTGAAAATCCGCTCCAGCACCAGCCCGGCGGCGCCGCGCGCCCAGGTTTCGTCGGTCAGCGGCTCCACGCAGATCTCGAAGTCTTCGGCCAGCGGTGCGAACATGTGGCGCTGCATGGCGGCGCGCATCGGCGCAAAGAGCAAATCCCCGGCGCGCACGCCCTCGCCGCTGATGATGATCAGCGCCGGATTGAACAGATTGACCAGGTGAGCGACCGCCCGTCCAAACACCTCACCGGACTCCGCGAACACCTGCGCGGCGCGCGCGTCGCCGTCTGCCGCCTGTGTGGTGAGCGCGTCCGCGCTCTGTACGTCGAGGCCCTGCATCTGCGCCCGCCGGACCAGCCACGTGTCCGCGATGAACGTCTCCAAACAGCCGCGATTGCCGCACTTGCACTCGTACCCGCCGGGGTCCATCACAATATGTCCGAACTCGCCCGCGCCGACGCCGACGCCGCGCACGACCTGCCCGTTGGAGACGATGCCCAGGCCGATGCCGTGCCCGACCGTGATCACCAGAAAGTTTGGGACCTGTTGCCCCACGCCATAAAGCTGCTCGACGAGCGTCAGCGTGTTGACGTTGTTGTCGAGATAGACGATGCAGTCCAGCTCGTCTTCCAGCAGGCGAGAGAAGGGGACGTCGCGCCATCCGTTGTGCGGTGAGGTGCGGCAGATCCCGGCCTGGGAGTCGATCACCCCCGCCAGGCCCACGCCGACGCCGAGCAAGCGGCTGCGCGTGATGCCCTCGTCACTGAGCAGGGCATCTACGCCACGCGCCAATTGCCGCGAGGTGCTGAGGGGGTCGCGCGCGCCAAGCTGGATCGTGCGCCGCGCCACGATACGGGCGTTGAGGTCGGTCAGGGCGAGGGTGGCGTCTTCTTCGGCGAGCTTGATACCGACCACGTACGCGCCCTCGTCGTTGAGCGCGAGCATGATCGGGCGCCGCCCGCCACGGGAGACGCCAACCTGCTTCTCGTAGATCAACCCATCACGGATCAACTCGGCGGTGAGGCTGGTCACGGTCGCCGGGCTGAGACGGGTGAAGGCGGCGATATCGGTGCGCGCGATCTCACCATGCGCTTTGATGGCATTGAGGATAGCGGCGCGGTTGATTGCCTTGAGTAGCTGTCGTTTTGCCATACTTTATTCACCAAACGAAGTAAGTTTCGATTACAGGGTATAGCCATTTTTGCGCGCTGTCAACTACTTTGTGGAAATTGAGGTGAGGGAGCGCTACTTCAGGCCTGGATATTCCGCCAGCAGCGCGTCGATCGCCTTCTGCGTGTCGACCACCTGCTTCAGCAGGGTGAACGCGCCGGTCGTGCGGGGCGCCTGGCCGCTTTTCACCGCCTCAAGCTGCGCCTGCGCGGCGTGCATGTCTGCGCGCAGCGCGTCTAACTGCTGGCGCGCGGCCTCAAGCGCCTCGGGCGACGGCTCTGGCGTGGGGTCGGGAGCAGGGGGGTCTGGCGGCGCATCCTCGTTTGGCGTTGCGGCGGGTTCCTCGGCAGGCGCGGACGCGGCTTGCTTGCGGCGCGCCTTCTGCTCTTTGACGGTCTCCTTGGTCTGGTGAAAGATATGGCGTCCCAGGTCCGCGGTCATGTACTGGCGCGACAGCGCGAAGAAGACGCCCCCCACTGTCCGGCGGCGGCTGCCATCCGGCACCAGCATCCCCTCTCCCGCGTCGATCTCTTGCGCGCGCCGCATCATCTCCATCGCAAAACGCACGCCGCACGCGCCGACCGTCTGCCGGATCATCATGCGCGGCCAGCGGGCTTTCTCGTTCAAGTTTGCCGCGATCTCGTTGCTGGCCGCGATCTGGCGCTTGGAAAGCTCGCCGGGCGTGTCTGGCGGTTGGGCGGGTGACGCAACGATCGCCTGCTCGCCGAGGGGCTGCTGGTTTAACTGGCCGATGATGCCCAGCAGCGGCGCGTCCGACTCGACCGTCGCCATCGCGCGGCGCAGGCCGGTGCCGTCATCGGAGGGCAGCCATTCGAGGGCGGCCAGCGTGCCATACGGCTGAAGGTGGGCGGCTAGCTGCTCGTCGGTGCAGTCTGGCGGTAGATCGCACAGAAAAATCTGATAGCTCACCGGTTTCCCCCTGAGTGGTGGATGTTCGCAGCGCGAGCGCAAATGTCCATTATACGAGGGAATGCCGCGCGCCGCATGTCGCGCCCGATCGCGCTTTCGCCAGGCGCGAAAGAACCCCACCGGCTGGTGGGGTTCCCTGAACATGTGAAACGGGGTGGCGGTGTCGCCGGAGCGCGCGCTTATCCGCCGGGGCACGCCTCGCCCAGCAGCGCCGGGATCGACGAATCGGTCGGCACTTCGGTCACGTCCGCGCCATACAGATGCCAGACGTCTTCTTGCGGGATGTCGGGCGGCTGCAGGTTCGACGTGCGCGTGACGAAGCACCCGACGTACATCTTCTCCGCACCGTCGTGGTGATGCGCGATCAGCACGGTCGGGATCTCGACGTAGCTGCTGCCTGCCGCGCCACTGACGCGCGTCGGCGGCTGCACGATCACCTGCACGCTCGCCGTGTCCGCGAATCCGGCGGCGAACTCGTCAAACGGCTCGAGCGGTGTCTCCCAGTAGTTGTAGGCGCGCTGATAGTCCTGCAGGTTGATCGCGTTGTAGTACGATGCCAGCAGGCCGACGGGGCTGTCCAGGTCCTCGAACGCCTCTTGCGGCTGCGTGCCCTGGTCCGGCTGGCCGACGCGCTCGAAGATCAACTGCTCGCCCGCGCCGTACTGGATAAACAGGCGGTTATCGGCCAGCGCGTATTGCCCGGCCGAGCGCAGCGCTTCGAGGTACGTCTGCTCCTGCGAGGTGACATTCTGATCGGCGCACGCCATCAGCGTGCTGACGATCTCGCGGAACATTACCTGGTTGTTGTCGACCGAGTACTGGCCGCCATAGCTGTTACAGCCGCCATGCCCGGTGACCTGATTCTCCGATTCAAACATCAGCGTCACGTTGCTGCCGGGAATCGCGGGAGTCTCCGAGCCGGGCAGCCCGTACGAAACCAGCCGCCACTGCGTGCCGGTCAGGCTCGCGGCGGGGTCGGATTGTGCGAGCACCGCCGGAACCGCGACCAGCAGCAGCGCGCCGAACATCGCGAGAAAGATCGTCTGTCGTTTCATAGCTCCCTCATTTCTCCACTCAGCGCTGAACCCAGCGCCGTGTCGGTTGCCTGGCGTCACACCTGCCGAGCCGCCGATGGCCCACACGGTAGCAGGCGCGGCGCCTCTTAGCATCCCTCGGCTGGCCCATTTTGTCATGGGCCGACCGTCCCATCCGCGTGGATCGCTTGCTAACCGGTGGCTTGCCGTCAGCCGGTCGCTGCGGTATCGTGAGGTAACTTGAGAGAAAGGCGCAGACATGAATATTTTGATCGCGGTAACCAGCAAACATGGCAGCACGCGCGAGATCGCGGACGCGATTAGTGATGAGCTTCGCCAGGCCGGGCACAACGTCGAGGTGCGCGACGCGCAAAGCGCCCCGTTGGTAGACATCTATGACGCAGTGATCGCGGGCAGCGCGATCTATATGGGCCACTGGATGGGCGAGGCGAAAGCGTTCGTCGAGCGGAACCGGGGGCATTTTAGCGGCAAACCGGTCTGGCTGTTCAGCAGCGGCCCGCTCGGTGAGGACCATCCGGAAGATATGGGCGTTCCTGAGACGCTGGACGACCTGCTTGAGCAGACCGGCGCGCGCGATCATCAGGTGTTTGTCGGGCGGCTCGATAAGAGCGAGCTGGGCTTTGGCGAGCGCATGATCTCGAAGGTGGTCAAGGCGCCGGAAGGCGACTTCCGCGATTGGGACGCGATCCGCGCCTGGGCGCGTGAGATCGCCCAGCAGCTAGCCGCGAGCGAGTAGCGATTAGCAGACGTAAGGACAAAGGCGGGCGGAGCAAGCTCCGCCCGCTTCAGTTACGCCGGGTCTGACCTGTATCCGATCCTTAAGATAGGCAGGGCTTCGAGAGCGCCGCGTGGCGGCAGAAAGCGCCGGAACGGATGAACGCACGGTTTCGCCAGCGGATTACCGCGTTACTGGCCGCGCACTACGGGATCGCGCCGGATGATCGCACGCAACCCGGCACGACGCTGCGCCCGATGGATCCGGATGATTGGGACGGCTGGCTGGAGCTGATCCCGGTCGGTGTGCGGGTGGGCGTCGAGGTGCCGCCGCTGCTACGGGAGCGGGTTGAAGCGGTCGTCGCGGCGCACCCTACCGATCACGTGTTGACCGGGGCGGACTTTGTCGCGGCGTGGGGCAGCGAGGGCGCGCGAGTCGGGAAGATGAAGGTTTACATGCTCGACGCGGCGGCGTTTCGCCCGTTCGCGCCCGATCCGCGTTATGTCGCGCGCGCCCTGACCGAGGCCGACCGCGCGGCGTTTGACGCCTTCCTGGCGCGCTGCCCGGAGAAGGATCGCGCCGAGGCCGACATCTCGCTGGACCAGGACTGGCCGTTTGGCGTGTTCGACGGCGCGCGGATGGTCGCGGGCGCGAGCACCTATCGCTGGCTGGGGCTGGTCGACGTCGGCGTGCTGACCGACCCCGCCTATCGCGGCCAGGGACTCGGCAAGGCGGTTGTCTCGGCAGTGGCGCAGCACGTCGCCGCGCAGGGACATGTTGTCTGCTATCGTCACGCGGTTTACAACACGGGGTCGCAGGGCATCGCGGAAGGCTTGCGCTTCAGCCTGTACGCGACGACGGAAGGGGTGCATCCGGTCAAATAAGCCAGGCCCCGTGCGCGCCCCACCTGCCGACTCCCTACTCCGCCTTTTTCTCGCTAACTGCTAACTGCTAACCGCTGCTCCTTCGCAACCTTTCCCCCCAACGCACGTAAATATCTGTGAAACCGCACACAAGCCGGCCACGCCGGGAACTGCGAGGCGCGCCCGTGGACAGCCGTACCCGTCATCCTGCTCCCAACCAGCCATCTCCGACCCTCATCCAACGAGGGCGCTCCCTGCTGCCCGCCGCTATCACCCGCGCCGCCAGCCAGCAGACCCACCAGATCATCGGCTCGCTGGTGGACCACGACCGGACGCAGCACGGGTATCGCGCCTACGCGTATTTCCGCTGGGTAGACGACCAGATCGACGAGGCGATCCCCACCCGCGACGAGCGCATCGCGTTTGTCGAGCGCCAGCAGGCGATTGTGGACCGGGCCTACGCGGGCGAGGAAACGCCCGACCTGCGCGCCGAGGAGCAGATGGCGGTCGCGCTGATTGGCGCGGATGATGGCCCTGGCAGCGGGCTGCACATCTACATGCAGCGCATGATGGCGGTGATGGCCTTCGACGCGGCGCGCAGGGGCCGCCTGATCTCGCAAGCGGAACTTGACACGTACACGCGCGATCTGGCGGTCGCCGTGACCGAGGCGCTGCACTATTTCATCGGCCACGACGATCCCACGCCGCAGGTCGAGACGCGCTATCACGCCGTGATCGCCGCGCACATCACGCACATGCTGCGCGACACCTGCGAGGATGTCGCCGCCGGATACTACAACATCCCACGCGAGGTGCTGGACGCAGGCGATATCAGCCCGCGCGACGTGCACAGCGCCCCGTATCGCGCGTGGGTGCAAAGCCGCGTGCAGCAGGCGCGGGACTATTTCAAGGCGGGGCGCGACTATCTGACGCAGGTGCGCAGCGCGCGCTGCCGCCTCGCGGGCCACGCCTATTGCGTCCAGTTCGAGCGCGAGCTGGACGCGCTGGAGCGCAGCGCTTATTTCGTTCGGTCGGACGCGAAGACGGAAAGGATCTGAACATGCCCGCGCAGCCCACCTCTGTGATCGTGATCGGCGCCGGGATCGGCGGGATTGTCACCGCCGCGCACCTGGCGAAGCAGGGCGCCCGCGTGATGGTGATCGAGAAGAATCGCGTGCCGGGCGGGCGCTGCGGGCAGTTTTCGCAGGGTGGACACAGCTTCGACACCGGGCCGACGCTGCTCGTCATGCCGCTGGCGTACGAGGCGGAATACGCGGCGCTGGGCGTGCCGATGCGCGAGGCGCTCGATCTCCAGCGCGTGGACCCAACCTATCGCCTGGTGTTTGATGACGGGAGCGATCTATCGCTGACATCCGACCTGAACCGGATGCGCGCGCAGCTAGAGGCGATCGAGCCGGGCAGCTTCGACGGCTTTCTGCGCTACGTCGAGGAAGGCCACCGCCATTACACCATCGCGATGGACCGGCTGGTCAACCGCAATTTCCGCTCGGCGCGTGAGTTCTTCAGCCTGCGGAATATCCCGCTGCTGTTCCAGGTGAAGCCACTATCCCGCCACTATCGCCACATGCACGCTTATTTCGACTCGCCGCGCCTCAAGTCCGCCTTCACCTTTCAGGACGTGTACATGGGCCTCAGCCCGTTCGAAGCGCCCGCGACGTTCTCCATGATGCCGTACACCGAGCTGGCGCATGGCGTGTGGTACCCGCGCGGGGGGATGTACCAGATTGTCGAGAGCCTGGTGCGGATCGCGGAGCAGGCGGGCGTGCAGTTCGAGTATGATGCCCCGGTCGCGCAGATCGAAGTGCGCGATAACCGTGCTACCGCCGTCGTGCTGGACGATGGCCGCCGCCTGAGCGCGGATGTGATCGTCGCCAATGCGGACCTGCCGTACGTCTACGACCACCTGCTGCCGCATAAGGGCGCGCCGATGGCGAAGAAGCGCTTCTCCTGCTCGACGGTGAGCTTCTTCTGGGGCGTTGATAAGGTGTACTCCGAGCTTGGACCGCACACCCTTTTCTTGGCGGATGACTATCGCGCCAACTTCGACAGCATCGTGGACCGGCTCGATCTGCCCGACAACCCGAGCCTCTACATCCACGCGCCGAGCCGCCTGGACCCGGCCACTGCGCCGCAAGGGCAGGACACGTTGATCGCGCATGTGCCGGTCGGGCACCTGGACGAGCGCGGCGAGCAGGATTGGCGGCTGATCCGTGACGAGGCGCGGCAGGCGGTCTTTGAGCGGGCGCGGTTGCTGGGCGTCACCGACCTGGACGCGCACATCAAGTTCGAGGTGAACTACACGCCGCTGTCGTGGCGCAAGCGGTACAACCTCGTCAAAGGGGCCACGCACGGCCTGAGCCACACGCTGATGCAGTTGGGCTATCTGCGGCCCCGCAACCGGCACGCGCGCTATGGCAACTTGTATTTCGTGGGCGCGAGCACGCATCCGGGGACGGGCGTCCCCACCGCGATGATCTCCGGGCGGCTGGTGGCGCAGCGCATCGCGGACGAGCACGCGATCGAGCGGGTGCGCGATCCGCGCCGCACGACGCAGACGCTGGTCCCGCACTTCGCGGGGCGGTAGGGTAGGGGCGCGCGTGTGCGGGGGGAGTTCTCCCCCCATCCCCTGGTCCCTTCCCCCAAAATGAGGGAAGGGGAAATACGAAACGGGCGTGCTTGTTTTCCTTCCCTCCTTGTGGGGGAAAGACCCGACCGCAGGTCGGAAGGATGGGGGGCGGAGAGCCGCAAAGTTGCGCTGCGTCCTGAGCAGCCGTACGGGCCGCTTCACAGGTTCTGTAGGGGCCGAGCTTGCTCGGCCCCTACACGTCACGGCGGGTTATCGGTCGCTCGCGTCACCGTCCGGCGGGTTCGTGAAGATGGTCATATCGTAGCCGGGATACCATTT
>CAZVCM010000082.1:0-14996 GCA_964626105.1 uncultured Thermoflexus sp.
CGGCCGTCGTCTTCCTTGTGTAACCCATGGCGATGAAAATTCCTTCCGTACATATTCTCACCGGCCACGGCGGCGTGGTCGCCGTCAGGGACGGGAGCATTGAGATCACGTCCGGGAATGTCGTCACGCTCGTCGGCGCGAATGGCAGCGGCAAGAGCACGCTCAGCAAAGTGATCACAGGAGTAGTTGCCCCTAACGAGGGGCAGCTACTCCTCAACGGCGAGCCGATCCACTTCTCAGATCCACAAGCAGCCAAGAAACACGGCATCACGGCGGTCTATCAGGAACTGAGTCTGATCCCGGATATGACCGTCGCCGAAAACATCTGGCTGACGCACGAGCCGCGCCGCGCCGGGTTCAGCATAAACCGGGGCGAGATGCGGGCGCGCACGCAGGATCTGCTTGCCCTGTTTGAAGGGACTGTTTCACAATCGCTCGCGCCGGATACGCTGGTGAACACTCTGCCGCCAGACGAGCGCCAGATCGTGGAAATTCTCAAGGCGATCAGCGGCAAGCCGCACCTCGTGATCTTCGACGAGGCGACCGCCAGCCTCGACCGCAACCAGGTCAACCGGCTGTTCGACCTGATCCAGCAGTGGAAGCGCGAGGGCATGGCGATCGTTCTGATCACGCATCGCATGGACGAGATCTTCCGCGTGGCGGATCGCGTGACCGTGATGCGCAACGGGCGAACGGTGGGCACCGTCGACATCGAAAAAACCAGCGCGGGCGAAATCCTGGAGATGATGATCGAAGGCGCAGCCTCGCCGGAGAAGATGCGGATGCCATCCGTGGCGCCGGATGCGCCAGTGCGCCTGGAAGTCAACAACCTGCGCGCGGGCCGGCTGCAAGGTATCGACCTGATGCTTCGCGACGGCGAGCTGCTAGGGCTGGGCGGGCTGCAGGGCCAGGGGCAGACCGATCTCCTGCTGGCGCTGTTCGGCGCGCTCACCTACACCGGCACGGTGATCCTCGGCGGTAAGCAAGCGCACTTCCAACACCCGCGCGACGCGATGCAGCAAGCCGTCGCGTTCGTGCCGGGCGATCGCGGATCTGAAGGGCTGCTGCTGACGCGTTCGATTATGGAGAACTTTCTGCTCCCGTCGTGGCGGCGGTTCGGCGTGCTGCACGACACCAACACCGCGCGCCAGACGGCCACCAAAGCCGCGTCCGACCTTTCGCTGGTCTATTCCAGCCTCGACGCACCGGCCAGCAGCCTGAGCGGCGGCAACGCGCAGAAGGTCGTGATCGGCAAATGGCTGTTGCGCGATCCGAAGCTGTTGCTGCTCAACGACCCGACGAAAGGCGTGGATGTCGGTGCGAAGGGGGAGTTTTACGCGCTGCTTCGGGACCTGACCGCGCAGGGCACAGCGATTCTGTTTTATAGCAGCGATGACGACGAGTTGTTGGGGCTGTGTAATCGCGTGCTTGTCTTGCAGGACGGCCACGTGCGCGATGAGCTCAGTGGCGAGCGGCTAACACGCTCGAATCTCGTGGCTGCGAGCATGGGGACGACCGATGAACAGCGCTAGACTTCAGTATTTTTTCAGTCGCAATACCTACATTTTCTCGCTGCTGCTGCTCGCCGTGCTGCTCGGTGTCAATTCCTCGCTGCAGGACAATCTGTTCGAGCTGCGCGTCCTGAACAACTCGATGCGCACGCTGCTGCCGCTCATCCTGCTGGCCGTCGGGCAAGCGCTCGTCGTGATTGGTGGCGGGATTGATCTCTCAGTCGGGACGATGGTCTCGATGCTCGTCGCCGTGCTCATCAAGCTGATCGATGCGGAGTCGGGCGCGGGCGACATCATCCTCGCGATCCTGGCGGCGTGCGGCGTGGGTGTGCTGGCGGGGATGCTGAACGGGTTCGCGGTCGCGTTCCTGCGCCTACAGCCGATCGTCACGACCTACGCGACCAGCTTCATTTTCTCCGGCGTGGCGCTGCTGCTACTGCCCCGCCCCGGCGGGCAGATCCCGACGGACCTGCGGCGCTTCTATGCACAGACGCCCTATGGCGTGCCGCTGTCGTTCTATATCATCGGAATCCTTATCCTCATCTGGCTGATCATCCGCTCCACCCGCTACGCGCAGTATCTCTTTGCGACCGGCAGCAACAGCCAGGCGGCGTACACCACCGGCATCCCGGTCCGCCTGGTGCGCCTGACGACGTACGTCTGGGCCGGGTTCTTCGCCGGGCTGGCTGCCACCGCGCTAACGCTGTCAACCGGGTCCGGTCAGGCGAACATCGGCGACAACATGACGCTCGACTCGATCGTCGCAGTGGTGCTCGGCGGGACGCGCCTCAGCGGCGGGAAAGGCGGGATCGCGGGCGCGGTGATCGGCGTGATGATCCTGCGCGTCATTCGGAACGTGATCTTCTTCGCTGATGTGCCCACATGGTCGCAGACGCTGGTGAACGCGCTGATTATCATCGCGGCGCTGGCGGGGCCGGGGCTGTTAGGATTGGTGCGACGGGTGGTGAAGAAATGAATGCCAGCGACGTGAGCAACAGCACCGGGCGCCTGCTTCGCTACCAGCGCTATTTCAACCCACCACTGATCGCGCTGGTTCTCGCCGTGATCCTGTTCTTCGCGGGCGGGCTGATCAACCCGAATTTCGTCAACCTGAACCAGGCGACCAACATCGTCCGACTGGCGGCGTTCCTGGGAATCATCGCGGCGGGTCAGACGCTGGTGATCATCAGCGGTGGCGAAGGGATTGACCTGTCGGTGGGCGCGGTCGTCACGCTGGCTGCGATGCTGACCTTCCGCTTCACGGAAGGCCGCAACGACCTAATCTGGTGGGGCTTGCTGCTGAGCTGCGGCTCGGGCATGGCGGTTGGCTTGCTCAACGGACTGGGGGTTGCGCTGCTGCGCATCCCGCCGCTGGTGATGACGCTGGGCATGACCGGCGTCGTCCAGGGGACGATCCTGGTGGTCACCCAGGGCGAGATGGTCGGCACCACGCCGCCACTGATGGCGCGGCTGATCGCCAGCCCGCTGATCCTTGGCATCCCCGGCGTGATCTTCATCTGGCTGGCGCTGGGCGTGGTGATGTGGCTGGTGCTCAACCGCACGACCTATGGCAAGCACTTGTTCGCCATCGGGACGAACCGCACCACCGCGCGGCTGTCCGGCGTGCGCGTGCTGCGCGTCGTCGTGCTGACGTACATGTTCAGCGGGCTGCTGGCAGGGTTCGGCGGCTTCGTGCTGCTCGGCTTTTCGCAGACGGTGTTCTTGCAGCTTGGCAACAACTACCTCTTCCCGTCAATCGCGGCGGTGGTTGTCGGCGGCACGCTGCTCACCGGTGGCATCGGCAGCTATTGGGGCACGATGTCTGGCGCGCTGGTGCTGACGCTGATCGACAGCCTGCTGCGCGCGATGCAGCTTGAAGAAGCGTATCAGTTGATTATTCTGGGTGCGATTTTGCTCGTGCTCATCACGGCTTACGGGCGGCAGCGCAGTCTGCGGCAGTAGCCGGGCGCGAGCGTGTATTGCTTGGAGGAGAATGGAATGGATAAGGTTCGTCTCGGCATCATCGGTACGGGCTTCATCGGCAACATCCACGCGGACGGGCTGCGACACGCCCCGGAAGCAGAGGTCGTGGCAGTCGCCAGCCGCACGCCCGGCAAGGCGCGGACATTCGCCGACGAGCGCGGCATCCCGGATGCCTACGAAAACTACGAGGACATCCTCAAGCGGGAGGACATCGACGCGATCACCGTCGCCGTGCCGAACTATCTCCACGAAGAGGTCGTGACGGCTGCGGCGCAGGCGGGCAAGCACATCATGTGCGAAAAGCCGTTCGCCCGCAGCCTGCCCGAAGCTGAGCGGATGCTGAACGCGGTGAAAGCAGCAGGCGTCAAGCTAGTCTACGGCGAAATGCTGTGCTTCGCGCCGAAGTACGTCCGCGCCAAGCGCTTGGTCGATGAAGGCGCGCTCGGCAAAGTGTTCCTGGTCAAGCAGAGCGAGGAGCACGACGGCCCGCACTCGCCCTGGTTTTGGGATGTCAACCTTTCGGGCGGCGGCGTGCTGCTGGACATGGGCTGCCACAGCATCGAGTTCGCCCGCTGGATTCTCGACCGCCCGGCGGTCAAGAGCGTCCAGGCGACGATGGGGCAGTTCGTCCACCAGGACCGCACGCAAGGCGAAGACCACAGCGTCGTCGTCATCGAGTTCGAGAACAACGCGATCGCGGTCGCGGAGAATAGCTGGGGCAAGACCGGCGGCGTGGACGATCGCTGCGAGATCTACGGCACGCAGGGCAACACGCGCGCCGATCTGATCCGGGGCAACGCACTGCTCACGCACAGCAAAGTCGGCTATGGCTACGCCGTCGAGAAAGCCGACACAACGACTGGCTGGACGTTCACCGGCTTTGAGGAAGAGTGGAACTACGGGTTCCCCCAGGAGATGCAGCACTTCGTCAACGTCGTGCTCGGCAAAGAGGAGCCGATCGAGACCGGCGAGGACGGGATCGAAGTCCTGAAGATCATCTACGCGGCGTACCAGTCCGCAGGCGAGGGGCGGCGCATCGACTGGCCGTACACGCCGCCGCAGGTCGACAAGCCGATCGATCTGTGGCTGAACGCCCGCAAGTAACCCGCACGCTGATCGACAACGCCGGAGCGCGCGTGATGCGCATTCCGGCGTTATTTGTTCCAAACGATCGCGCCACGATCAGCGATCGAAGCGCCGCTCCGGGATGCCCGGCACGTAATAATGCGCCAGGTTCTCGTAGTAGTCGAGCGTGTGCTCTGGCTGCGCATACTGTGGCGGAATCGTCATGCGCGAAAACTGCTGAAAGTACAGCAGGCACGCGTCACGCCACCAGCGCGCCTCTTTCTCTTGAATCGCCAGTAGCGCGCGCACATGCTCATGCCGGGCTTCGTCCACCGCCCCAGACAGCGCGTCCCACGTGCGCTGCATCGCGCGCACCGTCTGCACGCCCCGGTTGTAGCGAAAGCACAGCTCGTCCCACAACGTCCGCCCGGAGCGCAGCACATGCCGCCACGGAACATGGTGGAACCATAGCAGAAATTCGTCTGGGCACGTCTCCCGGCGCGCCACCCGGTCGCGGAAGGGCGGGCAATACTGGCTGATGGCATTGCTGCCGATCGCCGTCCGGTCAAACCCCACGCCCTCTTCATCCGCCTTGTGATAGTAAGGCGAGGTCCAGTCAGCGCGCCCGCCCGTCACCCAGGGGCCAGGGCCATAGTGATGATCGCGCGCCATGATGTGGTGCAGGCCGAGCGGCGTCATATAATCGACTACTGCCTCGCGTGAGGCGACCATCATCGCGGTCGCCTGCTCGACGAAGCGATCGTCGTTACTGAACGTCATGCGCAGCCACTCGGCGGCGATCTGCTCCGGCGCCGCGCGGTGTTCCCACGCCAGCCGCCCGAAGGCGTACCAGTTCGCCGCGCCGAAGGGATGCCCGCACCAGTTGCGATCCGAGCCGATATTCGACACGCCCGCCATGCCAGAGATCGCATGGCCGTCCAGCGTGCCGTCGATCACATGCGCCACCAGCGATCCCGGCCCCGCGCAGCCAGTATCCGCGTCGAGCGTCTCTTTGAACAGCGGCGCCAGATACACGAGGTGCGTCGCCAGGCCGAGGTATTCCTGCGTGATCTGCACTTCGAGCATCAGCGGCGTGCGCGGCATCGCGCCAAACAGCGGGTGATATGGCTCGCGCGGCTGAAAGTCGATCGCGCCGTTCTTGACCTGCAACAGCGCGTTCCGGCGGAACAATCCATCCTGTGGCACGAGATCATCGTACGCCTGCTTGTGGCGGTCGTCTGGCTGCTTGTCGTCGTACACGAACGCGCGCCAGATCACCACGCCCCCATGCGGCGCGAGCGCGTCCGCCAGCAGATTCGCGCCGTCCGAATGCGAGCGCCCGTAATCGTGCGGGCCCGGCTGCCCTTCGGAGTTCGCCTTGACGATAAATCCGCCAAAGTCGGGAATGTGCGCGTAGATTTCGTCCGCCTTGGCGCGCCACCACGCGATCACGTCCGGTTCGAGCGGATCGGCTGTCGTCAGACCGCCGATCTCGATCGGCGCGCTGAAACGCGCGCTCAGAAACAGACGGATGCCGTACGGGCGGAACACGCTCGCCAGCGCAGCGGCTTTCTCCAGATACTGCGACGTCAGCGCCAGGGCGTGCGCGTTCACGTTGGTCACCGATGCGGCGTTGATGCCAATCGACACGTTGGCGCGGGCGTAATCCTTATAGCGCGGGCTGATGTAGTCCGGCAGCTTGTGCCAGTCCCACAGCGAGAATCCGGCGTAGCCGCGCTCAATCGTCCCGTCGAGGTTGTCCCAGTGATTGAGCATGCGAAGCTTCAGCTTTGGCGCGCTGACCACATGCAAATCCGCCAGCGGCTGATGGGTTTGGAGCAGGCGCAGCAACGCAAACACGCCGTACAGCACGCCGATATCGGTATTGGCCGTCACCGCGACGCACGGGTGCGCGCCGCTGCGCGCGCGCGCCAGCACATAGCCCTCGTCGCCCGCCGCGTCCAGGTCCGCGCCCAGGTTCAGCGCGGCGACCTGCTGCGAGCTGGCGGACGTCCCGACCAGCAGCGCGCCAGCGCGCTCGATCGAGTCCGCCAGGGGGACCGGCTGGTCCAGCAGACACGGCAGCGCCCGGCTCAGTTCCTCGCGTGCGGCGCGGATCGTGGGTGAGTCCCCTTCGATCACCACGTGTGTCAGCGTTTCCCGATATTCTGCGAGCCGCGCTGCGTCGCTGACCGGCACGTAGCGCAGCCACAACTCGTATCCGTCCTCAGAAGGTTGCGTGCAGATGAGCGGTTCCATCGTTCTCCCTCGCCTGGGATCGCCGCGCGTTGACAGAATGACAAGCTTGCTTTACTTTATGAGACCATCCAAACCCTGGCGCACGCGCGCAGCATAGGTGAGCCAAGCGCATGTTTACAAACGAGAAAAAATCGGGCGCGCCCACGATTTACGATGTTGCACGCGAAGCCGGCGTCTCATACTCGACAGTCTCTCGCACGCTGACCGGCTACGCGTTCGTCAAGCTTAGCACGCGCGAAAAAGTGCTGCGCGCCGCCGAAAAACTCGGCTATGTGCCCAACCAGCAGGCGCGCGGGCTGGCTGGTGGCCGCTCCAACATGATCGGCGTGCTGGTTCCCGCCCTGAACAACAGCTATATCACCGAGATTTTGCGCGGCATCGACGAGGCGCTGTCGGACTCCGACTATAATCTCCTGCTCTACACCACGCACCGGCGCCGCGGTAAAGAGTCGACCTACGCCGCCACGATCACGAACAGTGGCGCGGACGGATTGTTGCTGGTCGTCCCGCTCATCCCGGCTTCGTATCTGGCCACGCTGCGCGATCAGAACTTCCCCTATGTGCTGGTCGATCAGTCCGACCCCAACGCAGGAAGCGCGTCTATCAACACGACCAACTGGCAGGGCGCTTACGACGCAACAGCATATCTGATCGAACTGGGTCACCGGCGCATTGCGTTTGTCAGCGGGCTGGCCGGGCTCGCCAGCACAGCCGAACGCCTACACGGCTTTCAAGACGCTTTGGCTGATCATGGTCTTCCACTCGAAGACACGCTGATCGTCGAAGGCGGCTTCACCGAGCAGGGCGGCTTCGACGCGGCGCAAGCGTTACTCGACCAGTCAGATATCCCCACCGCGATCTTCGCCGCGAACGACCTCTCCGCGACCGGTGTCATCGATGCGATCCGCCAGCGCGGGCTGCGCGTCCCGCAGGAGGTCTCGGTGATTGGCTTTGACGATATCCCGCAGGCGTCGCTCGTCTATCCGAAGTTGACCACCGTCCGCCAGCCCCTCGACCAGATGGGGCGTAAGGCGGTCGCGCTGTTGTTGGAGCAAATCGAGCAGCGCGGCGCCGACAAGCGCCAGCTCACGCTCGAAACCAGTCTGGTCATCCGCGATTCGTGCGCCCCGCCCCTTCAGCGCAATCGGTGATCGCGAGTTCAGGATAGTCCGAACCGCAGAACCGGGCAACCGTCCCACCGGCTATCAATGGGCAGAAGCCAAACATAACCGCTATAACCGATTCGGGAGAAGAGTACCGTCCGCACCGCGTGTGCAAGGTGGTACACTCCGATCAATCGGCCATGTATCGTAAGGATATCGCTATGTTTCATCCGGTCATGCGACGCCACACTACAATCGTGCCAGCCGCGCTGCTGCTCGCTATCACGCTGATAGCTGCCGTGGCGCTGTTGGTTCCCTCGGCCCGCGCGCAACAACCCCCGACATCGACCCCGGCGCCTACCTTTCCCATTACCTTTAGCGGCCCGGTGGAGAGTGTCGGACCGCGCTTTATCGTCGTGAATGGGCTACTAGTCGATCTCGTCCAAGCGACAGTTCCGCAAAATGGCATGCAGTTGGGCGCAGTGGTGACCGTCTCGGGCAACCTGATCGACAGCATGATTGTGGCGAGCCGGGTGGAGCTTGGCGACACAACCGGAAACGTGGTCCAACCGCCGACCGCGACACCCGCCAGTATTACAACGCCTACACCGCCACCACTTGATCTGCGCGGCTCTGTCCGTGGCGACGATGGCCGGGCGCGGCGTATCGTGGTTCAGGGACCGGTGCGCGAAATCACACCAACCTCGCTGCGCATCTTCAACCTGGAAGTCGATTATGACCCAACCATCGTCAACGTGACGAACATCCAGGTCGGCGACAACGTGCGCGTGGAAGGCGATTTCGTGATCGTCAACAATACCTACAACATCGTTGCGATGAATGTCACTGTGGTCAACACGCCGGTCTTCCGGGGCGGTAGCGTCGATTCGCGCCCGAGCGATAGCATCGACACGCGCCAGAGCGACCGCGCGTCGGACCGCGATAGCGTCCAACCTGCCCAGCCACCGCCGCCACCGCCGCCTGCGCCAGCCCCCTCGCGTGGCAGTGACAGCGCCGCGAGCGGTCGCGGCTCCGTCTCAGCAGCATCTGGTCGGGACAGCTAAAGAGGTAAAACACCCTGATTTCTCTCATCGGGCCGCCTTCTACTGACTACAGGCGGCCCGATGCCAGTTCTTCCCTGGAGACCATCATGGGACTGGGACTAAGCCTGCGCCTGAATCCCCGCAAGATCGCCATCACCTTGGGCGCCGTCGCCGTGCTGCTCGCGCTTCAGAGCCTGTACGGCGAGTATTTGTTGATGCACGTGCTGGGCGCAGATTCGGACTCAGCCCCGGCGCGGGTGATCGACGTGTTGAGCGTCAACATTGAAGAGAGCATACCTACTTGGTATAGCTCGCTGGCGCTCTTCCTGGCGGCGAGCCTGCTCGGGTGGATCGCGCTGATCAAGCTTATTCACCGGGAACCATTCCGGGTCTATTGGCTGGGTCTGGCGCTGATCTTCGTGTACCTCTCGGCGGACGAGGGCGCAGCCCTTCACGAAACAGCCTCTGCGCCGCTTCAGAGCGCATTCAACACGTCTGGCTTCTTCGAGTTCGGCTGGCTGCTGCTCGGCATCCCGCTGGTGATCGTGTTCGGGCTGGCCTACTTCCGCTTTTGGCTGCGCCTGCCGGAGCCGACGCGGCGCCTGTTCGCACTCGCGGGCGTGCTGTATGTCGGCGGCGCGGTGGTGATCGAGAGCATCAGCGCAAACCTTTACTCGACCGATGGCGGCGCAAGCTTTCGCTATCTTGCCGTGGCAACTGTCGAGGAATCCTGCGAGATGCTCGGCGTGATCGTGTTGATCTACGCGCTGCTCGACTATTTGACGCGGCGAGACGCGCGCATCGCGCTTCAAACGCAGTCCCCCGTGCCAGAGCTTACACCGGTCGCGCTGCGCTGGCCGCTTTCGCCGCGCGCCCTGGCGATCGGCTTCCTGGCGATCGTGATTCTGTTCAACGTCGGGCTGCTGGTGTGGAGCCAGGCCCAGCGTGAGGACGCCACCAGCGCAAGCGCAGCAGCAGCGCCCTACCACTTCTATGTCGTGGTCGAGCAGCTTGCGAGCGACGGCGTCAGCATCACACACTTCCCCGGCGTCTTCAGCCCCGACGATGCGCACGCGCGCCAGACCGTCTCTGCGCTGCTAACCGGCTTCGCTTCGGTGCAGGTCCTCAGCCTGCCCACGCTGGGTGCCAGCATCGCCGTTGCGAGTGACGCACCCGTCCTCACCCATGACCGGATCATCCAGCTTATGGAGTGGATCGAGGAGACGGAATACATCTTCTACGACACGGCCCTCGTCCGCGCGATGGTCGCGATGCCATAACCGCCACGCGCCTCAGACAGCAAGAAGGGGCGCTGCGGCCCCTTCTTACGCCCACTTACCCTGGCAGCGACGGTTACTTATCCACACCGGTCATGATCACACCGCGCATGAACACACGCTGCGCCAGGAAGAACAGCACCACCGGGATAACCAACCCCATCAGCGCCGTCGCCTGAATGAGCTGCGGCTGCTGGTCGTAGACGAAGTTGAACACCTGGATCCCGACTGATAGCGGGCGAATGCTCGGATTGCCGAGCGTGTAGATCAACGGCTCGAAGTAGTCATTCCATGCGAAGACGAAATGGAACAGGCTCACCGCCACGATCGCGGGCCACGCTTGCGGGATGATCACTGAGATCAGAATGCGGAACGGCCCGGCGCCGTCGATCATCGCCGCCTCGTCTAGCTCGATTGGCAGCGTGCTGAAGTACTGGCGCAGAAGCAGCACGTTGTACGCGTTCGCGAAGAAATGTGGCACGATCAGCGGCAGCCATGTGCCGGTCCAGCCGAGGATCTGCGAGAACACAAAGTACGTCGGCACCAGCGTCACCTGCTTCGGCAGGATAATGGTCGAGATCAGCACCATGAACAGGGCACCCTTGAACGGCAGCGGGAAGCGCGTGAACGCGTACGCGACCAGCGTACAAGAGATCACCGTCCCGATCATGCCAAGCACCGCAATACCGATCGTGTTGAACAGCAGCCGCGGAAAACCGACTTCGCGCCACGCGTAAGAGAAGTTCTCCCAGTGAGCATCATATTGCTTCACAGGCCGAGCGTTCGGGCGCTGCTCGTCAGAAAACGGCTGCTCGGACCACGCCAGCAGACCCGCGTCAAGGTTCTCCGGATCGATGAAGTACGTCTCAGTCTGGCCGGGAACGCCTTCCTGCACCATTGCCCAGCGCTGCGTCCCGCCATCTACCGTTGGCACTTCATACAGCGGATAATCCATCCCCGGCTGCAAGACAACCTCGGGGATCTTCTTGCCGCGATGCGTGTAAGTCAGCGGCCGTTCGATCTCGGTGGCGGCGCTCAGGTCGCCCTGCCATTCGACAATGCCACCTTCGGGATCGTCTGGATTCAGGAAGAAGTGCGTGTCACCTTCCGACTTAAACAGCGCCAGACGCTGCATGCCACCATCCACCGTCACGTCGTACAGCGGGTATGGCGTGCCGCGCACGACCCCTTCCTCACGGTAGCCGGTGCCGACATAAGCGAACGTCTCCGGCTCGGTCACCGGCTCTAGCGCAGACGGATCGCCCGCCCATTCAAAGGCGCCTTCGCGCGCATTGGCCGGATCGAGGAAGATCGTTTCCTCGTCCAACGTGGCAATCAGCGCCCATTCATGGATCGCGCTGTTCTCGTCCGGCACGTAATAGAGCGGGTAGCGGGTTCCTGTCAGCACGCTCCACTCGGGGTACTGCTCGCCGTCATAGTGATAGATCACCGCCGACTGCGGCAGGATGCTCTTCTCGGTGATCTGCGGCTTGGTCTTAACGCTCGTAACGCCCATATACCCAAACGGCGAGAGGTAGCCGATCAAGAGCAGCGTCGTGAACAGGAATAGCAGCGCGCTCAGCCCCAAGTTCCGGTAGCGAGCGATGATCTTCTTGCTGCCCCAATACTTCCGTTTCTTCTGTGTTTGCGTTGTGGTCGCCATGAGATTAATCTGACCCCCCGGCGTAGTACACCCACTTGCGTGCCGTCACAAACAGGAAGATGGTCACCACCAGGGCGACGACGAACATCAGCCACGCCAGGGTCGCGCCATATCCCATCCGGTCATATTCAAAGGCGACGCGATAGAAGTAGATATTGAAAAACAGCGTGATATCGTTGGGGCCGCCGGTTCCGCGTGAGAGAATGTACGGGATATCGAAATACCGGAACAGCGCGATCGTCGCCAGAATAAGGTTATAGAAAATCATCGGCGTGATCAGCGGTAGGGTAATCTTCGAAAAGACCGTCACCGGACCGGCGCCATCAACCCGCGCTGCTTCGTACAGCTCGGTAGGCACGGTCTGCATGCTCGCCAGCAGCGTGAGCATCGCGTTGCCCGTTCCCCAGATGCCGATCATGAGCAACGCCGGGTAGATCCAGGTTGAGTTGTACAGCCAATTCGGCCCGCTGATCCCCAGAATGTCGAGAAAGCGGTTCAGCCAGCCTGACTGCGCATTCAAAAATCCATTGAAAATATAAGTAACGGAAATGATCGGCACCATATAAGGCATATAGAACAGCGTGCGGAACAACCGCCTGCCCCATAAATTCTTTGAGTTCAGCAGCGTCGCCAGCGCCAGCGGAATAATAATCGAGATCGGCAGCGCGATCAGCATATACGACAGAGTCACTTTCAATGACTTGCCGACATACTGGTCCTTCAGCAGCGTCCGGTAGTTCGCGAGGCCGACAAACTGCACTTCGTCCGGTTTGGTGAGCTGGAGATCAGTGAACGTGAAAACCAGCGACGCGACCATTGGCGCGAGATAGAACGCCAGGAACCCGATGATCCACGGAGAGAGGAACACCCAGCCCCAGAAGACGCGGGTCTGATGGACGGTCAATCTGCCGAAAAAAGTACGGCCGGCGGGCGCCGCCATATTCTGCGTTTGATCGGCGACGGACATGGCGCTTTCTCCTCAAAACCTTTTCAATCGCTTGGGGGTAGGGGTGGCAGCCCGCAGGCCACCACCCCGATACGTGTCAGGCAGCGCGGGCGCTATTCCGCGGCTGCGTCAAAGATGGGCTGCAGGGTCGCCAGCAAGTTGTCGATCTCTGCATCCACGTCGAGGCCAGGAGTCGCCTGCATGTGCAGCGACCAGTTCTGGATTGCCACGACCGCTTCGCTGTAGTTAGGCAGCCAGCTTTCGTGGTTGGGGTTGTCCGGATAGTTCGCACTCTCAAGCACGACATCCCAGTTCACGCCCTGGGTGAAGGTCTCGTCAAGGTTGTCCAGGAAGGGCTGGAGATAAACTTCGTCCGCCGGGGTCGCGGCATAGGCTTCGAGCAGCGCGGGCATCGCCGGGCCGGCGACCAGGTAGTCCAACACCTGGAAGGCTTCCACCGGGTGCTCGGTGTATTCGAGGATCCGGAACGTGTCGGCGTGCATCTTGGCCGTATACTCGCCCTCATACGACGGGACGACCGCGATATCCCAGTTCGGGACATCCAGCAGGCAGCAAGTGTACCACAGATGGCTGTAGGCCATCGCCACGTTATTGGAGTTGAACACATTACCGGCCAGCAGCATGTCGCTCTGCTGGTAGTCGTAGTTGGGCATGAAGTGATCGTCGTGCCAGCCCGCGTAGATCCACTTGATACCTTCGCGCCAATTGTCCGGCATGTAGGCTTCGCCCGTCTCGGCGTTATAGAACGTGCCCGCGCCAAACGGCGAGGTCACCGCCGAGCGGATGTCATCGCCCCACCACTGCGGCGCGAAACCGAACTGCACGATGTTCTGCGGGTCGAAGTCCGCGCTGGTCGCGTTGTTGCCATTGGCATCCAGCGTCAGCAGCATGGAGACCTCGCGCAGCTTGTCGACGTTCCACTCGTCGCCGTCGGCATACGGCTCGCCGAAGGTCTGAGGCGGATAGTCCACACCCGCTGCGTCGAACAGGTCGCGGTTGAAGAAGAGGAACGACGGATAGGTCGCGAACGGCAGAGCGGTCAGGCCCTCAACCGGGTCGCGGTAGAACTCGATCAGGCTGGGGTTCCAGCGGCTGAGATCATAATCGAGCTCATCGATGATCGGCTGGAGATCGAGGAACGTACCGGCGTAGTCGTTCGAGCCGCCAATCCCCACCGGGCCGATGATGTCCGGCGCGTCGCCCGAAGCGATTAGGGTGCTGAGCGTATCACGGCTCACGTCGAAGTCGGCCACAACAAGCTCAAGCTCAATGTCGTCGTGCTCAGCGTTGAACTGCTCGACGACCGCGTTCTGAGCAGCTTGATGCTCGGGCTGCCCACCGGCGCCCAAGCCGATGAACCAGGTGACCGTCACCGGCTCGCCGTCCTGCGCCTGCGCGGGCGAAGAAGGAACCACCAGCGTCGACATAACGGCGAGAAGAACAACCAGTATTGCGAGTTTACGAGTCATGCGTTTTTCTCCTGGAAATGAACCTGCTTGCCAAAATTAACGAAGCGGGCGGGCGTAAAGAAACAAGGTAGTTCTCTGCGCGGCTGTTGCGGCGCGTCGAAATGGAACAAATTGCTCCTTGACGCAAGTAGCCGTCCGTTCATGGGACGTTCATCTCTATCGCGCTGTGCTATCCTCCTTTCGCTGTGTGTTCCTCGATTCCTCTGGATAATGACAGTTAATCGACAGCGGGCGGGTAACGCCTTCCGGCTTACTCTCTGACCCCGCCACACGTGGCGCGAATAATCAGCTCAGTTGGCAGAATGATATGGCGCGGCGGGTGCGGCCCGGTTTGCAGCAGTTCCAGCAGCACCTCGACGGCAAGCATGCCGTTGCGACGCACGGGCTGGCGCACCGTGCTCAGTGGCGGATCAAAACGCATCGCCGGGGGAAGGTCGTCAAATCCAATCACGGCGATGTCATCCGGCGTGCACAGGCCCGCCTCGTGAATCGCCTGGATCGCGCCGAACGCCATCGAGTCCGCTGCGGCGAAGATCGCGTCCGGATTGCACGCCAGCAACTGCCGCATCGCCGTGTAGCCGCTGTCCTGGCTGAAATCGCCTTCGATCATCAGGCGCTCGTCAATCTCGCGACCGCGCTCGCGCAGCGCTTTGATG
>CAZVCM010000083.1:0-14987 GCA_964626105.1 uncultured Thermoflexus sp.
TCATGCTGCGGGTCGATCGCAAGTACCTGCTTCAAGCAGAAAACCCGCTCTCGATCATCGGGTGCGACGCTGCTCAGCCACAGCCAAGCAGTCGCATCCTTTTGATTCTGGCGCACCGCCTGTCGTAGCAGATCGCGCGCGACCTCGGTGCGGCCTTCTTTCGCGGCGGCAATCCCTTGACGCAGAAGCGCTTTCGCCTGATCTTCAGCCATTTGATCTGGACCTAAGGGTGTAAATGATGAACGTCGTCATTGTACAACAAGTTTTCCTCACCGGACAATCGCCCGAAAGTCCCCTGGCCGCCCGCACGTGCAGTGACCCTGCGGACGCGTTATACTGGCCGCAGTCGGGACCGGCGCCAGCGAAAGGAGCAGGCATGGCGGAGATGTTACGGTTATTTGTAGCCATCACCCTTCCCTCTGCGATTCTCGAGAGCCTGGCCGCAATCCAGCAACGTCTGAGCGCCGACACGCCGCATGGCGTGGTTCGCTGGGTCGACCCGCGCGGGATCCATCTCACGCTAAAGTTTCTGGGCGACGCACCTGCCGCGCAACAGCCGGAACTCGAGCGCGCGCTCGATCACGCAGCGGGGGAGCAACAGCCGTTTGAGCTGGTGCTATCCGAACTTGGCTGTTTTCCGAGCGAGCGGCGCCCGCGCGTGGTGTGGGTCGGGCTGGCTGGCGCGCTGCCGGAATTACACGCGCTCCGTGACGATGTCGAGCGCACCATCACCCCACTCGGTTATCCGACTGAGGATCGCCCATTTAGCCCGCACCTCACGCTTGGGCGAGTCCGGCGCGAGGCGTCGGCGTCGCAGGCATCGCTACTCGGTGGACAGGTCGTGCGCAGCAAGCAGATGGAAACGCGAGCGTGGCGGGTTAGCAGCGTCAGCCTCATGCAAAGCGAGCTTAGCCCCGGCGGGGCGACATACACCGAGCTTCACCGGGTGCGCTTTCGCCGCGCGGCCAGCGATTCCGCCTGACAGCGAAGCGGAGTCATGCTAAAATAGCCTCAACAGTTCATAGCTAAGGAGGCGGAAAACTGGAACCGATCGATCTCGCTCGCGCAATCGTCGATGTAGCATCGGACCGCAAGGGCGAAAGCGTCGTACTGATGGATATGCGGCAGATTTCACCCGTTACGGATTTTTTCGTGGTACTAAGCGGCAACAGCGATCGACAGCTCAAGGCGATTATTGAGCACATCGGGCAAGAGCTAAAAGATCGCTTCGGAATTCTCCCCTGGCGAACAGAAGGTAACGCGGAAAACGGCTGGGTCCTGATGGACTACGGCGATGTTGTCGTGCACGCCTTCCTGCCAGAAAAACGGAGCTACTACGACCTCGAAGGGCTGTGGCGCGAAGCGCCGGTGATGGTTCGTATTCAGTAGGGCCGCTCGCGAATCGAACACAAACACGCGAGAAATCAGTCGATCTCTCGCGTGTTCTGTTTCAATATCCAGGCGCGCCGCGCGACTAAGCGGAGTTGCCGGGGAAGATCCAGCGGTCCGTGTCCCGCTGCCAGCCAACCAGGTCTTCGTCCGTGAACCAGAGCGCGACTTCCGCCTCGGCGTTCTCCACCGAGTCGGAGCCGTGCACCAGGTTTCGCGAAACTTCAATCGCCAGATCGCCGCGAATCGACCCCGCCGGTGACTCGTGCGGACGGGTGCTGCCAATCGTCTTGCGCGCCGCGTTGACCGCATTGGGGCCTTCGAGCGCCATCACCACCACCGGACCTGACGTAATGTAGTCGATCAGATCCTGATAGAAGTCCTTACCCTGGTGCACAGCGTAGTGCTGCGCGGCCAACTCAGCGCTGACCGACTGGAACTTCATGCCCACAATACGCAGCCCGCGCGCCTCAAAACGCCGAATGATCTCGCCGGTCAAGCCGCGCTGCACGCCGTCCGGCTTGACGATAATCAGTGTCCGCTCCACAGTATCTCCTCACTTGGTGTAGTCTTTTGCGCAGACAGTATTCGGGCCGGGTGTTCGCCCAGCCCGTCTCCCATCGTACGGATTATAACGCAAATATCCCTAGAGTTGTTCGAGCGCTGTGCGGTACGCCTCAAGCGCATCTTGCAACCTGCCCTGCCGCATGAGTGTGTCACCGAGCAAACGTCGCGCGCGCGGCTGGTGCGGCTCTTCCTCAACCAGCGACGCGAGATCGTGCGACACGTCTTCGAGCAACTGCGCGCTGTCGATCAGCGTTTCATAGTGATCGAGGCTCGGGGCGACTTCCCCGTGGTTGCGCAGCGTGCGGGCCAGCGCCAACCGGCTCGCGTGATCGCCCGGCTCCTCGTGCAGCCGCTGGCGATAGGTCGCGAACAACTCCCCTTCCGGGATCGGCGCCTCGCGCTGCGGCGTGAAGAACTCTTGCTCCGGCAGAGAGTCAACCTCCGCCGCCGGAAATGCTTCTGCTGCGGCAAGATCAGTTTGCTCGGCATCACGCTCGCTTAACTCGTTGAGCCAATCAGGCATATCCTCAGCGGGCGCGGCGCCTTCTTGCACCGGCTCAATGAGCCACGCGGGAAGGTCGGCATCGGCGCTGCTCTCGTCGTCCGCTTCGACAAGCCAATCGGGCATTTCAATCGGCTCAGCCTCCGCCAGCGCAGATTCGTCGATCTCCGCTTCGAGATCGCCCTCCAGCTCAGCGGCGAGCGCTTCGGCGAGCGCATCCGCCTCATCAAGCGCCGTTCCACCTTCCAGCAGCGCGGCCAGTTCGTCCTCGCTAACGCCCTCGTCCTCTTCCAGCGCGAGCTCTGGCGCCTCTTCCACTGCTTCCTCGTCCAGCATCTCGGCGTCGCGCATCGCTTCAAGCCACGAAGGAAGCTCCGCGGGCTCCGCAGGCTCGACTGTTTCCGGCTCCGCCGCGACGGTGGTTTCTTCCATCTCTGCCGCGCGGTTGCGAGCGGTTCGCTGCAGCCACGCGAGTTCTTGCTCGCCGGTAAGCTCACCGCGGCGCAGCGCCAGCTCAATCTCTTCGTCAGTCATCCCGGCCAGCGCGTCGTCAGGCTCGCTCGCATCGTCATCGCGTAGTTCGCGCTCAGCGAACGTGTCTTCGATCGCCAGCCAGGCGGTGAGATCGCCTTCCGGTTCCTCAGTCATATCGGACAGCCACCCAAGTGAGTCACCAAGCGCCTCGAGCCCGGCTGACGGCTCGGGTGTTTCTTCTTCGTGCATCTCTAGCGGCGCCGCGGAGACATCTTCCTGAGCGGCATCGCGGCGCGGCGGCAAAATTCCAAACGGTGAGTATTCAGTGTAGCCAGGCTCGTCAACGATCGTGTCTTCGGGCAGTTCGGGGATTTCGAGGTCCGCCTCGGTGGTCAGTTCCTCGAGATCAGCCCCCTGGCGGCGCGCCAGCGTCTCGAGCCAGGTCATCGGGTCAGCGCCGCCGAGCATATCCTCTTCGGACCACTCGCCGATCGCTGCGGCTTCGTCGCGAAGTTCCGCCTCTTCTTCGTCGCCACCAGCCGCCGCACGCAGCGCGGCTTCGTCATCCGCCGAGACTACTTCCGCCGCAGCGGGCTCCTCGGGCATATCGAGCGCGCCCTCTGCCCGATCCTCAGCGCCCGCGCCGACTTCGCTCGGCGGCGCAGTCAACTCGTTCTCGAGCCGTGCTTCATCCGCCAAGTCGACTTCCTCAAAGCCATCCAGGCCAAGATCATCGAGCGCGTTGAAATCCACCGCCGCAGTCGGATCAAGTCCGGGCGAATCGGCCATCTGAGCAGCCTGCTCGTCGTCCCAGTCAAACCGGAACTCGTCGTCCTGGGCCGCCCGTTCAATCTCTGCCAGCAACTCGGCGTCCGTAGCCATCGCTTGTGGCGTCAGGCTGTCGAGCCACGTCATCGGGTCAGCCAGATCCTCATCAGACAGTGTTTCGGCTGCCGCTTCTTCTTCGACATCCGCGAGTTCAGTCTCTGACGGATCGTCCGGATCATTCAGCGCAGGCGCTGCTACAAACGCGTCCGCCTGAAACTCGACATCCTCCACCACAGGTGGAAAGTCTTCTTCCTCCGCGTCCTCGGCGATGGTCTCGCGCGGGTCCGGTTCCTCCTCAAGTTCCTCGGGCTCGGGCGGTGGCTCCGGATCGTGCTCCATACGCCCGCCCTCGCGGATCGAATAAGGCACGTATCCCGGCTCATCAACCTCCGCATCCTCAGGCACCGGGATAGATTGATCCGCGGCTGTCAGGAACTCGTCGGCGTTTGCCCCCTGGCGGCGGGCAAGGCTCTCCAGCCACGCCATCTGCTCCTCAGGAGACATACTGTCGAAGTCAGGGAACTCGTCAGGGGCGGGTACCATACCCTATCCTCCTCCACGCCGCGCGGACCCTTTCGCGATCCTGCGGGTTGCGTACGTCGATCAATCGCGCTCAGTCCCGTCCTCACGCCACTGCGATGCGCGGCGCAACCAGGTCGGCTCGCGATCGGTGAACGAGAATGAGCCGTCAAATTCGTCCTCGTCCTCGGGTTCCGAGGGCAAAGCGTCCCTAGTATCAGCCAGATCAGCGATGGGTGCAAGGTCATCGACGCTGGGAGTTTCGGGAACACCGCCCCACTCTTCATCTGAGGCAGGCTCTTCGATCTCACGCAGCCAGTCCGGCGCGGCCTGCATATCCCCCGCTGCGAACAAATCATCCTCATCCGGCAGCAGATCGTCGACCTCCGTCGACGCCGATTGCGTAATCGCGCTGAGCCAGTCGGGTATATCGGCCTCCGTCTCGGCGCGCGGCTCCGGCTCCGGTTCTATGCCGAGGATCAGGTCGTCGCCCGGCATGTCCCATTCGACCCCGTCATAACTGCGCTCCGGCGATGGCTCGCTCGGGGGTTCGTCCGGAGTCTGCGCGGCGGCATCGAAGGCCGCTACCGCGTCTTCCGGCGCCTCATCGACGAGATCGGCTGCCGCGAAGTCCGGCAGCGCCTCCTCTTCCTCCGAAACCACCGCGTCCGCGTCGCCAGGCTCGGGCGAAAACGCCAGCATCCAGTCTGGCTCCTCATCGGGCTGCAGAATGCCGGTGTGCCCTGCCGACTCATACGTGGGCACGTTCGCCGGATCGCCACCTTCAAATGGATCGTAAGCCACATCCTGCGGCTCGCCAACGTCCGCCTCGGCTGCGTCCGAGTCTTCGATCTCCAGTCCGGTCATCCAGTCAGGCACCTCGCTTTGCTGCGCCTGCTCGACCGCGCGCGCCAGGCCAAACAGCCCTGGGCGTTCGGCCAGCTGAGAGTCTGCTAACTCGCCGTCATCCTCAGCAGCGAACTCGCTGGCAGGCGCAGCGGCTTCGTCATCGCTGAGTTCAGCAACCCATCCCTCCGGCGCTTCAGACACAGCCGGCTCGACAACCTCTGACTCTGCGGGCGCGCTCTCGTCAACCGCCCACGCGGGCGCAGCATCATCCTGATCAACCTCATCGGCCATGTCTGTTGCAGCGAATGCGCCGGGCCGCGCGCTCTCTGTGTCCGCCGGTTCGGCTACCGACCAATCAGCGTCCGCACTCTCGCTCAGCAATTCAGACAGATCAAACGCCTGCTCGGTTAGCGGCGGTTCGGTCGGCACCTGCTCGGGTGGAGCAGTCTCCATCTCACCGAAGATCGCCATGATGTCATCGTCGGACAGAGCGTCATCTGCTGCTGATTCCAGCGCGGGCGATGACGGGGCAGACGCCTCAGCGCCGAGCTGTTGCAGCCAGTCGTCATCCTCACTCGCGGCGGACAGCGCCGAGAGCAGATCATCGTCCGCTGCCAGAGCCGCATCGCCCAGCAGATCATCCATTTCTGCGCCGGCCCCGGCTAGCGGCGAAAAGATATCCGTCTCCTCAGCGATGTCACTCGCAAGCATTTCGCTCATCCCGGGCTGTTCAGGCTCGGGAGAGGACGGTTGTTCATCGAATGCAGCCCTCGTTTCGTCAAAGGATGGATCCATACTTGGAGCTTCCGACTCAGGTGCATCAACGAGGGGTTCTACGTGCTCATCTTGCGCGGGAGCCGCGTCGAGAGGCGCGTTCCACTGAGGCGCGTCAGATTGCCTTAACGCCGCTTCAGGTGCAGGCGACTCCGCCTCAGGCACATCTTCGACGTCCGCTTCTTCCTCGCGGAACATCGCCAGCCAGTCGTCGGCGGGGGCGGCAGCATCAGCGGTCGGCGTCGCAAACTCGTCCGCGAAGGTATCGGCTGCTTCTGCTTCGAGCTCATCGCCCGCCGCCTCTGCCGCATTCAGCGCAGCAAACAGCCGGTCGAGATCCTCAATCTCATCATCATCCGACAGAAAGCCGCCTGCCTCTTGCGCACCGGGCTCGTCACCCGTGGCGATCGTCTGCTGCCACTCTTCAAGGGTGCGCGGCTGATCGTCCTCCGCGCTGTACGGCAGCCAATCCACAGCAGCCTCTTCGTCAGGCGCGGAGTCGTCCGGCTGGCCCGCCTCTGCTTCGGGTTCCTCATTCAGCCACGCCAGCGGATCAATCGCTTCGCCTTCCGTCGTGGGGCCGTCCGCGCTAGCGGCATTCCCCAGGTCGGCAAACCAATCCGACGCGGTTGGCGCTTCGTCCGTAATCGCGCCCGTGTCGTCGCGCTCGGCGGAGAATTCCCCACCTGCCAGCGCATCCAACAACTCGTCATCTCCCGGCGCTTCTGTTGTCCACTGGTCGGCAGGCGCACCTGAGTCCCAGTCAGGCAGCGCGGCCCCTGCATCTTCATCGTGCGCTGCTTCGTCCTGCGCGCCAGTCACCATCTGGAACCAATCTGGCACCTCGCCCGGCTCCACATCCGGTTCAGCGCCCGCCAGATCATGCGGCGCCGCTTCAGGTAGATCCGCTTCTGGAGCCTCGTCATCCAGCCAAGACGGTATCGCTGGCTCTGCCTCAGCCTCGACATGTTCTTGCTGCGGAGCAGGCGCGGCGAACCAGTCGGGAACGGCCTCTTCGCCAGATGCCCCGAAATCCTGCGCCCAGTCCGGTGGCGCATCCGCAGCTTGATCGCCGAACACCGCTGCAGTATCGATCCGGTCCACACTCTGTGCACCGCCACCCGGCGTACCGAAGCCCGAACCGTACTCGTCGATCTCATCCAGATCGTGCACCCATTCGGGCGTCTCGGCAGACAGGTTCGCCGCCGCGCGAGCGGTATAATCCAAGCGGGGCAATACGTTGGGATCAGGCTTGTCCTGGCCTGGCTGCAGTACTGCGCCAGCCGCGTACGGGTCGAGGGCTTCCACCCGGTCAAGGAACTGCTGCGCATCCGAAGGGCGGCCATACGCGAGCCACAACTGCGCCATCAAGATGTTTGCATCCAGGCAGTACGGCAGGCGTTCGAGCACCTCGACCGCCACTTCCCCTGCTTCGACCCGGTGCTGGCTCTCCCACAACAGCTTCGCCAGTAGCATCTGCAGATCAACGCGCTCCGGTTCTGCATGGAGCGCCTGGCGCAGCTCCATAATCGCCTCGTCGTAGAGCTGGCTGCTCGCGTACTGCCGGGCGAGCGCGCCCTGCGATAGCTGGAGCTTATCCGTCCCGCCGCCTTCCAGTCCGGTTCGCCGGGTATAAAGCTTACGCAGCGCTTCCCTGATCAGCGCGTTACCGGGCAATTTCTCTTGGGCCCGCTCCATGTGCCAGATTGCCTGCTCGACCGCACCGTCCTGCTCGCGAATTTCGCTGAGCGCTAGATGCGCGACGGGATCATCCGGCACGACGCTCAACACCCGCTGGAAGATGTCTGCCGCCTGAACAAAGTGCTCGGGCAGACCTTCGTTGTGACCCTTCTGCAAAAGGGCTTTGCCAAGCAAGCGATAGGTCGCAACGTTTTGCGGGAAGTGCTGAAGTATATACCGGCAGTGGCTGATCACCTCTGTCGGCGACTCGTTGTCTACCAGCTTGTTCAGGTCGTGCAAATAAGCCCGCAGGGTGATTGTGTCAGCCATCATGCGCTCGTTTCTCAAACCCGCCGGTTGTGGAACCGCGCGTCGTCCCGGTCCTTAGCTGGAATCCGTCTTACACGCCGTATTTTCATTATGCAATGCGCCGCTTAAAAGCGCAACACGGCTGAAGATTGCATTAAGGAAGGGTGTGCATCGCGCAGACGCGTCCAATCAAGGCGGTGATGTCAGGCTCAGGGTCCAGCGCGGGGCCCAATGGGTCCGCAGGCGGGTCGTCCCCCAGCAGCGCGCGCACCAGGTTCGCCCAGCCAACCGCCAATGCGCGCAGGTGATAGCCGCCTTCCAGCACGACCACCACGCGTCCGCCGCACAATTGCTCCGCCAGGTCGAGCAGGGTTCGTGCAATCGCGTCATAGCCCGCCAATGAAAGCGCCATCTGCGCCAGTGGATCGGCCCAATGTGCGTCGAAACCCGCTGAAATGAACAGGGCCTCAGGCGCAAACCGGCGCAGCGCTGGTTCGATCACTTGCTCAACCACCGCGCGATAGCCTACATCGCCCACGCCGGGCGGCAGCGGCACGTTCAGCGTGAAGCCTTCCCCTGCTCCGGCGCCCGTTTCGGCCAGAGCGCCAGTGCCCGGGTAGAGCGGCGACTGATGCGTCGAGATGTATAGCACCGATGGATCGTCGTAGAAGATATCCTGCACGCCATTGCCATGATGCACGTCGTAATCCACAACTGCGACACGTGCCAGGCCGTGCACACGCTGCGCATAGCGGGCAGCGATCGCCACATTGTTGAGCAGGCAAAAGCCCATTGCCCGCGAAGCGGTTGCGTGATGGCCCGGTGGCCTGATCGCGGCCAAGCCGTTCGCCGCCGCGCCCGTAAGCACTGCATCCGTAACAGCGAGCGTTGCGCCCGACGCCAGCCGCGCAGCCTCTGCCGAATGCCGCGTGAAGTACGTGTCGACGTCAAGCCGGCCTGCAGGCTGATCACGCGTTGCTTCCAGACGCGCAAGATACGTCTGCGTGTGCACCGCGATGATTTCCTCGTCCGTAGCCAGGCGCGGCTCTATGTGAGACAGGCGGTCGTTCAGCGCTGTGGCAGACAGCGTCCGGTCAATGGCCTCCAGGCGGCCTGCGTGCTCTGGATGCGTGGGATCGGTGTGGAGCCTGAAACGTGGATCCGTCGTATAGGCGGTGGTCACGGCAATTTCCTCCGCGCAGATTGTAACGACAGCGCAACAAAAAACGCGACTCCCGCCATCGCGAGAGCCGCGTTGCTAGTCTGTCAAAGCGCAACCGCGCTAGTGTGGAAAGCTAGTCGCCCGCCACTACCGCTTCGGTCACGCGCTCGGTCGCAGCGTCCTCTTCCATCTCGATCCGGCGGTCGCTGCGGCGCACTGACCAGACGATCAGCGCAATGCCGATCGCGGCTCCTGCGATCACACCTACACTGTAACCACCATACTGCACGACGATCGGCGCCACGATCAGCGCGACGAGGTTCATCACCTTGATCATCGGGTTCAGCGCCGGACCAGCCGTATCTTTCAACGGATCGCCCACCGTGTCGCCGACCACCGACGCCTTGTGATTCTCGCTACCCTTGCCGCCATAGTTACCATCTTCGACATATTTCTTGGCATTATCCCACGCGCCGCCCGCGTTCGACATGAAGACCGCGAACAACTGTCCGGTCAGGATTACACCTACCAGGAAGCCGCCCAGCGCCTGCTCTTTCAGCAGCAAGCCGACGACGATTGGCGCCACAACCGCGATGATGCCCAGCGGAACTAGCTCGGTCTGCGCAGACTGCGTCGAGATCGTCACCGCTTTGGCATAGTCCGGGGTCTTCGTGCCGTCCACGATCTTGGGATCGCGCAGTTGGCGCCGGACTTCGGCCATGATCTGTCCGGCAGCGCGGTTCACCGCCTTGATCAACAGGCCACTGAACAGCAGCGGTAGCGAGCCGCCGATCAACAAGCCGACGAACACGATCGGGTCCGCCAGGTTGATGATTTCCTCAAACGTCTCGCCTTCCGGCAGCACACGCTGGATATCCGAGAAGTAGCTGCCAAAGAGGGACACCGCCGCGATCACTGCCGAGCCGATTGCGACACCCTTGGTGATCGCCTTCGTCGTGTTGCCTGCGGCGTCCAGGTCCGCCATGATCTGGCGCGCCTCCTCACCCATTCCGGCTAGCTCGCCGATCCCGTTCGCGTTGTCAGAGATCGGCCCGAAGGTGTCCATGCTAACGTTGTTACCCGTATGCGAGAGCATCCCGACGCCGATCAGCGTCACGCCAAACAGGATGTAGCTGTAGCGGTGCACTTCCGGAACAGCGTGCATGCTCACCAGGAACAGCGCGAAAACCATAATCCACAACGCGTGGAAGAAACCTTCGACCAAGTGTCCGTTGCGCTGACCGCGCACGATCTCAAACACCGCCAGCGCGGCGCCGACGAGAGCAACCGGCAGCTTCCAGGCATCCGGGAAGTCCACACTGTAGACCATGATCGCCGCGGTCAGGCTGGCAACGATCACAAATAGCGCCCACACGCTGGAAAGCAGGCCAAGCGAAAGTCCTTCAAGGATGACCGACGCCGGGCCATAGCGTGTTGATGAGGCAATGGTCCGAACGCGGCTGCTCTTTGCGCTGGTAGAGTACGAAGTCAGCGGGTTGAACGTCACCGCCAGCCCCACGCCAACTGCCACGAGCGTCGCCAGGGACAACTGCCCCGCGTACAGCCACGCCAGCAGGAATGTAGAAATGATCGTAATGCCCGACGAGATTTCGTAGCTTTTGTACATCGCCTCTTCGGCGTCGTCCACGCGCCACAGCGACACGGCGTAGGTGCCGACAATGGAACTGATCACACCGATGCCGCGCACCAGCAGTGGCAGCACAATCCAGTACAGCTCGCCGTTGATGGCAGTCAGTGCGAGACCGAGGATCAGGCTGGAGACGATCGTCACTTCGTACGACTCGAAGATGTCCGCGGCCATACCGGCACAGTCACCCACGTTGTCGCCAACGAGGTCTGCGATCACCGCCGCGTTGCGCGGATCGTCCTCTTCCATCCCGGCCTCAACTTTACCGACCAGGTCTGCGCCGACGTCCGCTGCCTTTGTATAGATACCACCGCCCACGCGCATGAACAACGCGAGGAGCGTGCCACCAAAGCCGAAGCCGAGCAGCACATCTGGCGACGCCTTGCCGAAGATGATGAAAATCAGCGTGCCACCCAACAGCCCCAGGCCGTCGGTCAACATACCGGTGATGGTACCGGACCGATACGCGATCTTCAGCGCTTCCTGGTAGCCGCCGCGCTCCGCCGCTGCCGCGACGCGAACGTTCCCCTGCACAGCCATGTTCATACCAAAGAAGCCGACCATCGCCGAGAACGAAGAGCCCATCACGAAGGCAAGCGCACGCGCAATCGCGATCACGATCCGCGCGCGATCTTCGTCGTGGTCAAAGAACTCATTCGCTTCTGGGGTTGGGCTTACTACAAACACACTCAAAAACATTGCCACCGTCAGAATGGCAATCATGATAATGACCGTGCGAAGCTGCGTGCGGAGATATGCGTTCGCGCCGTTGCGAATGTACCCCCAGATGCGCTGCATCTCAGCCGTGCCCTTGTCCGCACTCATGATGTAGTTACGGAGCCACAAGGCATACGCGAGTGCTAACCCCGCAGTGCCAAGAACGATAAATATCATGACTTGTTCGAATACTTCAATATCCATCTCAAACATATGAAGAACCCCTCCTAGCGGGCAACGCCCAAGACATCGAGCGCCTCGCACGGTGACGAACACGCGATGACTGTTTGCTGCCCTCTGCAGCGGCGTGCACGCCGCCGAAAGACAGCCCTACGAATTGTACCCCCAAGTACAGAATCGGAGCAAAGGGTAAGACGCGAGGAAACTACTCAATTCTAGGTGAGAGTGCTCCCATTTGTGAGAAATGACACAAAGAATTCACACAAGTCAGCGCGCTTTTGGGGTTTACAACGGCGAAGGCCCCGACCGAAGCCGGGGCCTTCTGTTTGGGCGCTGTGACACCTACAACAAGTGAACTTAGTTCACCTGAAGGAGGGGTGTCACAGCGCCGGTCGTGGTACTACTATCATGCATCGACACCACCTCCTTCTTGTTTGAGATGGCAAGTTAGGAGGCGCCGAGCCCTCGCAGGGGCTCAGACTGCGCAGATTATGGCACAGAGCGCGGAGATTGTCAACGTTCTCGCGCGGCGCGGTTCAGTCGCCACGCCTGCCTCGAAGGTTTTTGCCGGCGGTCTCCAGGCTTGCTAGACTTAATCGGTTCCGCTCCGCCACTTGGTATGGAAGGGATAAGATGCGATCTGTGCGCTGGTTCGGCAGATGGCTGCTGTACACACTGATCATTGCCGTGTCGCTCAGCGCGAGCGCGGCGCGAGCGCAGGACACGCCTGCCACCGCGCAAATCACCACGCCCGGGGATGGCGCGCAGTTGTTCGGCGCGGTGAACATCACCGGCTCGGCGCTGCACCCGAGCGCATTCGACCGCTATACGCTGGAATACGACCTGCTCAGCGATGTCGGCGACGAGTGGGCGTTCGTGCAGGAGCCGGTCACTCAGCAGGTGCAGGATGGCGTGCTGGGCACGTGGGATACAAGCGCGGTGCCGGATGGCCTGTACCGGCTGCGCTTGCGCGTGTACCTGGACAGCGGTGATTATGCCGAAGCAGCGATCTCTAACCTGCGCGTGCAAAACAGCCAGCCGACGCCCGTCCCGACTATCGCACCGGCAGGTGTAGCGCCAGGTCTCGACGTGGCGACGCCTGGCCCCACGCCAACCTCGCCAATTATCCAGCCGCCTGCCAGCAACCCGCAGCCCGCGCCCGATACCGCGCAAGTGCAAACTGGCCCGGTGGATGCAGGATCATCTGCCAGCTTGCTCCAGCGCAGCTCGTCAGACACACAGATCAATTTCGAGCGCGTGCGACAAGCGTTTTGCTCGGGCGGTGTAATCGCTGCCGGTGTGTTCCTCGCCATCGCGCTGTACTTTGGAGTGCGCCGCCTGTCACGCGGCGGGCAGCGCCACCCGCTCGCCGGGGACGACTATTAAATCATCGAGTAGATCATCAGGACAGAATCGAATGCCCTGGTTCAAACGAGGCACTTCTCCTTCGCCGGGCGAGCGTTACATGCTCGTAGGGCTCGGCAACCCCGGCAAGGAGTATCAGAACACGCGCCATAATATAGGCTTTCGCTGCGCCGATGCTTTCACGCACGCACATCGCCTGAGCTATGAAAACAAGAAGCGCTCAAAAGCGATCGTCGCGGAAGGCACCGTCGCCGGTCAGCGCGTGCTTGTCGCCAAGCCGCAGACATTCATGAATCTCAGCGGCAGCGCCGTGCAAGGGCTGGCAGCGTTCTACAAGATTCCGCCCGAGCGCATCCTCGTCATATACGACGATCTGGACCTGCCTTCAGCGACGCTGCGCGTGCGGTCAAAAGGTGGTTCGGGCGGACATCGCGGCATGACCGACATTATCCGCAAGCTCGGCACGCAGGAGTTCCCGCGCATCCGGTTTGGCATCGGTCGCCCTCCGGGGCGCATGGACCCTGCGGATTACGTCCTGCAGCGGTTTTCGGCAGATGAGGAACCAGCAATTGCTGAGGCCGTCGAGCATACCTTAGCCGCGATCGAAACGTGGCTGCGCGACGGCATCGACGCGGCAATGAACGCGTTCAACACCACCAACAATTCGACCACGGGCGACACTTCGGATGAAAGCTCGCGCCCGGTCTCAACTTCCCGCGATAGGACGGACCGCGATCCCCATGCGACTTGATGGCTTGCTGGACCTTCTGCGGCGCACGGCTGCGTACCGCGCGCTGCTTGGCGCGCTGGAACTAGGCGCCCCCTTGCCCGATCAGCATCTACTCCGTGCGGCGCGCCCCTTTGTACTGGCGGCGCTTGCATCCGATCTCGACCGGCCAATGCTGATCATCGCTGGGCGTGTCGACCGCGCTTATAACATCGCGGAGCAGTTGCCCGTTTGGCTGCCGGGCTGCGCAGTGAAACGCTTTGCCGAGCCAACCTCAATCTTTTACGAGCGCGCACCCTGGACACCCACCGCGATCCAAAGCCGCTTGACCACGCTCGCAGCGCTGGCGCCGCCGGTCGGTGTGAAGCGCCCCCATAGCACGCCGCCGATCATCGTGAGCTCTGCCCTGGCGCTGATGCAGAAGACTCTGCCTGCCCGCGAGTTCCGCGCTTCTTCGCGCCAGCTCCGTCCCGGCACGCAGACCTCGCCAGACAGCTTGCTGCATACCTGGCTGCAAAACGGTTACGAACCGGCATCCATTGTCGTTGAGCCGGGCACGTTCAGCCGTCGCGGCGGCATTCTCGACATCTTCCCAGTGTCCGCTCGCCAACCAGTGCGAATCGAGTTTTTCGGCGATGAGATCGAAAGTCTACGCAGCTTCGACGCGGCAACCCAGCGCTCGTCTGCCAATCTTGACCACATCGCAGTGCCGCCCGCGCGCGAGGCGCTGCCGCGCTTTGGTCCAGCGGCTGCTGAAAAGCTCGCGGATTGGTTTTCGCGCCAACCCGAACCCGGCGAGGATGTCACGTCGAGCCTGCCGGATTACGAACCGCTGTCCAACGGCGTGCCATTTCCGCATCTCGAATACTACCTGCCCTATTTCCATAGCTATCCGGCGACGCTGCTCGATTACCTGCCAGAGAACGCGCTCATTCTGGTCGATGACTGGGGTGCACTGCATGACAGCATGGCAGACCTGGAAGAGCAAGCGGTCAATCTGCACCGCGAGAAAGCCCCCGCTGTGCAGCTTCCGCCGGATTACCCCCTGCCCTATCTGACCTGGGACGAGTTGCAGGATGAGCTTTCGGCGCGTCCCACGCTGCGCCTCGGCGCCGACCCCGAGATGCAGATGGGCGACGGGGTGGCGCTTGGTGACCTGTTTGCGCCAGGACAGCGTTATGGTGGGCAGCTACGCTACGTGCTGGAAGAACTGCATCGGCTCACCAAGCAAGCCGAGCGTGTGATTGTGGTCAGCCAGCAGGCGCAGCGCCTCGCCGAGCTGTGGAGTGAGCAAAAT
>CAZVCM010000084.1:0-14938 GCA_964626105.1 uncultured Thermoflexus sp.
CGAAAGCTGGGTTGGGCACATCGGCGTGATCACGCGGCTGTTCCCGCGCGTCCAGATCAACCCGTTCAAGACGGTCGCGATTACCATCGGCCCGCCGGTGATGTATCGCTTCGTGGTGATGGAACTGCTCGGCAAGGGCCTGACGCCCGACCAGATCTGGATGAGCTTCGAGCGCCGGATGAAATGCGGCGTGGGGAAGTGCGGACACTGCCAGGTGAATCACCGGTATAGCTGCCAGGACGGCCCGGCGTGGACCTACGCCGAGGCGCTGGCGTTTGAGGAGGCGCTGTAATGCCGGCCAAACCGAAGATCGCCTTCTTTGATTTCTCAAGCTGCGAGGGCTGCCAGTTGACGGTGGTCGACGCGCTGCAAACGCATCTGGGCCTGCTCGATCTGGTCGAGATTGTCCAGTTCCGCGAGGCGATGTCTGAGAAGGGTGAAGACTATCAGATCGCCTTTGTCGAAGGCTCGTGCACGCGTGAAAGCGACGAGGCACGGCTGCAGGCTATCCGCGAGCAGGCGACGATTGTGGTCGCGCTGGGCGCGTGCGCGCACCTCGGCGGCGTGAACAGCATGAAGAACCGCTGGTCAATCGAGAACGTGCAGACTTACGTCTACGGCAAGCACGGGCGCGAGCTGTACGAAAGCTATCCGGCGCGGCCCATCTCCGCTGTGATCGAGGTGGATTACGCGATCCCCGGCTGCCCGATTGACCGGAACGAGTTTATTCAGATTGTCCAGAAGCTGCTGCAGGGGCGCAAGCCGAAGCTGCCCGACTACCCACTGTGTGTCGAGTGCAAGCTGGCCGAAAACGCCTGCCTCAACAAACAAGGCATCCCCTGTCTCGGCCCGGTGACACGGGCGGGCTGTGCCGCGATCTGCCCGCAGTATGGCAGCGGCTGCGAAGCCTGTCGCGGCTTCGTGCCAGAGGCGAACTTTGAGGCGATGCGTGATGTCCTGCGCGGTCACGGCCTGACGGATGTCGAGATCGACGCGCAGTTTTCAATGTTCAACGCCTATCAGCTCAAAGAGATGGGCGACGCCGCCCCGCTGAGCGCGCTGTCTGGCATGGGCTCTCCCCGTCGCGCTCCGGATGCACAAAACCTCCCATCGTCAACGTTCGCCGCGCCGAAGGAGGCCTGATCGATGACCAAGAAAGCAAAACGACCGGCCCGTGAAGCGGTCGCCGACACCGGCGCGCAGGTTCGGATCAATGTGCATCATGTGACGCGCGTCGAGGGCCACGGCAATATCGTGGTGGACGTGCGAGATGGCTCGCTGGAACGCTGCGAGCTTCAGATTGTTGAAACGCCGCGCTTCTTTGAGGCGATGCTGCGCGGGCGGCCCTATCTTCAGGCGTCGCACATCACCAGCCGCATCTGCGGTATCTGCGCGTGCGGCCATGCGACCGCCAGCCTGCGCGCCACCGAGCGCGCGTTGAGCGTCCGGCTCAGCGAGCAGACGACGCTGTTGCGCAGGCTCGTCATGCACGGCGAAATGCTTGACAGCCACATCCTGCATGTCTATATGCTGATCGCGCCTGACTTCCTGGGCGTGGGCAGCGTGATCCCGCTGGCGGCGAGCCACCCGGACATCGTCAAGCGCGCGTTGCGCATGAAGCAGTTTGCGGGCGACCTGTGCGCAACCTTTGCCGGGCGGCACACGCACCCGATCGCGATGACGGTCGGCGGCTTCACGCATTACCCGAAGCGCGAGCAAGTTGAAGCGCTGCGGGCGCGCGCCGAAGCGCTGCTGCCGGACGTCGACGCGACGGTCGAGCTGTTCGGGACGCTGCCGTTTCCGAAGTTCGAACGCGAGACGGAATACGTCGCGCTGGTGCAGCCGGACGAGTACGGCTTTATCGACGGGATGATCGGCAGCACCGAGCACGCGCCGCGGCCTCTGGAAGAGTATCGCGCCGTCACCAATGAGCACCTCGAGGTCCACTCCACCGCCAAGCACACCGCGCACCAGCGCGAGAGCTACATGGTGGGAGCGCTGGCGCGCTATCACCTCAAGCACGAGCACCTGCACCCGCGCGCGCAGGCGGCAGCGGCCCATCTCGGGCTGAGCGCGCCGTGCTACAACCCGTACTACAACAGCGTGGCGCAGGTGGTAGAGATCGTGCATTGCTGGGACGATCTGATCCAGCTGCTGGATACTGTGCTGGCGCGCGGGATCGTGCCGGAAGAACCGGCGCCGGTCACGCTGCGTTCGGGCGCGCGGGGCGTGGGCGCGGCGGACGTGCCGCGCGGCATCCTGTTCCACGAATACCAGATCGGTGAGGACGGGCTGATCCAGGAAGCGAACTGCGTGATCCCGACCGGGCAGAATCTCGGCAACATCGACCGCGACATGCGCGCGCTCGTCCCGACGCTGCTCACGGAGCCAGAAGAGACGATCACGCAGCGGCTGGAGATGCTGGTCCGCGCGTATGACCCGTGCATTTCGTGCTCGACGCACTTCCTCAATGTCGAATTTGTGGGCAAATAGGACGGCTGGAGCAGGCGCCACCTGGCGCCTGCTTCGCCGCTTGCCGGGCAGCGTGTGATGGCCGATCATGCCGGGACGCTGGTGCTAGGCGTGGGCAGCCTGTTGATGGGCGATGACGCCGTAGGCGTGCTGGCTGTGCAGCGCCTGCAGGCCCTGCCTGATCTGCCGCCCGGTGTAACGGTGCTGGATGGGGGAACCGCTGGCCTGGGGCTGATCCCGCTGTGGGATGGCTACCAGCGGGTGGTGCTGGTCGACGCGGTCATGATGGACCTGCCGCCCGGCACGATCCGGCGTTTTTCCTGGCATGAAGCGCGCCTGATCTCCCACGACCGGACGCTCTCGCTGCACCAGACCGATCTCTCCCACGCGCTGGCGCTGGCCGAGACGTTGGGGATGCTGCCCCCGGAAGTTTTGATTTTTGGCGTGCAGCCCGAGCATGTTGAGTGGGATCGCCCGCTCAGCCCGGCCGTCGAGCGCGCGCTGCCTGACCTGATTGATGCTCTGCTGGACGAACTCAGGAGCGAACTAACCCATGGCGCGTAAAATTCTGTTGATTGACGACGATCCCGATGTCGTTTTGGCGATGCGGCTCCCCTTGGAGCGCGAAGGCTATGAGATCCACGAGGCCGCCGACGAGGACGAAGGGCTTGCGCTGGCGAAAAGTATCATGCCGGACCTGATCATCCTCGACGTGATGATGGGATCGCACACCGCGGGCTTTCAGCTTGCGCAGGAGCTTCACGGGCCGGACGCGCCCGAAGCGCTGCGCCGCATTCCGATTGTGATGGTGACGGCGGTCCACCAGACCACGCCGCTGCGTTTCCGGCCCGAGTCGGACTATCTGCCGGTGCAGGCGTTCCTCGAAAAGCCGGTCGATCCGCGCCGCCTGCTGGACGAAGTCCGCAAGCTGCTTCCGCCGGAGTAGGCCGCGATGCACGCGCCCGCCGAGCCGCGCGAAACGGCTGACGCGCTGGCGCCGGCTGGCCGCTTGCTGATCACGCTGCGCTGGGCCGCCGGGCTGAGCATTCTGCTGGCGACAGCGGTCGCACGCTGGGCGCTTGGGATCGAGCTTCCGGCGGGCGCGCTGCTGGCGACTGGCGCGGCTGTGCTGGCGTACAACGTCGCGCTGGCGGTTGAGGCACGCCGCCCGGACCGGGCGGCTGCGTCCGTTGCGCGGGCGCTGTGGAGCCAGATCGCGCTGGACTGGCTGGCGATGACTGCGGTGGTGCATTTCACGGGCGGAATCGCCAGCCCGGCGCTGATTTACTTCATCATCCATGTCGCGCTGGCTGCGACCGTGCTCCCGCCACGTCAGGCGCGCGTGATGGCGCTGCTCAGCGCGGTGATCGTCGCCGGGCTTGCGGCGCTGGAAGCGATTGGCGCGCTGCCGCACGTCACGCTGCCAGACATCGGCCTCGGCGGCGATCTATACCAGAACGGTACCTATCTCCTCGCCGCGCTGTTTTTCTTTACTACCACCGCGCTGACGCTCTCGGAGCTGGTCTCGCGGCAGGCCGAAGACCTGCGCCGCCGTGAAGCGCGCATCCGCGCCCTGAACGAAGAACGCGCCGCTTTCACCCGCGCTGCGACGCACGAACTACGCGCGCCCGTGGCCGCGAGTCTGGCGCTGGTGCGCAGCATCGAGCAGGGCTATGTGGATGATGACCTCTCACCAATGCAAAGCGTGATCATACAGCGCGTCAGCGAGCGGCTGGACGGCCTGCGCGAGTTGATCGACGATCTGCTCGATTTCGCCGCCAGCCGGGAAGTATCCCTCGCTGCGCAGCCGCCGGAGCCGGTCGATCTCGGCGCGGCGCTGGACGTTGCCATCGACCGGGAGCGCCCGATCGCCGAAGAAAAAGACGTGGCGCTGCACACGTCTGATTGCCCGGCAGTCACCGTCCTGGCGGGCGATCCGGGCCTGAGCATGGTTCTCGGCAACCTGCTGAATAACGCGATCAAGTACACCCCTGCAGGTGGCGATGTGACCGTGCAAGTCGCGGTCGATCAGCCCTCAGGGCAGGCGACAGTCGTGGTGCGGGATACCGGCATCGGCATTCCGGCGGACGAGCTGCCGCGCATCTTCGACGAGTTCTATCGCGCTTCGAATGCCAAAAGCGCGCGCATCGTCGGGACCGGGATCGGACTGGCTGCGGTGCGCGCGATGGTCGAGCACTATCAGGGCACGATCGCGCTGAACAGCGTCGAGGGACAGGGCACGACGGTCACGGTGCGGCTGCCGCTGGCAAGCACGAAACAGCCCTAAAACAGTAAGGGTGTATGCTTGGGTTGTCTCATTGGAGGGCTTGCATCGCCCGCGTCAAGACTGGCGTGGATGTGGCAGCAGGTGGTCCCTACAGATGGCGCGAAGTTTCTGCGCAATCTGGTCTGCAAATAGTAACCTCTCAAAGCAAAACCGGGGCGATCCAATTGATCGCCCCGGTCGTTGTGCACTGGCATTGTCGGCGCTAGGTGCCGTTTAGCCCGTCGAACGTTAACTGCTCGCCAATGGTGACGCGTTCCAACAGGCTTGGCGGCGCTTCGATCAGGTAGCGCGCGGGCTGCGCAGGCGCGTAGTACGGGCGCCAGGGCTTGGCGAGCTTGGCATCCACCACCACCCCGCGCGCGTCCAACCACACCGCCGCGATCGGGAAACCCACAAAGAACATATGGATTGTGCTTTCGCCCCGGTTCTCGCGGTGAAAGGTGAACAGCAGCCCTTCGTCTTCCGCGAGGCGGCGGCGCAGCATCAACCCGCGCCAGCGCTTGAAGAACGTGTCGGCCATTGTCGCATTCGGCAGGACGACCTCGCCCGTCTCGACGCGGCGGATGGCGTGCCCCTGACTCATCGCGGAATGACCAGCCTTTGCCCGACGAAGATCAGGTTCGGGTTGCGGATGTTGTTGGCGCGCATGATCGCGTCAACTGACACCCTGTAGATCAGGCTGATGCGTGACAGGTTGTCGCCCGGCTGCACGTTGTGATAAGTTGGCTGCGCGGGCGGTTGGCTCGGCGGCGGGACCGGCGCGGATACAGTCGGCACGCGCAGCACCTGCCCCACGTAGATCAGGTTCGGATTGACGATGTTGTTCATCTGCGCCAGCGTCGCAGTCGTCGTGTTGAAGCGCGCCGCGATCACCGAGAGGCTGTCGCCGCGCTGCACGGTGTAGCTGCCGACGGTGGTCGGCGGCGCAGCGGTAGGATACGGCGCGGCAGTGGGGAAGCCGGGCGGCGCAGCGGTCGGCCAGATCGGCGCGGGCGTGAAGGTCGGCGGGCGCTGGTAATCACCGCGCACCGGGATGATCAGCGTTTGCCCGACGTAGATCAGCCCCGGGTTGCTCAGGCCGTTCACCTGCGCGATCGCCGCGACGGTGCTGCCGAAGCGCTGCGCGATCTGGCTGACGGTATCGCCTGCCTGCACGGTGTACAGCACGGAGCTATCGAAATCGCCCGGCAAGACAGGGGTCGCGGTAGCCGGGCGCGGCGTGGTGGGGATGGGCGTCGCGGGCAGAACCGGCGTTGACGTTGGCGGCAGCGTGATGGCAGGCGTGAAGGTCGGCGGCGGTGCGAACGTGGCGACCGGGCTCGGCGTCGGCGTCTGCGTGCCTTCCTGCGTTGGCTCAATGACGGCGGGCGTTGGCGATGGGATCACGGCGGTTGGCTGACCGGGCGTCTGCCCAGCCGGGAGCAGGCTCGCGTCGTCGAGGTAAATGTTGGTCGTTCCGACGAAGTTCTCAGGCACGCTGCGCACGAAGACAGTCACCGCCGGGCCGGATGCGGTCGCCACGACCGATAGCTCGCGGTATTCGTCGTAAAACTCGACGGCTTCTGACCAGACGACGTTAGGGCTGGATGCGTTGGTGCCGCCGGTCGGGTCGATGCCGACGCTCACCTGCACGTCGTTCGGGTCTTCGCTGACGTTCGGGTTATCGAAGGTGGCCGAAGACCACACCCACACCCACACGCTGAACCGTAGTTCGGCCCCGGCGGTGACAGGGACGCGCTGGTAAACGCCCGCGTTGTGCGTGGCGAAGAAGGTGTTGTATTCCTGCGCGCCGCTGCCAGAGCGAACGCGGTTGTTCGGCGCGGAGAGATATTCAGGCCGCGCGTTGATCGCGGTCGATCCGCCGCCGGTTGCGTACCACGGCTCCCATCCGCTGGCGACTTGCAGAGACGAGTCGTTATTGCGCGTGGTAAAGGGCGGCTCGAAGCCGGGATTTTGCAGCAGATTCCCGCCGCTCTGGGCATGCGCGAGCGGCTGAGGCGCTCCGAGTCCCAGCGCGGCCAGCGCGATCAGCAGCGCCCCGCCGATCAACCGGCGGACCGTGAGGAAATGCGGTGCTCGCATGAGGCCCCCTTCGTCGTAAAAAAGCAACAAGCCAACCTGCCGAATGGCTCTAGTGTAGCATGATTCGCCATTCTGCGATCCGGCCCGCGCGCGGCTGGATCGCGGCGAGGTGTTAACTCTTCAGCGCGGCGGCGATGGCGGCGATATGCGCGGGCGTGCTGCCGCAACACGCGCCGATGATCTGCGCGCCCTGATCTCGCACGCGCCCGGCATACTCACCCATCTCCTGCGGCGTCGCGTCATAGACCGGGCGATCGTCTTCCATGCGCGGCAGGCCGGCGTTGGCTTTGGCAACCAGCGGGATCGTGACATCGACGGCGCGCATCTGCTCGATCACGCCTTCGATCTCGTCTGGACCGTTGCCACAATTCGCGCCAAGCGCGATCACGCCATGCTCGCGCAGCGCGGTGATCGCTTTCTCCGGCGTGACACCCATCATGGTGCGCCCGTTGGTGTCGAAGGTCATCGTGGTGACGAGTGGCATCTCTGGCGCGGCTCGGCGCGCGCCTTCGACCGCCGCGCGCAGCTCTTCCAGGTCGGCCATTGTCTCGATCCACAGCACGTCCACGCCCCCGGCGACCAGCGCCCGCGCCTGCTCTTCAAAGGCCGCCACCGCGTCGTCAAACGGCAGCTCGCCATAGGGTTCGAGCATCTCGCCGGTCGGCCCCATCGACCCGCCGACCACGACCATGCGATTGATGGCGTCAGCTTCGGCGCGGGCCAGTTCTGCGGCGGCGCGGTTCAACTCCTCGGCGCGCTCGGCCAGCTTGCTGCGGCCCAGGCGGATACGGTTCCCGCCGAAGCTGTTGGTCAGGATGATCTGCGCCCCGGCCTCAAGATAGTCGCGGTGAATCTGGCGGACGCGCTCAGGATGCTCGACGTTCCACAACTCAGGAGGCTCGCCCTGGCGCAGCCCCTGCGCGATCAGCATGCTCCCCATGCCGCCATCCGCTACAATCGGCTGGCCGGTGTCGAGCAAAGATTGGAGTGAGGTCTGCATAACGTGCTGTCCTTTCATCGCGTGTGTCCCGATCCATTGTACAGCGGTCTGGATCGAACACGATAGTGCGCCCGTCCTACTCCTTACACAATAGTAAAACACAAGCAAAAAAAGGGCCGAAGCGGCCCTATGAGCGTCTGGCGTGGATCAGCAAGCGGGTGACTCCTAAGCGCCTTCGATCTCAATACCCGCCTCGTGCAGCACACGCGTCACAGCCGCCAGCAGTTCGGATGGGCCAAACGGCTTGGTGATGTAATCTTCCACCTTGGCGATGTGCAGCCCGAGCACCTTGTCGATGCTCTGCGCCTTGGCGGTGACGATAATCACCGGGATCGACTTCATGTGCTCGTTGGCTTTCATCTGCTGGTAGACTTCCCAGCCGTCCATATCGGGCATCATCAAGTCGAGCAGCACCAGGTCCGGCTTGACAGCCTCGATCAGGGCGAGCCCTTCGCGGCCACCGAGCGCGCCATGCACTTCATAGCCGCGCCGCGTGAGAATAAGCTGAACCAGATCGATCATCTCGTGTTCGTCTTCGATGCATATCACTTTTATCGCCGTGGACGCTACCATTGCATCGCTTTTCCTTTTCATTAACCCAATGGATCGACCGGCAGGCAGGCCGATCTCACGCACGATTTCAGTCTACCATAGGGCGCGATCGACTGTCTATCCGGCCATTCATCACAGATTATTGCAGTAACATGGAGAAATATGCGCGGTGTTATCAAAGCCGGGCGATAACACTTGACATACAAATTCGGGGTATAATGTTAAACAATACATATGAAGCAGGGCGTCAACCCGGCAGCAGGCCAGTAGACGCAGCGAGGAGCAGTCAGCAGTATGTTTTCGACGAACGACAACCCGCGCCAAGAAAGTGCGCGTCAGGGTGAAGAGTTTATCACGCTTGTCCACCAGAAGATGAGCCGTCTGGTTCAGGAGTATGCCAACGGAGAAATCAACCGGACGCAGTTCCATCGCCTGTATGCCCGCTATCAGCGGCAGATCGCAGCGGTCGCGCAGTTGCTCGCCGAGTCCGATCCGGCATTGTGGCGCGAAGCTGTTGCCGATGGCGAAGATACCCAGCATTTGAAGAAGCGTCTATCCGCCAGGCCGATCGGGATGGGTGTGTACCTTGCCGGGGGGGATCACCCGCTGCAAACCTTTGGCGCGTTCGACATCGCGCCTGCGCGTATTTTGCCCATGCTGGAAGGTTACCGGCGGGCAGTCGGCGCGGTCTTCCGCGCAGGGACGCGCCGCACTGAGTTGGACGACGGGCGTTGGTTGTGCCTTGTGCCGGGCGCGCACACCACCCTGGTCGCGCTATTTTCGCTAGAGCCAACAGATAACCAGTTGGCTACACTTGATCGGCTGCACCATGATTTCGAGGAAGCGAATCGCCATGCGCTGGAGCGGGGCGCGTTTGACCCCGACGCGCTGGCCTATCCGTATTACACTTTTGTTCAGCGGAGAGGGAAAGCGCTCGATCAAGGCTGAGCGACCCTTCTGCCTGTCTAGAAAGATTTATTTGGCTGGCAGCGTGATGCCAGGGTGGGGTGTGTTATGAACGGAAAGGCACTCGCCTTCCGGAGCTGGCAGCACTATCGCTCGCTCGTGGTTGTTTCGGTGTTGCTGATAGGGCTATATCTGATTAGCCTGGACAATTACTTGCTGACGCACAGCCTCGCGGAAGGGTTCAGCGTGGTGGTGGGGTTCAGCATTTTTCTTTTCGCGTGGAACTCGCGCCGCTTTTTCAAGACTGATTATTTCCTGTTTCTCGGCACGGGGTTTCTGGCTGCTGCCAGCCTCGATTTCGTCCACACGCTCTCCTATAAGGGAATGGGCGTGTTTGAGAATGCTGACGCGAACATCCCGACACAACTCTGGCTCGCTGCGCGTTTCACGCAGAGCGGCGCGTTGCTGGTCGCGCCGCTTTTCTTGCGGCGCCATCTCAGCAAAGACGTGGTCCTGGTGGGCTTTTCTCTGACCGTTGGGGCCTGGCTGTTGCTGGTCTTCGCGGGCCAGATGCCGGTGGCGTTCGTTGAGGGTGAAGGGCTGACGACCTTCAAAGTGGCCAGCGAATACGCGATCATGCTGGTCCTCGTCGGGGCGATAGCCACCCACTGGCGCGTGCGGAAGGCATTTTCGCCGGATATTTTCTCGTTGATCATCGCCACGATTGGGCTGATGATCGTCTCCGAATTGCTGTTCACACTGTATCTGAACATGTATGACACCGTCAATCTATTCGGCCACTTTTTGAAGATCATCGCTTACTACCTGGTCTATAAAGCCGTACTGAGGACCGGGATGGTGCGGCCCTTTGACCTGCTGTTTGCTGACCTGGAAGAAGCGCAGCGACGCTACCAGCAATATTTCAACAACACGCTCAATCCGCTGGCTGTGTTTCAAGTGACGCGCGATGAGAGCGGCCTGACCTATCTGCTGGTGGACGGCAACCAGGCGTTGAGCCGCCTGCTCAACCTCAACCCCAAAAACCAGATCGGCAAGCCGGTGACTGAGCTTTCGCCCGACCTGGATGGGGCGGCGCTGAACGCGCTGTGCAAGAAAGTTTATAAGTCACGGCGTCCCGCACGTGGGGACTTTCGCTCGCCGGATGGCACGCGCTGCTTTCACGCAGCGGTCTTCCCGGCCAGCGCGAGTCAGATAGCGATGTTTCTGGAAGATATCACCGAGCGCAAACAAGCCGAGACCATTCTGCAAGCCAGCGAAGCGCGCCTGCGAACTGTGCTTGAAAACATGCCGGTGCTGTTGTTCGCCGCTGACAAAGAGGGCCGTATCGTCACGTGGAACCGGGAATGCGAGCGCGTGACTGGCTATACCGAGGCGGAAGTGTTGTCTGACCCCGACGTGCTGAAAAAGCTGATCCCGGATCTGGAGAGCCGTGAAAAGCTTCTGGCGGGCATCTTCAACCGGCGCGTGACGCTGCGTGACTACGAGGTGTCGCTTGCGTGCAAGTTTGGCGCGCCACGCCGCATCGTGTGGTCGAGCGTTGCCGGGCAGTTTCCGGTCGGTGGCTGGGGAGACTGGCTGGTCGGCGTGGACATCACCGAGCGGCGGATGGTCGAGGTATTGGAGCGCGAGCAGCGCGAGCTGGCTGAAGCGCTGCGCGACATTGCGAACGCGCTCAACAGCGCGCTGGATCTACCAGCGGTGCTCGATCAGGTGCTCAACAGCCTGGATCGCGTGATCCCGCATGATCTGGCTGAGATTCTGTTGATCGATCAAGAAACGGAACTGGCGCATGTCGTTGGCTCGCACAGCCAGGACCCCGCGTTGCAAGCCGAGCTGGCTGACCAGGCGCTGCCGATCAGAACGACGGCATACTTGCACACGATGCTCACTACGCGCCAGACGTTGATTGTGCCCGATACGCGCGTCGAATCCGGGATCCGCCGGAGCCATGATGCTTACTGGCGCGGGTTCCTTGGCGTGCCGATTGTGCTCGACGACCAGGTGATCGGGTTCCTCGAGTTGGGGAGTCGGCAGAAGGGCTTTTTCACCGAGGGACACGCGGCGCGGCTTGAGGCGTTCGCCGAACAAGTTGCGATCGCGATCAACAACGCGCGCCTGGTGGATCGCGAACGCGCGCTTGTTGCTTCGCAGGAACGCGAGCGTTTGGCCCGCGACTTGCACGACGCCGTCAGCCAGACGCTGTTCTCGGCCAGCGTGATCGCGGAGGCCCTGCCGCGCCAGTGGGCGCGCAATCCCGAGAAAGCGCTCGAACAACTTACGGAGCTACACAAGCTCACACGCGGGGCGATGGCGGAGATGCGCGTGCTGCTGCTGGAGTTGCGCCCCACTTCGCTGCTGGAAGTTGAGCTTCCGGCGCTGCTGCGCCAGCTTGCCGAGGCGATCCGCAGCCGCAAGCGCATGGCGATCCAGCTTGAGATCGATGGCAGCTTTGAATTGAACCCGGATATCAAACTGGCGCTGTATCGCATCACGCAAGAGGCGCTCAACAACATCGCCAAGCACGCCAACGCGACCAAAGCTGCGATCCGTCTTGAGCATAACACGGAGGGGATCGCGCTCACGATCACTGATAACGGCGTGGGCTTTGACTTCGACGACGTTCAGGCGACCAGCCTGGGACTGGATATCATGCGCGAGCGCTCAGAGGAGATCGGCGCGGAGCTGTCGGTCACGTCAGAGCCAGGAAACGGTACGAGCATCCGGTTGTTTGTGGACGATGCCGCTGTCGCCGCGACGGCGCACACCCACCACCTGTTCAGCGCGGGGATCAGCAGCACCCGCTGAGGTGCGCGATCAACGCCCCATGCGGGCGATAAGCGCGCTCGCCCTCGCGTTCCTCACAATCACGCCTTACTCGTATTCACAGCGATAGATGGTGACTCCGCCCAGCGCGCGCTCGGCGGCGCAATGCGCTTCCACGAACTCGAAGAGCGGCGTGAGATCGGTGGTGTCGGCGCGACCGTCATCAGCCAGCCACTCGGCGCGGGTATCCGCTGCCAGCGGCGGAATGCGGTTGCCATCTTCTACTGTGGTATCCACGATCAGCGCCGGTTGGTTAACGCGCAAATCTTTGAGAAGCTCCGCGATCTGTTCCGGCGTGGTGTGGCCAGGGACGATCAGCGGGTAGCTGTAGTGGTACTGCGTGGGGCTGTGTCGCTGCGCCTCGAAGTTGATCTCGCTGGACGCGCCCCAGACGAACACAGTCTCTTCGGGGCGGGTGTGCTGTTCGACATACGTCACGACGGGGTGCTCTTGCGGCGGGCCGAAGACCGTCCCCGTCGCCGTGATACCCACCTCAATCACCACGCCGATGCCGAAGACGGCCAGATTGAGCGCGATCACTGCGAACGCCAGCCGCTGTCGGTGAGGCAGCCCCAGCCAGCTTTTGCGCGGCTCCAGCAGGCGCTGCAAGCCGATCGCCGCCAGAAGTGTCAGCGCGGGGACGAGCGTGACGTAGTAATGCGCATACGACCGGTTGGTGATATTCACCAGCGCCAGATCGATCACGACGGTCAGCGCCGCCCAGCCGCCGAGCGCGATCCATTCTCGTGAAGACGCGCCGCGCCCATATGCCCGGCGTCGATGGCGCGTGATCGCCAGCAACCCCGGCACGATCAGCCCTGCGACGAGCAGCAGGATCGGCGGGGCGACGCTGCGGGTCAGCGAGCGAGTGAGCGTTTGCGCGATCGAGACAGGGCGCGCGCTCACCCATTCGTGAAACGCGATCGGCATCGCAACCGACGCGTGCAGCGCCAGGGATAAGATATTGTTCACCCACAGGTAGAGCGCCATCAGCCCCAGCCCGAGCAGCCCGCCGCCTGCGATCGCTGCCAGCCAGGTCCAGCGCTGCGGCGCGCGCACGACCGGGTGCCGCACCAGCACCAGCGCAGGGATAAACGCCAGCGCCCCGCCAATGGTGGTCTGCTTAAGCATGAAGGCGAAGCTCGCGCTCAGGCCAATAGCTACTGCCCAGCCGATCCCCGGCTTGCGCAGGAAACGATAGCCCGCGAGGAACACCAGCACCTGGGGCAACAGCGCGTAGCTCTCGGTGAAGTTGACGTCATGCAACATCAGAGGATGACGCGCCAGCAGCACAAATAACCCGGCAGCCAGCAGCGTGACGCGCGGTGTGAAGCCCGCCACACGCAGCAGCACATAAAACAGCGCAGCGGTAGCGCTCATAAACAACACGTCGATGGACCAGATTGCCCACGCATCCGTGCCGAACAGCCCGAACGCCAGCACGTTGATCAGATAAACGCCGGGCAGCTTGTTGTCCCACGCGTCGCGGTACAGTGTGCCGCCTTCGAACATGATCTCAGCCGTGTATGATTGGATGCCGTTGTCCCGCCCGATTGGGCGCAGCGACGGCGTGAGCGGCAGCGATGCGATGATCACCAGCCCGATCAAGCCGAGAACCAGGGCGAGATCGAGCAGATAGGGCTTGGCAAGCGGATTTTCGGACGCTTTGAAGCGAGCCGTGGATAAGGATTGCATAGACGCTCTCTACACTGATGATAGGGTTTTACAGTGGTAGCCTGGGCCACGCCCAATTCTCGTGCTGGCAAGCGGTTTGTCAAGGTCCGGGCGTGCGGGCGGCGCAAAATTGCGCCAACCTGCCCACATCAATATGAGCCACCTGGCGCATATCAAAGCGCCGCATCCCGCCTAAGATGGAAGGCATCGGATCAGCGCTTATTGGAATGCACAGGAACACGTTGGGATGGATGAAGGTCCGCAGAGCGGACTCGTAGGGGCTGTGTAGTGCGGTTTTGCTTCGGCGAGCCGCACTGCGCGCCTCTCCCAGACGCCGATCCGGTCGCTGGCCGCGCGCATATGGCGCTTCGGCTATTGAGACGGAGGAGACTTCGCAATGACGTTTGACGAAACGACCATGCCGGACACGACAATGCCCGATATGACAACGCCAGAAATGATGGAATATCGCGAGACAGGCCCGACGACGCAGATCAATTTGAAGCGCCACGAGCGCGTGATTTCGATGTTGGGCGGCGCGGCGCTCGCGCTGGCCGGAGCGGTGAAGCGCGGTTGGGTCGGCCTGGGGATGGGCCTGGCCGGCGGCGGGTTGCTGATGCGTGGTGCGACGGGCCAGTCGATGCTCCTGCGCCTGTTGGGGAAGAACCGCGCGGTCGTTGATTCAGCGGCGCGGGTCGCGGTCCCGCACGATCAAGGTGTGCGTGTTGAAGATAGCATCGTGATTGAGCGAGGCGCGAACGAGCTTTACAGCTTCTGGCGTGATTTCACGCATCTGGCGCAGTTTATGCCGCATGTGAAGACCGTCGAGGTGTACGAGGGCAATCGCTCGCATTGGGTGGTAGAAGGCCCGGCGGGCGCGCCGGTAAGCTGGGATGCCGAGATTGTGAACGACGTGCCGGATGAGTTGATCGCGTGGCGGACGGTGTCCGGCTCGGTGGTCGATCACGCCGGGTCGGTGCGCTTCCAGCCCGCGCCCGGCGGTGGCGGCACGTTAGTGCGCGTGGTGTTCGAGTACGCCCCGGCGGGCGGCGCGGGGGGCGCGGCGGTGGCGCGGCTGTTCGGGCGCGCGCCCGCACAGCAGGTCCCAGAAGCGCTGCAGC
>CAZVCM010000085.1:0-14796 GCA_964626105.1 uncultured Thermoflexus sp.
AGCCGACGGCGCGTGCGCCGCCAGCGCGTCATAGCCGATCACGCCCGGTCGTCCATCTGGCGTGCGGCTGACGCGTGTGATCGAACGCGCGTTGAGCTGTTCCAGCGCGTAGACGACCGCGTCGGAGCTGCCGCCCGTGCCCAGCACCAGGCAGTTCAGTTGATCCGGCTGGACGCGATACATCCGCAAGTCGCGCGCGAAGCCTTCCCAATCCGTGTTATCTGTGCTGAGCGTGCCGTCCGGCAGCACGGCGAGCGTGTTCGCCGCGCCGATCGCTGCGGCGGCGGGCGAGACTTCGCTCACTTGCGGCAGGTCGAGCGCGGCGCGCTTGTGCGGGATCGTCACGTTGAAGCCGCGCCAGCCCTCGGCCACGCGCTGCGCGACCTCGTCTGTCAGACGCTCCGGCGTGACGGCCAGCGCCTCGTACTGCCAGTTAAGCTTCAGCGCGCGGAAGGCCGCGTTGTGCATGGCGGGGGAGACGCTGTGCGCCACCGGCCAGCCGAGCAGCCCGATTTTGACCGTCTCACTCACCAGCTACCTCCTCAATCCGCGCGCCGAGCGCGTGCAGCGTTTCGACAAAGCCAGGGAACGAGTCCTCGATGCAGCGCGCGTCGGTGATGGTCGTCGGTCCGTCCGCCAGCAGCCCGGCCAGCGCGAGCGCCATCGCCACGCGGTGATCGTCGTGCCCGTCCACGACCGCGCCGGTCAGGCGCTGCGGTCCGGCGATCACGAAGCCGTCTGGCCGCTCGTCGATCGCCGCGCCGAGCTTGCGCAGCTCCGCCGCCATGACCGCGATGCGATCGGTCTCTTTGACGCGCAATTCAGCCGCGCCGCGCACTTCGGTCACGCCTTCGGCTTGCAGCGCGGCGATCATCAGCGCAGGGAACTCGTCAATCGTGCGGACGACGCGATCTCCCTCGATCAGCGTCCCGCGCAATGCGGCGCGACACGCCACCAGGTCCGCGACCGGCTCGCCTGCGACGTCACGCTCATTCGTCAGGCGGATGTCCGCACCCATGCTCGCCAGAATGTCCAGCAGGCCGGTGCGTGTCGGGTTGACGCCCACCCCCTCGATCGTCACCTCGCCGGACCCCGCCAGCAGCGCGGCGACCAGCACGAACGCCGCCGACGAAAAATCACCCGGCACGCGCAGATCAAGCGGGCGCAAGCGTTCCGGCGGGATCAGCGTCACGCAGCAGGCGTCAGCTATCTCCACGTCCGCGCCCATCGCGCGCAACATCCGCTCGGTGTGGTCGCGCGCCGGGCCCGGCTCGATCACGGCGGTCGGACCCGACGCGCGCAGCCCGGCCAGCAGCAGCGCGCTCTTGACCTGTGCGCTGGCGACGGGCATCCGGTACGCGATCCCGCGTAGCAGCGCGCCGGTGATGCGTAGCGGCGCGCGCCCGTCCGTGTCTGCGATTTGCGCGCCCATCTGCCGCAGCGGATAGACCACGCGGCGCATAGGGCGGCGGCGGAGTTTAGCGCAGCCGTCGATCACGCTGGCGAAGGATTGCCCGGTCAGCACCCCGGCCAGCAGGCGGATCGCAGTTCCCGCGTGTCCGCAGTCGAGCGGCGCTTTGGGCGGATGAAGCCCGGCCAGACCGCGCCCCTGGATGACCAGCGCGCCGCTGTCATCCGGCTCGATCGTCACGCCGAGCGCCTGCATCACGCGGCGGGTGGCGCGCGTGTCGCCTGCGTCGAGCAGGCCGCGCACGACGCTCTCTCCATCGGCCAGCGCCCCGAGGATCAGCGCGCGGTGCGAGATCGACTTGTCACCGGGCACGCGGCATGTTCCGCTGAGCGCGCCGCCCGGCGTCACCTGAACCTGTATGGACTGCGTGAGTGTTTGCGTCATGTGATCATCCGCTCCCCATAAGCAGCGGTGTAGGCGCGGCGCGCTTCGACGATGGCCGCCAACTCGCGTTCGAGCGCGGGCGCGTCGTCCAGCAGCGCGTCAAGCGTATCCAGGTGCGCGCGCAGCTCGGCGGCGGCGCGGCGGACCTGCTCCGCGTTGGTGCTCAGCATCCCGGCGACCATGCTCTCAGTTGTACGCGCGAGCCGCGTCGCCCCGTCGAATCCGCCCGCCGCCAGGGCATAGACCTCGCTATCCTGCGCGGTGCGCGCCATCGCCAGCCGCATCAGCGCGAAGTTGAGCAGGTGCGGCAGATGGCTGGTCAGCGCGGCGAGCTCGTCGTGGCGGCGCCGGTCCAGCCACAGCGGATCCGCGCCAATCACGTGGACGAGGGACTCTGCCAGCGCGCGGGCGGCAGGGGTGGTGCGCGTTGTGTCACACAGCACGAAACGCGCGCCGCGATAGAGCGTCGCGGTCGCGTGTTGATAGCCGTTCTCCGCCAGGCCGCACATCGGATGCCCGCCGACCGCCCACACGCCTTCCGGCAGGCGATCCAGCGCGTCGCAGATCTGCGTTTTGGTGCTGCCGATGTCGATGACGAGCGTTTCGGGGCGGAGGTCGAGCGCGGGGATGGTGTGGAGTATCGCATGAATCGGCCCGGCGAGGATGAGGATATCCACACCGGAAGCGTGCGGCGTGGCGCGGTCGATGGCGCCAGTGTCGCAGGCGTGCGCGGCGGCTTCCGGCAGCGGGTCGTGGCCGGTGATCGCGGCGGCGCGCCCGCGCAGCGCCAGCCCTAGCGAGCCGCCCATCAGGCCGAGGCCCGCGATATGGACGGTACAGTCTTCGAGCGCTTTAGCCATGCTGCGGGACCGCCTGCGGGCTTGGCGCGACCTCGCGCCCGACAATCGGCGCAAGCTGGCGCAGCTTCGTCACCAGCGCCGCGAAGCGCTCCGGCTTGAGCGACTGCTGCCCATCGGACTGCGCGAGTTCCGGCTGCAAGTGCACCTCGAGGATCACGCCATCCGCCCCGGCGGCGACCGCGCCCATCGCCACGCTCTCGACGTATTCCCACTTGCCGACCGCGTGGCTGGGGTCCGCGATGACCGGCAGGTGCGAGATGTGCTTGAGAACCGGGATCGCGTTGAGGTCGAACGTGTTGCGCGTGTACGTCTCGAACGTGCGGATACCACGCTCGCACAGCATGACGCGCATGTTGCCGTGGCTCAAAATGTACTCGGCGGCCATCAGCAGCTCCTCGATGGTGTTGCTCATGCCACGCTTGAGCAGGACCGGGTGCTGGCTCTCGCCGACCGCGTGCAGCAGCGCGTAGTTTTGCATGTTGCGCGCACCGATTTGCAGGACATCCGCGTACTCGCACACTAGCGGGACGAGCGCCGGGTCCATCACCTCGGTGACGATTGGCAGGCCAGTCGCCTCGCGCGCCTCAGCCAGATAGCGCAGCCCTTCTTCGCCCAACCCCTGGAAGCTATACGGCGAGGTGCGCGGCTTGAACGCGCCGCCGCGCAGCGCGGTCGCGCCCGCTTCTTTGACGGCGTGCGCGGTGTCGATGATCTGCTCGCGGCTCTCGACCGAGCACGGCCCGGCGATGATCGCCAGGTGCTGCCCGCCGACCTCGATACCGTTCAGCGGCACGTGCGTGTCGTCCGGGTGGAACTCGCGGCTGGCGATCTTGTACGGGTGGGTGACGGGCATCACCTGATGCACGCCAGACATCACAATGAGTTGGTCGCGGTCGATGGGCGTGCCGCGCCCGATCACGCCGATAATTGTGCGCTCCTTACCATGCGAGAGGTGTACGTCGTAGCCCATCGCGCGGATGCGGGCGATCACCTCGGAAATCTCGCGGGCGTTGGCGTTGGCAGACATAACGATAATCATGGTGATCTCCTGGTCACGCAGACCGGTTCAATAACGCAGCTACAGGGTAGGGCGAGCGACGCGATCGGGGCGCAGCGCTTCAGCGTCCCGCAGATACACATGCTTGATCTCGTCCGCGGTGCGATCGGTGTTCCAATGCACCAGGGCGCGCACGCAGCGCGGCAGGCCATGCGGCACGGCGAGCTCCTGCGCGCACATCACCGCGACCGCTTGCCAGCCGATCTGGCGCGCGGCCACAGCGGGGTACTCAGCGGTCAGATCGGGCGTAACGGTCAGCAGCAGGCTGCACACATCGTCCGGCGCGATCCCGTTGGCCGCGATCAGCGCTTCGAGCAGCTCGCGCGTGGCGCTGAGGATGGCGCTGGCGGTGTTGGCCTCGACGCTGATCGCGCCGCGCACGCCTCGGCAGCAGATCGGTCGTTCGGGCTGGGCAGCGGTCACAGTCTTTCTCCTTCACACGGTCGGTTTTAGCACTTCCACAACAAAAAGGGCGCCGAGCTTGTGCTCTGCGCCCTGTGTTTCTCGCTTGAAACTGGGACTAGCAGCTGCCTGTGGCAGTCGCCAAGCTCGGACCCGTCGTATGGCTCTCAAAATAGAAATAAAAGCTAAACCAGACCCAGGCAGGATTCTGGTCGAGGTGGGTGGAGCGAATGGAGCGCTGACGAGCTTGCATGGCGAATTCGGTTTATCCTGGTCGGTAATGATAGCACACAGAGTAGCACAGCCCGGCGGGTGATGTCAATCAGTTGGCGCGCTTTGGTGCAAAATGACGAGAGCCTACCAGACGCCTGGAAACAAACGGTAGCGCACGCGCTGGGCATAGTCCTGGTATCCGGCAAGCTCGCTGCGCAGCGTGCGATCTTCGAGCGCGGTACGAAGAATGAAGCACGCGACGGCCAGCAGACTGGGCGCTATTGCCAGCCATGAGCCGAGCACCAGAGGGACCGCAAGCTGGTAAATTATCCCGCCGGTGTAGCCCGGATGGCGGACGAGCCGGTAGGGGCCGTGCGAAACGACCGCGTGTTCGCGCTCGCTCTGGATGCGAACTGTCGCCGAGAAAAAGCGATTGGCTGTCATGGCGGCGAGGGTGATCAACGCGCCGCCCACGAAAAGCAGAATCGCGATAATCCACAGCGCAGTGGGGATCGAGCCGGACCAGCCAAAGCGCTCATCAAGCCCCGCGACCAACCAGGTGAGGAAGGGAAAAACGAGCACCGCCAGAATGACCAGCCAGTTATCCCACGACTTGGTGCCCGCTCGCTTTTCAGACCGCTCGGCCAGCAGTTCCGGGCTGGATGGGATCAGAACGGCAGCATCGAGCGCAATGACCAGGGCCGTCAATCCCAGGCAAACCCACCCTTCCACCCAGCGGAGCGTTCCTGCCGAGAGAAATAAAACGAGCGCGAGCATCACAAGAAAAAATGCTTGTTTGCGCAGCCAGAGCATCACGCCCTGTTTGACCTCGGACGAGGTATTCTGAGCTGGGAGTGGGTTTGTGCGCATCGCGACCTCTTTCAAAGCCCAGTATCGGCACACAACTACACTATAGTGCTGAAATATCCTTTTAGGAATACCTAATTTTTGGGTATAGTGGAACACCATCACGCGCCAGGACCGAAAATGATCGCCGGAACGCACTGCCACGGTGTAAGGTGATGCCGTCAATCAGGTGACAAGGTTCTCCGGTTGATAGTTGGCCGCAATCTTTTTCGGTGGCTGAAGCAGTGAGTAGTGAGAGGAGCACCATGACAACGATCCGTGTCGCCAGGCGCGACGACTACGAGGGCGTGTGTGCGGTCTTACGGGAGCTAGATAATTTTCACGTTGGCACGCTCCCGCAGTTCTTTCGGCGCTTTGATGCGCCAGCGCGATCCCTGGAGTGGTTCACGGAGTCACTGGAGAACCCGGAAGCGCTGCTGCTCGTCGCCGAGCACGAAGGCATGATTGTCGGCGTTCTGACGGGGCTGGTGCGGCAAAACCCCGAACTCCCCATGTTCGTACCGCGCCGCTGGTTGTTAGTCGATAATGTCGCAGTGCTGAATGCCTACCGGCGGATGGGGCTCGGGCAGGCGCTGATGGAGCAGGCGCACGCGTGGGCGCAAGCGCAAAGCCTCGCAGCGGTTGAGCTGACGGTGTGGGAAGTCAACGAGGACGCAATTGCGTTCTATGAAACGTTAGGCTACACGACGATCGTGCGACGGTTCTGGAAGGGGCTCGAGTAGGGGCGCTCGCACCGCCCCTTAGTCGTCGAGCAGGCTCACGACTTCCGCCACCACGTCTTTGAGCGGCACGCGCGTGTCGATCTCGTGGTCGGCGCCTCGGCGCAGCAGCGGCTCGACCGTCTCAAGATAGCCCAGCGTGTCCGCCAATTCTTCCGAGCGCTTGCCATACGCGTTGTTCGTGCGCGTCTGCAAGCGCTCGGTGATCACCTCGGCGGGCGCGCTGAGCAGGACGACTTTATCGATCTGCGGATAAAACTTGCCCTGGTTCTCCGCGCACCCGCTCAGAAAGAGGATCTCGTCCCTGTCGACCGCGTCGAGCAGCGCTTGCACGCGGTCCTCACGCCAGCGCCAATCGCCCTCTGGCCCGTATTCGGACCATTCTGGTGCGTCGAGGTCGATCGCCCGGTGGCCCCGCGCGGCAAGCTGCTCGATCACGGTTGATTTGCCGGTGCCGGACATGCCGGTAATCAAAATGCGTCGTGCCACGATCGCGTCTCCTGAAATCAGTGGCGGTCGATCGGTTGTTCGCGGACGGACGCTAGGCCAGCGCGCGGGCGGGTCGGATCTCCCGCGCCGGGAACTTTCCCTCAATCACGGTGTGATAGTACGCTTCCATGTTCACGTCGGCGCGCTGATTGGCACGCATAAACTTGTTGTAGATCCCCATCGACACACCGCGATAGAGTATCACGCGGCCATCGCGGAACGAGACCTCCATTAACTGCCGATCGGCGTCATAACCGGCAGAGCGAAAGATGGGGTCGGTCACTGTTACGCGTGTCATGCTCATCTCTCCTGAAAATCTGAGCATTCAGCAGGTGACCGCCAGCAGTTGGCTCAGGCCGGAAAAGCGAATATGTTGGCGAGTGCTTCAATTTCCATTGGCTTGCGTGGCCATGCGCTAACTGCATATTGCGTTCTGCCAAACGCTATTTTCTCTAATCTAGATTATAGAAATTATGGTGCTTCTGTGCATATCGGTGCTGATGATGGCATCTGCGCGGATTATTTGGTATATATATAAACCAATTGATATACTTCGATTATCTGTGAACATCTGAGAGCGGTTGGTGAGGGAAGGATCGCATGAAGGTAGAAATCTGGTCGGACATCGCCTGCCCGTGGTGCTATATCGGCAGGGTTCGTTTTGAGACGGCGCTCGCGCAGTTTCCGCATCGCGATCAGGTCGAGGTGATCTGGCGCAGCTACGAGCTGGATCCGCGCGCGCCGCGCGAAGCGACGCAGTCGATTGGCGAGGTGCTGGCGCGCAAGTATGGTATCAGCCGCGAAGAAGCGGAAGCGATGACCGCGCAGACGGCGCAAGTAGGCGCGCAGGAAGGGCTGGAGATGCGCTTTGATCGCGTCCAGCCGGTGCGCACGTTCGACGCCCATCGCCTGCTGCATCTCGCGGCGAAGCACGGCGCGCAGGATGCGCTCAGCGAGCGGCTGCACCGGGCGCACTTCACCGATGGATTGAACGTGGCCGATCACGATGTGCTGACTCGGCTGGCGGCGGAGGTTGGTCTGGATGCGGATGCGGCGCGCCAGATGCTCGGCAGCGAGGCACATACAGGCGACGTGCGGGCCGACATTCAGCGTGGGCTGGCGTTCGGCTGCCAGGGCGTGCCGTATTTCGTGTTCGACGAGAAGTACGCCGTCTCCGGCGCGCAGCGGCCCGACGTGTTCCTGAGCGCGATGCAGCGCGCCTGGGTGGATGCGCATCCGCTGGTGCAGATAAGCGGTGAGGATGCGGAGAGCGGCGTGTGCGACGACACTGGCTGCGCGGTATGAGCGGTTAAGTGATCGATCGAAACGGATTGGCATACGCGACGCTCGTCAGAGAAACCTCATCCCTTAACCCCCAGAGGTGAGGTTCTGCATGTCGACGAAACACGCTCATTGGATTCATACTTTGCGGTGAGTGGGCAGCAATTTACGGGCGGAGAGAGTGCGTCGACGGGCCAGCCTGCTCCGCCCGGTCGATCGTGCGATTCGTCCAAACTTCCGCCCACCTGCTTGACAAGCCGCGCATTCCCTGCTAATTTGTTACCTAACCAATCGCATACGCCAAAAGCTGCGATCTGGGATAGTACGTGTCAAGGCGGTGTTCAGAGAGTCGCCGGGGGCTGCGAAGGCGATACACACGCGGGCGCGGAATGGACCAGGGAGCTGTGCGGTCGAACGGCGACACGCTAAATAGCCCGCACCGGAGACGCCACCGTTATCAGGGCAGCGGGTATCGACTCGTCCGAGTCCGTACCCCAATGAGTGAAGCTGGCTCTTCCCCGAAAATCTGCGTTCACCGTGGATTTTTTGTTTTCCGGGGCCGGGTGGCTTAACCAAGGTGGCACCACGGGATCCCCTTTCTCGTCCTTGAACGCGAAGGGGGTTTTTGTTTGCCGTCCGACGCAGCTATCCGGAGCGAGCGCACTCATGGCACTTACAACGCAGGCCGTTAACACACCAACCACGCAAAACATCCGCGCACAGGTCACGCCCGATCGCGATACCGTCCGCCGCCTGTTCGAGCAGGGCGATCTGGTGCCGGTGTATCGCACGCTGCTGGCGGACCTTGAGACGCCGGTGTCCGTCTTCCTCAAGCTAACGCAAGCCAACACCGTCTCGTTCCTGCTGGAGAGCGTCGAAGGCGGCGAGCAGATCGGGCGCTACTCTTTCCTCGGCGTGCAGCCGAAGGGCGTGCTGACCGTTCAGGGAACCACCGTCCGCGTGACGCGCCACGGAAACACGACTGAGCGCCCGCTGGGGCCCGGCGAAGATGCTCTGCAAGCGATCGCGCAGGAGTTCGAGCGCGTGCGCCCGGTTAAGCTCGAAGGGCTGCCGCGCTTCATCGGCGGCGCGGTTGGCTATCTCTCGTACGACATCGTGCGCGCCATTGAGCAATTGCCGGACACCGCGACGGACGACCTCGGACTGCCGGATGCGGCGTTCATGCTGGCGGACACGCTCGTCATCTTTGACCACGCCAAGCACCGGCTGATCCTGCTCGCCAACGCGCACAACACCGGCGATCCCGACGCGGCCTACGACGACGCGCTGGCGCGGATCGATGCGATCGCGGCGCAGCTTCAGCAGCCGCTGCCCGCACATGCGGCGCCGGTTCCCACGCCCGGCGCGGATGGCGCGTTGCGCTCCAACATGACGCGCGAGCGGTTCGAGATGATGGTGCGCGACGCGAAGGAGCACATCGCCGCCGGTGACGCCTTCCAGATTGTGCTGTCGCAGCGCTTCAGCCGCACTACCACCGCCGAGCCGTTCAGCATCTACCGGGCGCTGCGGGCGCTCAATCCCTCGCCGTATATGTTCTTCCTGCGCTTTGGCGACGAATTCAGCATGATCGGCGCGTCGCCTGAGATGATGGTCCGCCTCGAAGACGGGACCGCGACCGTCCGCCCCATCGCCGGGACGCGCCCGCGTGGCGCGAATGAAGCCGACGACGCGGCGCTCGCCGCCGAACTGCTGGCAGACGAGAAGGAGCGCGCCGAGCACGTCATGCTGGTCGACCTGGGGCGCAACGATCTGGGGCGCGTGTGCGCGTACGGGACGGTGCGCGTGCCGGAGATGATGGTGGTCGAGCGCTATTCCCACGTGATGCACATCGTCAGCCAGGTGGAAGGCAAGCTGCGCCCTGGGCTGGGCGCGTTTGACCTGCTGCGCGCGACCTTTCCCGCTGGGACGCTCAGCGGCGCGCCGAAGGTCCGCGCGATGCAGATCATCGAGGAACTAGAAGGCACGCGGCGCGGTCCGTATGGCGGCGCGGTTGGCTATTTCAGCTTCGACGGCTCGATGGACACGTGCATCACGATCCGCACGATGGTGATGAGCGGCGAAACGGTTTACTTCCAGGCGGGCGCGGGGATCGTCGCGGATAGCGACCCGGCGCGCGAGTACGACGAAACGGTCAACAAGGCGCGCGCGGTCGCGGCAGCGGTCGAAAACGCCGAGGGCGGATTAGCGTGAGCGCAGCACTTACCCGCCTTAGTTCTGAAGGTCACGGGCGATCAGCATCGCCCCTAAGAAAAACCGCCTGATCGGGATCAGATAGGGGACACGGACCATGATTCTCGTCATCGATAACTACGACAGCTTCACCTACAACCTTGTGCAGCTTCTGGGCGAGCTGGGCGCGGAGATCTGCGTAGCGCGCAACGACCAGATCACGCTCGACGAGGCGCGCGCGCTGCGTCCGAGCCACATCGTGATCTCGCCCGGCCCCGGCACGCCCGATGAAGGCGGCGTCTCGCTCGACGTGATTCGTGCGCTCGGTCCCACCACGCCCACGCTCGGCGTGTGCCTGGGGCAGCAGGCGATCGGGCAGGCGTTCGGTGGCCAAGTCGTCCGCGCGCCGCGTCTGATGCACGGCAAAACGAGCGCGGTCTTCCACAAGAGTACGCCGCTGTTCACCGGTATCCCGAATCCGTTCGAGGCGACGCGCTATCACAGCCTGATCGTCGAGGAGCCGCTGCCCGCCGACCTCGAAGTGACCGCTTTTGCCGAGACGGGCGAGATCATGGCGCTGCGGCACCGCGAGTATCCGATCACCGGCGTGCAGTTTCACCCGGAAAGCGTCCTGACGCAGTTTGGCCCACGCCTGCTGCAAAACTTCCTTGAGAACCGCCTGTAAGGCAGAAAGAGCGTGATCAAGCACATGATCAGCGAGGACACCACCATGACCACCGAAATCGACATTCAGCGCGCGATTGACATCATCAGCCGCTACGGGCATTTGCAGGCGGAAGAAGCCGAAGCCGTCATGCACCAGATTATGAGCGGGCAGGCGACCGAGGCGCAGATCGGCGCGTACCTGATGGGCCTGCGCATGAAGGGCGAGACGGACGACGAGATCATCGGCAGCGCGCGGGCCATGCGCGCTCAGGCGATCCGCGTCCCCACCCGCGCCAATGGGGACCTGCTCGACACCTGCGGGACGGGCGGCGATAAATCCGGCACGTTTAACATCAGCACGACGGTCGCGTTTGTTGCGGCGGCGGCGGGGCTGCGGATCGCCAAGCACGGCAACCGCGCGGCGACCAGCAGGTGCGGCAGCGCGGACGTGCTTGCTGAGCTTGGCGTCAACATGGACCTGACGCCGGAGCAGGTCGGCGCGTGCATCGACCAGATCGGGATCGGCTTCCTGTTCGCGCCGAAGCTGCACCCCGCCATGAAACACGCCATTGGCCCTCGGCGGCAGGTCGGCGTGCGCACGATCTTCAACATCCTCGGCCCGCTGACCAACCCCGCCGGGGCGCAGCGCCAGTTGATGGGCGTGTTCGCGCCGGACCTGACCGACTTCCTGGCGCATGTGCTCGGCGCGCTTGGCGCGCACAAGGCGATTGTGGTCAGCGGCTATGGCGGGGTGGATGAGCTCACCACCACCGGCCCGAACCGCGTCAGCATCTACGAGAACGGCGAAACGCGCTCGTTGGAGCTGAACGCGCTCGACTTTGACCTGAAACCGGCGCATGTCTCGGAACTGTTGGGCGGCGATCCGCCCGAGAACGCGCGCATTCTGCGTGGCGTGCTCAGCGGTGAGGTGGACGGCGCCAAGCATGACGTTGTGACGCTCAACGCCGGGGCAGCGCTGGTCGCGGGCGGGCTGTGCGACGACTTCCGCGACGGGATCGCGCTGGCCCGCGAGGTCATCGACAGCGGCGCGGCTCTGGCGAAGCTGGACGCGCTGATCGAACTGAGCCAGGAGATGGGCCATGCCTGAGCCGTATCTGCGCACCGGGACGATTCTCGACACGATCCTCGCGCACAAAGCGGACGAGGTCGCCGCGCGCCGCGAGAGCGTGCCGCTAAGCCGGATCGAGCGGGCGGCGCGGCTCGTCAGTCCGCCGCGAGACTTCCGCGCTGCGCTCCACCGCCGGACCGTCGCGCTGATCGCCGAGGTCAAGCACGCCTCGCCGTCGAAGGGCGTGCTGATCGACCCGTTTGACCCGGTGGCGCTTGGCCACGTTTACGCAGCGAACGGCGCGGCGGCGATCTCTGTGCTGACCGACGAGCGTTTCTTCCAGGGGCAGTTGAGCGATCTCAGCGCGGTGCGCGAGGCGGTCGATGTGCCGGTGCTGCGCAAAGATTTTGTGATCGACCCGTACCAGGTCTACGAGGGCCGGGCGGCGGGCGCGGACGCGATCCTGCTGATCGTCGCGGCGCTGGACGACGCGCAACTCGAAGACTTGCACGCCCTGGTCGAATCGCTCGGCATGGCGGCGCTGGTCGAGGTGCACAACGAGGCGGAACTGGAGCGCGCGCTGCGTGTGGATCCGCGTCTGATCGGCGTCAACAACCGCGATCTAGCGACGTTTGAGGTGGATCTCGGCGTGACCGAGCGGTTGGCGAAGCTGATCCCGCCGGGCGTGACGCTCGTCGCGGAGAGCGGCCTGCACGTGCCCGAAGATGTGGCGCGGATGGGTGCGGCGGGTGCGGACGCGGTGCTGATCGGTGAGTCGCTCGTCAAGGCGGCGCATCGGGACGCGCTGGTCAAGTCGTTGAGCCGCCAGCCGAAGGAGCGCGCCGGATGACGCGGATCAAGATTTGCGGCGTGACGACGCTCGACAACGCGCTGGCGTGCGCCGAGGCCGGGGCAGACCTGCTTGGCTTCAACTTCTATGCGCGCAGTCCCCGCTGCGTGACGCCGGACGCCGCGCGAGACCTAGTGAACGGCTTGCGCGCGGCGCTGGGGGAGCGCTGCCCGCTGCTGGTGGGCGTGTTCGTGAATGCGTCCGCTGAGGAGATCGCGGGCGTGATAGCGGCGGCGGGGCTGGATGCGGCGCAGCTCAGCGGGGATGAGCCGCCCGAAACGCTCCGCGCGTTGGACGGGCGCGGGATTAAGGCGCTACGCCCGCGCGATCCGGCTGAAGCGGAGACGCAGGCGCTGCGTTACGCGCCACACGCACCGGAAGATGATCGCCTGCCCGCGCTGCTGGTGGACGCCTACCACCCCGATCTGTATGGCGGCACGGGCGAGGCGGCCAGCGTGGACGTTGCGCAGGCGGTGATGGCGCGCGTATCTCGCCTGATGCTCGCGGGTGGCCTCGCGCCGGAGAATGTGGGCGAGCGGGTCCGTGCATTGCGGCCCTGGGGCGTGGACGTGGCGAGCGGCGTTGAGAACGGCGCGCCGGGTGTGAAAGACCTGGCGCGCGTGCGGGCGTTCGTCGCGGCGGTGCGCGCAGCAGACGCGGAGGCGGGCGTATGAAAGCTTTCGTGATCGACGCGCTACGACCCGACGACTGGCCCGCGGTCGAAGCGATCTACCGCGAGGGGATCGCGACCGGGATGGCGACCTTCGAGACTGAGACGCTGCCCTGGGAGCAGTGGGACGCGGCGCACCGGCCAGACTGCCGCCTCGTGGCGCGCGATGGAAACCGCGTGCTCGGCTGGGCGGTGCTGTCGCCGGTGTCGGACCGCTGCGCCTATGCGGGCGTGGCGGAGAACAGCATCTACATCGCAGCGGCGGCGCGCGGCCAGGGCATCGGCAAGCGGCTGCTGGGCGCGCTGGTCGAGGCGAGCGAGGCGGCGGGCATCTGGACGCTGCAAACGGGCATCTTCCCTGAAAACGCGGCGAGCCTTGCGCTGCATCAGGCGTGCGGTTTTCGCATCGTCGGCACGCGCGAGCGCGTCGGGCAGTTACACGGCGTCTGGAAAGATGTCGTGTTCTTAGAGCGGCGCAGCCGGGTGGTCGGGCGCTGAGTCAGTCGGTGGATTTCGCGGCTCGCACGGCGCGGGTCGGGCAGAGTAAGGATGGGCAGCATGGAACAGCAAGCAGCGACTTTTCGCGTCCAACAGGCCGAAGTGCCGGACGCACGCGGATATTATGGCGAGTATGGCGGGCGCTTCGTGCCGGAGACGCTTGTCCCGGCGCTTGACGCGCTGACCGCCGCCTATTTCGAGGCGCTGGACGATCCGGCTTTTCAGGCGGAGCTGGCGCACCTTCAGGCGACGTACACGGGCCGCCCGACACCGGTTACCTATGCGGCGCGGCTGAGCGATCACCTGGGGGGAGCGCGCATCTACCTCAAGCGTGAAGACCTCGCGCACACCGGCGCGCACAAGATCAATAACGCGCTCGGGCAGGCACTGCTGGCGCGGCGTATGGGCAAGCGGCGTATCGTCGCGGAGACGGGCGCGGGCCAGCACGGCGTCGCCAGCGCGACGGTGAGCGCGCTGCTCGGCATGGAGTGTCACGTTTACATGGGCAGCGTCGATATGGCGCGCCAGCGGCCCAACGTCTTCCGCATGAAGCTGCTCGGCGCGGACGTGATCCCGGTCGAGAGCGGCAGCCGCACGCTCAAGGATGCGATTAATGAGGCGATCCGCGATTGGGTGACGAACGTCGAGACGACGCATTACCTGCTCGGCTCCGCGCTGGGGCCGCACCCGTACCCGCTGATGGTGCGCGACTTTCAGAGCGTGATCGGCGTTGAGGCGCGCGTGCAGATGCTTGATCAGGCCGGTCGCTTGCCGGACGTGTGTGTCGCGTGCGTGGGCGGCGGCAGCAACGCAATCGGGCTATTCCACGCCTTCCGCGACGACGAGGCGGTCGAACTGATCGGCGTCGAGGCGGGCGGGCACGGCGTGGGGAGCGGGCTGCACGCGGCGCGCTTCGCCGATCCGCAAATCGGGCGGCCGGGGGTGCTGCACGGGACGCGCTCGTTCGTCCTGCAAGACGCCGACGGGCAGATCCGCGAGACGCACAGCATCTCCGCCGGGCTGGATTATGCGTCGGTTGGGCCGGAGCACGCCTACCTGCGCCAGCTTGAGCGCGCGCATTACACCGTCGCGACGGATGACGAGGCGCTG
>CAZVCM010000086.1:0-14793 GCA_964626105.1 uncultured Thermoflexus sp.
AAGGGCCCCTGTGTGAGGGCAGCCCCTCGCGCGGAAAGGTGAGAAATGCGACGAGTCTCTGCCAGACGGGTAGCGCTGGCGGTCATCGGGCTGATGGCGCTCGGCTTGCTGGCGCTGGCCGCCGCGATGCTGGCGTATGGCGCGCAAGACCAGGCGCGCCCGGCGGACGTGATCATCGTCCTCGGCGCGGGCGAGATCGGGACGGAGCGCCGCACCGCGCATGGTATCGCGCTGTACCATGACGGGATTGCGCCGAGGCTGTTGTGTTCTGGCGGCTACCGGCACGCGGACGGTGACAGCGAAGCCGAGCTTTGCGCGTCGCTGGCCGAGGATGCGGGCGTCCCGGCAAGCGCGATCCTTTTGGAACCGGAGAGCCGCTCGACCGAGCAGAACGCAGAGAATGCCGCCCGGATCATGCGCGCCGAGGGCTTGCGCAGCGCGGTCGTGGTGAGCGATGGCTATCACCTGCTGCGGGCGCGGTGGCTGTTCGAGCGCGAGGACGTGACCGTCTGGACCAGCCCGGCGACTCCCCCTGGCGGCGCGGGTGATGTATTCGACTCGGCGTACAACATCACGCGCGAGCTTGGCGCGCTGATCTACCAGGGGGGCAAAGCCGCGCTTGGACGCTAGGCAGGTGGGCAAGGAGCAGGTGCGGGCTGTGGCAACTGTGCTCGTCGTCGAAGATGACCCCGATCTCCGATTTCTGTATGCGGCGGCGTTGGCACGCAGCGGCCACACTGTGACGACTGCCCCGGAGACGGCCCCCGCGTTGCTGCAACTCACGAATCGCCCAATCGATGTGATTGTGCTTGATGTGGGCTTGCCGGACCTGCCCGGTACGCGCTTGCTGGAGTTCATGCGCGGTGACCCTCGCCTGCGCGCCATCCCCGTCGTTGTGCTCTCCGCTGACGAGTCCACCCGCGAGCGCGCGCTCGCGCTTGGCGCGGCGTGCTTCATCACCAAGCCGGTCCGCCTGAAAGCGCTCGCCACGTTGGTCGACCGCCTGCTGAACGGACAACACCCCGGCGAACAGGCGTAGGGTAGGCGGTGTGCAGCCGTCGCGCCCTGCCGGTCGGCTCCCCCGTACAATAAGGTTGCATTCTTCCGCGCTACGCATCCTTTCCATGCGGAGCGCCGTATCGCTGCGGCGGCATGGTCGCCAGGGTCAGGATTCGGTTATGACTCTGTATAGCAGGGTCCTATCGGAACTCTGACACGGAGCGATCGGTATGGAAAGGATGACGGAACGAAGATGAGCAATCACGAAGAACACCATGAAGCAGATTTCGCGCTGCACGCGCCGTACAACGAGCATGTGGCGCTGATGGGAAACTGGAACGACTGGGAGCCGATCCCGATGGAGCGCGGCGACGATGGCTGGTGGCGCGTCAGCGTGCCGCTGCCGGATGGCGACTATCAGTACAAGTTCCAGGTGAAGTCGAAGAGCTACTTCTCCGATGGCGAGATGGTAACCATCGCCGACCCGCGCTCGCTGGTGGTGTCGGATGATTTTGAGAACACGCTGATCACGGTGAAGAACGGCGAGCGCGTGATCACCAACTATGAGTGGAAGCACGACGACCAGCCGCTGCCGGGGAATATGGACCTGGTGATCTACGAGCTGCACGTGCAGGACTTCAGCGGCGGGCCGGGGGACGTCCGCGAGGGCGCGCTGGGGCGTTTCCGGCACACGATCGAAAAGCTCGACTATCTGGTCGAACTGGGGATCAACGCCATCGAGCTGATGCCGGTCAGCGAGTTCCCCGGCGAGCACGGCTGGGGCTATAACCCGCGCTACCTGTTCGCGGTTGAGAAGTCGTATGGCACGCCCGACGATCTGTGCGCGCTGGTGGACGAGTGTCACGCGCGCGGCATCCGCGTGATTCTGGACGGCGTCTACAACCACAGTGAGGTTGCCACCCCGCTGGCGCAGATCGACCACAACTACTGGTATCACGGACAGCCGATGGATGCGCCCGACCAGCAATGGGGGCCGAAGTTCAACTACGAGTTCCATGATGACCAGTTGGGTTTCTGGCCCGCGCGGCAGTTCGCGCTGGACGCGATTTTGCACTGGGTGACGCATTTCCATATCGATGGTATCCGCTTCGACGCGACGGCGATCATCCGCAATTACGACGTGCTAAGCTGGCTGAACAGCGCGATCTACCAGCACATCGGCGGCGCCAAGCCGTTTATCACCATCGCCGAGCACGTCCCGCAGGATCCATCGGTCACCGGGATTGACGGGCCGCTCGACGCGGCGTGGCACGAGCATTTTTCAAAGCAGATCATGGCGACGATGTGCGGGCAGCCACAGGAAGGGCGCGATCCGTATAACCTGGACGCGTTGATTGGGGTGATCGATCCGCTGCGGGATGGGTTTGCCAGCGCGCAGAACGTGATCAAGTACATCGACAACCACGATCAAGAGCGCATCATGTGGCAGCTTGGCGAGGCGGGTTTTATCGACGACGCGGCCTTCCGGCGGATGAAGATGGGCGCCGCGATTTTGTTGACCGTGCCAGGCATCCCGATGCTGTGGATGGGGCAGGAGTTCGGCGAGAGCGCGCCCCGCACCGAGTCTATCGAGCGCCAGCCGATTGACTGGGCGCTGCTGCAAAACGAGCGCAACGCCGATCTGAAGCGCACCTACCAGGGCCTGATCGCGATGCGCAAGAACACGCCTGCGCTTCGTGCAGACACGTTCGACGTCGTGCACCTCGATCAGGAGAGGTGTATCATGGCATATAAGCGTTGGAACGACGAAGGGAACGTCGTGGTGGTGGTCGCCAACCTACTCGATGATTTCGCCGGCGAGGCGCACATCCCGAACTGGCCGAGCGATGGCAAATGGCACGAGTACATCAATAATTATGACGTCGAGGTTGGTGGCGGCACCCTGCATGACTCGCTGGCGGAGAGCGAGGTAAAAGTCTACATCAAGGTCGGTTAGCGGCCTGCGGCCTGCATCGTATCTCGCGAGCGCCTGCCGCGTGGCCGGTTCAACCGGCGCGCAAAGATTGGAACTCCAAGCCCGTGCGAACATGCGCCGCGCGGCAGGCGAAAACATGCTTCAGGGAGAGAGGACGATGACAGGCTTACGGATCCGCTGGATTGGCGGGCTGGCGCTGGTATTAGCTGCCGCGCTGCTTATTTCCACACCTCTGATCGCGCAGGGCCAGGACGAGCCCCCGGCGCCGCGCGTGGTCGAGACGGCGCCACTGGCCGGGGAAGAACTGGCGCTCGACGACCCGGTCACTTTCTACTTCGATCAACCGATGGAGCGTGCGTCCGTTGAAGACGCGTTCAGCGTGTCGCCTGCGGTTGAGGGCACGCTGACGTGGGCGGGCGATTCCGCGCTGACCTTCACCCCGGACGACGCCTACGACCGCGCGACCGAATACACCTTCACGATCGATGTGGGCGCGACCTCGGCGGATGGCGCGGCGCTGGCGGAGCCGTTCGAGTTGGCGCTGCGCACAACCGGCTACCTCGAAGTGGCCGAGGTGCTGCCCGCGCCCGGCTCGGAGGCGGTCGATACCGACAGCGTGATCACGGTCATCTTCAACCGGCCGGTCGTACCGCTGGTAACGGTCGACGAACGGGATGCGCTGCCCGACCCGCTGGCGTTCGATCCGCCGGTCGAGGGGGATGGCGAGTGGATCAACACGTCGATCTACCTGTTCACACCGGCGGACGGGTTGCGCGGCGGTGAGAGCTATACTGCGACCGTTCGCGCCGGGTTGGAAGATGTGACCGGCGGCGTGCTGGCCGAAGACTATGTGTGGACGTTCACCACGCTGCCGCCGGATGTGATCACGATTGTGCCGGAAAACGGCGCTACCGGCGTCCGCCTTGAAGCACCGGTCACGGTGAGCTTCACGCAGCCGATGGACCACGACGCCACGGAGCAAGCCTTCTCGTTGGAGCGCACGCCGGACGATGAGACTGCGCTGGGCGAGCCGGTAGAGGGGACGTTCCGCTGGGCTGAGGACAGCCACAGCCTGACCTTCCGCCCGAGCGATCCGCTGGCGTTGGGCGGGACCTATACCGTGTCAATCGACGCAGCGATCGCGCAGAGCGAAACCGGCGCGCGGCTGCGCGAAGGCGCGACCAGCACCTTCAGCGCCGTGCCCGAACCGGCGATTGTCGAGACCTCGCCTTTTGACGGGCAGCAGAGCGCCGAACCCTACGGCGGGTTTACGCTGTTCTTCGCCGGGCCGATGGACTGGGAGACGGTCGAAGACAAGGTGATCATCGATCCGGAACCCTGGCGCGACTACGACGTGTATTGGTCCGAGTGGCAGAACAGCTTTACCTTCGGGTTCGACACCGAGCCGAGCGCGGCATACACCATCACGATCCTGCCGGGGATGCAGGACATCTACGGCAACACGATCGACGAGGGAATGGTCGTCACGTACACGACCCGACCCTACGCGCCAGAGCTGAGCTTACAGGCGCCGGGGCGCGTCGGGCTGTACAGCGCTTATACCGACGTGACGCGCCTCTTTGCCACGCATCGCAACATCGAGCGCATCGATCTGTCGCTGTGGCTGTTGCCGGTGCCCCAGTTCGCGACGCTAACCGGGCCGGATAGCTGGGAGTTGTGGGACACCTACACGCCGTCGCCCGAGGACCTGCTACGTCGCTGGTCGGTGGACGTCAGCGCCGGGCAGGATGAGCGCCGCTACGAGCTGCTGTACATCTCCGAAACGGGGCCGAGTGGCATTGGCAACGTCGAATGCCTGGGCGCGCCACCGCCGCAAGTGAAGCTTGGCGACGTGGCGCTGGTGGGCGAGGATGATCCGCGCCATCTCAATGTGCGGGCCGAAGCGGCTTTGAGCGCGGGCGTGATCACGCAGGCCGCGCCCGGCGAGACGTTCCAGATCATCGGCGGCCCGGTGTGCGAAAGTGGCTTCCTGTGGTGGCAGGTACGCCTGGACAACGGGATTGAGGGCTTCGCCGCCGAAGGCACGCTGGAGAACTACTTCTTCGTGCCGCTGCTGGGCACTCCCGCCGATCCGAACGCGCCCGCGCCCGCCGAGCCGGACCCGCCACCACCGCTGGCGCCCGGCGTCTACTTGCTGGAAGCGAGCGCGATCGAGCTAAGCGATCAGAGTGGCGCCTACCCGCGTCAGATCATGCTGGTGGCGACGGCGAATATTGCGCTGAAGTTCAGTCAGGACTCGGCGCTCGCGTGGGTGACGGACCTGGAGAGCGGCGAGCCGGTCGCAAACGTGCCGGTCATCTTCTATAACGCGAACTTCAACCCGATCGGGCAGGCGACGACCGGCGTGGACGGTGTGGCGCGTGCCGAGATCCCGCACCTGAGCGATCTGTACACCACGGTTTACGCTTCGGTCAGCGCGGGCGACGTATTCGGCTTCGCGGTGAGCGAGTGGGCAGACGGGATGAACCCCTGGGAATTCGACGTGATGTCGGACTACCAGCCGGAGAACTTCGCCATCTACCTCTACACCGACCGTCCGATCTATCGCCCCGACCAGCCGGTGTACTTCAAAGGCATTCTGCGCGACCGCGACGACGTGACCTTCACCGTGCCAGATGCGACAGAGGTCCCGGTGAAGATCTACGATGACCGCGGCGAGATCGTCTATGACGAGGTTTTGCCGGTCAACGCGCAGGGATCGTTCAGCGGCGAGTTTATGCTCGACGACGAGGCGGCGCTCGGCTACTACCGCATTTCGGCGGCGCTACCGAGCAACGCCCGCGAGGAGTTTGGCCTGAGCTTTGGCGTGGCGGAATATCGCGCGCCGGAGTTCCAGGTGAGCGCGACGCCCGCGCTGGATGAAGTCGCACCGGGTGACACGATTCAGGTCGCGGTTGAGGCGACGTACTTCTCCGGCGGCGTGGTGTCGAACGCGCGCGTGCGCTACAGCGTGCTGGCGCGGAGCTATCTGTTCGAATACGACGGCCCCGGCTACTGGTCGTTCGAGGACCGCAACTATGACCTCTACGCGCCGGAATACTACGGCCCGTATGGCGAGGTCGTGGACGAGGGCGAGGGCCGCACTGACGCGCAGGGCCGCTTCATCATCGAAGTGCCCGCCGACCTGGGCGATGCGTCCACCAGCCAACTCTACACGATCGAGGCGCAGGTGACCGACGAGAGTGACCAGCTTGTCGCGGCGCGCGCGCAGGTGATCGTGCACCAGGGGCTGCTGTATGTCGGCCTGCAGCCGGAAGAATACGTCGGCGTGGCCGGGCAAGAGAACTTGGCTAACGTGCTGGCGGTGGACTGGGATAGCGAGCCGGTCGCCGGGCAGGAAATCGAGTACGAGGTGGTCGAGCGGCGCTGGTTCTCGGTGCAGGAAGAGGACGAGTATGGCCGCACCACCTGGACGTGGGATGTCGAGGAGATCCCGGTCGAGGATGCGAGCGGCACGGTCACGACCGACGACGAAGGCCGCGCGCAGATCGCGTTCGTGCCGCCGGTCGGCGGCGTGTACAAGGTCATCGCCACGACCAGCGACGAGCGCGGCAACACGATCCGGTCGAGCACCTTCCTGTGGGTCAGCGGCGAGGACTTCGTCAACTGGCGGCAGGAGAACTCGAACCGCATCCAGCTCATCACCGATAAAGACGAGTACGCGATCGGCGACACGGCAGAGGTGCTGATCCCCAGCCCCTGGCAAGGCGAAGCCTATGCGCTGATCACCATCGAGCGCGGCGATATCCTGACGCAGGAAGTGCTGCGGCTTGAAACCAACAGCACGATCTACGAGCTGCCCATCGAGGAGAGCCACGCGCCGAATGTGTTTGTGAGCGTGCTGCTGGTGAAGGGCGTGGACGAGAACAACCCGATCGCCGCGTTCCGCTTCGGCCTGACGCAACTGACCGTCGAGACGGACCGGCTGGTGATGGATTTGAGCGTCGAGCCGAGCATCGACGTCGAGGCGGGCGAATACGCCGGTCCGGGCGACACGGTCGAATACACGATCACGGCGACGGACTGGGAAGGCACGCCGGTTCCGAACGCCGAGATCGGCGTCAGCCTGACCGATCTGGCCGTGCTGACCATCTCGGAGCCGAACAGCCCGAACCTGCTGCCGTACTTCTACTCGGAGCGAGGCATCTCGGTGCGAACCTCGTCCGCGCTGACCATCAGCGTCGATCAGGCCACGCAAACCATCATCGACACGATCAAGGGTGGCGGCGGCGGTTTTGGCGAGGGTGGCATCTTCGACGTGCGTGAAGAGTTCGTCGATACGCCGCTGTGGGCGCCGAGCCTGATCACCGATGCGGACGGGCAGGCGACGATCTCCGTCACGCTGCCGGATAACCTGACGACGTGGCGGCTGGACGCGCGCGCCGTGACGACCGGCGAGGACGGTCCGATGCTGGTCGGGCAGACAACCTTCGACCTGCTGAGCACCAAGCCGCTGCTGATCCGCCCGGTGACGCCGCGTTTCTTCGTGCTGGGCGACCGGGCGACGCTGGCGGCGATTGTCAACAACAACACTGAGCGCGCCTATGAAACCGAGGTAACGCTGGAAGGGACCGGCTTCGCGCTGCTGGATGGCGTGCGCCACACGCAGACGGTGACCGTTCCGGCGCAGGGGCGCGCCCGCGTGGACTGGCCGATCGAGGTGCTGGACGTCGAGGCGATCAGCGCGATCTTCGCGGCCAGCGCGGGCGATGGCAAGGTCACGGACGCCAGCCGCCCGCCGCTCGGCCAGGGCGACAACCGGACGCTGCCGGTCTACAAGTACGAAGTGCCGGAGACGGTCGGCACGGGCGGGACGCTCTACGGCCCCGATGCCGGAAGCCGCACGGAAGCCGTCGCGCTGCCGCGCCGTTTCGACGTGACGCAGGGCGAGCTGACGGTCCGGCTGGATCGCTCGCTGGCGGCGGCGACGGTCGATGGGCTGGACTGGCTGCGCCACTTCCCGCACGAGTGCATCGAGCAGGTGGTCAGCCGTTTCCTGCCGAATGCGGTCACGTACCGCGCGCTGGATGCGCTCGGCATCGAGGACGCCGAGCTTGAACAGAACCTCTCGGAGCAGTTGAACATCGCGCTGCAGCGGCTCTACGCGCAGCAGAAGGTCAACGGCGGGTGGGGCTGGTTCCCGCAGGATGACGCCGATCCGCTGGTGACGGCCTACGCGCTGATCGGGCTGGCGGAAGCGCGTGATGCGGGCTACACCGTCGACGGCGATGTGCTGGCGCGCGCGGCGGAATACGTCCGCACGCAGTTGATCACGGTCGCGCCGCAGGAGTCGGCGTGGCGGCTGAACCGGCAGGCGTTCCTGCTCTACGCGCTCTCCTATGCGGGTGAGGGCGATCTAGGCCGGACGGCTCGCCTGTTCGAGGAGCGTGAGGCGCTGAGCCTGTACGCGAAGGCATATCTCGCGATGACGTTCCACCGCCTGGCGCCGGATGACACGCGCGCGAGGGAACTGGTGAACGACCTCAACAGCGCGCTGATCGTCAGCGCGACGGGCGCGCACTGGGAAGAGCGCATTCACGACTGGTGGAACTGGAACACTAACACGCGTACGACCGCGCTCGGCCTGATGGCGATGGCGCAGATCGACCCGGACAACCAGATGATCCCGAACATCGTGCGCTGGCTGATGGTGGCGCGCGAGGCCAATCACTGGGAGACGACGCAGGAGACGGCGTGGTCGGTCATGGCGCTGACCGAGTGGATGGTGCTCACCGGCGAGTTGGAGCCGGACTACACCTTCGCGGTGCAGTTGAACGGCGAGACGGTCGCGCTGGAAGACGACACCGCCACGCCGGAGAATGTCAAAGAGGCCGAGGAACTGCGGATCGAGGTCGCTGCGTTGCTGGCGGATGAGGCCAACCGCCTCGTCATCAGCCGCGACGAGGGGCCGGGCAACCTCTACTACAGCGCGCACCTGACCGCGTACCTGCCGGTCAGCGAGGTGGAGCCGCTGGATCGCGGGATCAGCGTGTCCCGCAAGTACAGCCTGCTCAACGATCCGGACGCCGCGCCGATCACCGAGGCGCCGGTGGGCGAGCCGGTCCAGGTGACGCTGACGATCATCGCCCCGAACGACCTGCACTACGTCGTGGTCGAAGACCCGATCCCGGCGGGCGCGGATGCGGTGAATCCGGAGCTTGAGACGACCAGCCAGGTCGGCACGCAGCCGGAGCTCAGCCGCGAGCGCCCGCTGAGCGAGGGCTGGGGCTGGTGGTGGTTCTCGAAGATCGAGATGCGCGACGAGAAGGTAGTGCTCTACGCGACGTACCTGCCGCGCGGCACGTACCAGTTCAACTACGTGATCCAGCCGGGGCTGGCGGGCGAGTACAACGTCATCCCCGTGACAGCGCAGGAGTTCTACTTCCCGGATGTGTACGGGCGCAGCGCCGGGTCGATCTTCACGATCACCGAGGCAGCGGGGGAGTAAACACGCCCGCGCAAAAACGAATAACGCTCAATGGCGCGGCCCTCTTAGCAGGGCCGCGCTGCTATGCGCTTGGCTCGCTCGGTTCGGGGAACGAGACGCCGCAGGGGGGATCGCCTTCGAGGTAGAGCGGCCAGCGCAGCGCCTCGGTGATGTGCTCGACGAACGTCCCGCGCTCGTACGCCGCGCTCGTCCAGTCCTCGCGCGCACACGTCCGCTGGAACATATAGTATGCGTAGAAGGTGGCGAACAGGTAGAGGAACACGCCGTACTTGAGCAGGATCGCGGCGGTGTGCCGGAAGGCGCGTCCCCAGGTGACCGGCGCGGCCTGGTTCACGCCGCGATTGCGCACCTCGGCGCGCTCCTGGCGCAGCGCTCGCACAAATAACAGCACGCCAGCGCCAAGCGCCAGCGCGATCAAGACGCCGAGTGAGACTGTCACCCTTTCAACCCTCTACTCCCGCAGCTCGCGCAGGTTGTCCGCGATGATGATCAGCGCGACCGCGACCACCGCGACGATGATGATTTCCCAGAAATACTCGTATACCAGCAGCGCGCTGGCGAAGATGCTCAGGCCGAGCGTCACCCGGATGATCAGCGTTTCCAGCCGCCGCTGGAAGATTGCCTCGATCAGCGCGAACAGCCCGATCAGCAGCCCCAGGCCGGTCAGCCGTCCCTCAGGCGTCAGATAGAGCGCGACGAAACCAACCAGCAGCAGCCCAACGCTAAACGCCGCCCAGCTTTCGGCCAGCGCGCTCAGGCGGATGTCACGCTCGGATTGCGGCTGGTCCGGGTGCACCAGATGATCGCGCAGCGAGCCGCGATCGCCTGCTTCGACCGCCGCCAGACGCGCTTCGAGCGCGCGAATTACTTCCTCGCGCTCCGCGATCCGGTCCCGCAGCAACAGCAGATCACGCTCCTTTTCTTGCGTTGCGGCCCAGGCGTGCTGGTACGCTTCGGTAAGCTGCGGCTGTTCGGCCAGGGCTTGCATTTCCGCGTGCAGCGGGACGAGCGCGGCGTGCTGGGCGGCGGCGGCTTCGCGATCAGCGGCCTGCGCGTTGCGTAGCGTCGCCAGCCGGTGGCGCAGCGCGTCATCCTGGCAGCTATCCGGCGCGACCTTCAGCAGCCCGCTCCACCCGAGCGGGTTATGCCACGCCCGCCGCACCGTCCCGTCGCGGTTGAACTTCGGCCCGGCGGGCGCATTTTCGCCAGAGACCGGGTCCTGCGCGAAGAAGCCCCATAGCCCGCGATAGCGCTCGATCCATGGCGGGACCGGGTCGAGCAGCACCGGAGTCCAGGTTTTGTCGCCACTCGGGCCGATGCTCGTCCCGTCGCCGCGCGCGTAGTCCACAAATGGGATGCCGAACCAGTGCGACATCTCGGGCGGCGGCTCGTCCGGGTTGCCCTGCCGCAGCGTCACGCGCCAGAAACGCAGCGCGACCTCGAGCGCGCGCAGCAGCGGGCGAAAGACCGACAGGCTGACGGTCACCAGATACTCGCCGCGCAAAAAGTAATTGGCGTGCGATCCGGCCCCGGCGTAAATGACCGGATGCCCGGCGACCTTCTCAACATCCGGATCGTCCCAGTGGCGGCGGCGGTCGTCGCCGTGGTCGTCGTGGGCGGCGCACGCGATCCAGACCGGGCGCAGTGGCTGTCCTTTGCACTCTTCGAGATAGATGAAGATTTGCTCCCAGTCCGCCTCGTGGTCGTTGACGCCGTGGAACGACGAGCGCCAATCATTCATGCAGTAGAAGAACAGGTAATGCAGGATGACGTAGCCATCCTGGCGCAGCACGCGGCCATAGTAGGTGTACGTCTCGCGCTCGGCTTGCAGCGCCAGATAGGCATCTTCGGCGGCGGCAGCGGTCCCGCCGGGGACGGTGCCGCGCAGCCAGAGCGACACGGTAAAGAACGCATCGACCAGCCGCGCCACCAGCCCGACCCGCGCCAGCCGCCCGCGCCCGCGAAAGCGTGGACGCCCGCGCCGGTTGATCACGCGCTGGAGCGCGCGCCCGCTGAGCGGTTTGGCGAATTGCATGAAGTGGATGCCGGGCGTTTCCTCATAGGGGAGCGATTGTCCCAGGTGGTCAATATTCAGCCCGCCGGGGGGAATCAACTCGGTCGCTGAGCCATCCGCCGGTCGGAACCACAGCCCGCTGCGCGCAACGTAGCGGTCCGCACGCATAGGGAAGAAGTGCTCGCCGTTGGTGTAGCGGATCAGCGGCTCGTATTGGCGCAGAAGCGTCAGATCGTCGGGACGCGGCTCGCTCATGGAGTGGTTGTCTTGCCAGCAACGGGCGGCGCGCTGCGAAACGCAAGCTGCACGTCGCTCAGGTTCAGGTAAAACACGGTGGCGAGGGTGATCACTAGGCTCAGGGTGCGCGCCTCGCCCTCGAAATAGTCATACAGGTGAATTACAAGGTAGATCGCCTGGAGCGCCATCGTCGCCAGCCAGGCGCGCGGGTGCAGCGTCAGCATTCCCCACGCCAGGATGATCCCGGAGATAGTGAACGGGACCGTCAGCCAGTCACGCGCGGTCCAGTCTTCGGTGGCTTCCGCGAGGTCGTCCAGCAGAATCGGCTCGGAAAGCCCGGCGCGTTCCTGGTATAGCTCGATAAGCTGCGTGCTGCCTTGCACCAGCGCGATCAGGCCGTTGATCAGCAACAGCAGGGCGATCACGGTTACACCGAATGGGCGATTTTTGGCTCGCGTCATGGATGGGTCCCAGTGCGATCAATACGTTCTACTTTCATTATAGCGTTCGGCTGCGCGCCGCCCAACGAACCGGTGTGATCGCTAATAGCCCTGCGCGTCGATTTGACTACAATGAGGGGAAGGCGCCCGCAGGCTGGCGCGTGGAAGGGGTAGACCGATGAGTATCTTGGATCAAAACTCGCTGACCAAACAAAACCCGGTGACGGTGCTGCTGCCGGGGTTTGAGGTGCGCTGCGTGCTGCAAAGCATCGGGATGATGCAGACGTTCCTCAACGACGAGCTCAAGCCGATTCTGACGCTGCATCGGGCGAACGTTCTGGGGCTGGCGCGCGGCAACCCGGCCCGGAGCATGTCTTTGCCAGAGCTTTATGTGCGCAAGGACCAATGCCACGCGATCGCGTTTGAGCAGGTGCTCAGCCAGGAAGAATCCGGGTTGATGCCGCGCGTCGAGCCGCTGGCGATTTACACGTCCGATTACGTCTTGCAGGGGAAGGTGCACCTGGGCACCGAGGATCGCCTGCACGATTTCATTGCGACGGGCAAATCCTATTTCATCGGGCTAACGGACGTGGCGCTGTTCCCGCTGTTTGAGCCGCAGGCCGCAATGATCCAGCAGGCGCCGCTGGTGTACGTGTACCGGGATGCGGTGCGGATGCACCACCCGGTTTAAGTAGCGAGCGATTCGCAGGCCGTTACCGTATGTCCTGTGGCGTTAGTTTTCCGCCATGTAGTTGAGCACCAGCGCGGCGATCACGCCCGGCACCCAGCCGGCGATGGTCAGCGCCGTGACAATTAAAACCGTCCCACAGCCACGATCGATCACAGACAGGGGCGGGAAAAGCAAGCACAAAAGTGCGCGCATACAACCCATTGCGCTCATATCTCCTCTCATATCGCGCGCCCGGTTCGAACCGGACGCGCTGTGTTTGCATCTAATAGCCTATACGCGCGGGCGTGCGCGCGGTTGCAGGTTGGCGCGCCCCAAAAGGCTGGTGTTTTTACATATCCTATTTTATGATGTAAATAGTTCGTGCAATATCACACATATCAAAGCGGTATAGCTTATTGTTACTGAAAAACGGTTTTCGTACCGAGCGTCGTGTTTTGTTGGGCTAGAGAAGGGAGGCGCCGCTATTGGGGATGTAGAGGTTATGTCACGCGCCGTGCAACATCGCAGCGAGTGAAATAGCGTCATCGGGAAGTTAGCGATCAGACTATCGTCGAGTGTTGTTTCGTGGAGTTTTCTGCCGGGTGCGGGTGAGAGTATGAAAGGGAATAGCCATGGTTAGAGTCACCAAACATTCACGCAAGGTAGCGCTGTTTGTTGCGGCCATTTTGATGGTGTTCAGCGCGTCAATGGTGTTTGCCAGTTCTGCTGACACGGATCGCAACAGCTTGGCACAGACGCAGGAAACATTCTGCACTGTGGCCGACGCGCGAGTGGTCGAGCATGATGAAAACACAAATCGCGGAACCGGGGGGTATTTCGAGGTTGATTTGCCGAACATGGCGCGCACAGCCTTGACGATGCACTCCTACATCAAGTTTGATTTGTCCAGCCTGCCCGCGGGAGTGACGATCTCAAACGCGACCCTTCGGCTCCAGGTTGAGGCTGGTGGAGACGGCACGCAGCACTAGGTGCTCATCCATTCCACGTCTAGTAGCTGGGGAGAGACTACGATCACCTGGGCAAACAAGCCCGCTCGCGGCGGTCAAGTGGGCACATTACCCGCCCCTCTGAGTCCATCAGATGACGTTAGCGCGAACATCGCAGCCAGTGCGTTCAGCGGCGCAGGCGTGTACTCGTTTGTCCTGGCCTATCCGGACGCCGATCTCGATGTTCACTCTGACGGCATCAGCTTCATCTCAAGGGAAGGTGATCCGCTAGGGCTAGGGCCGTGCCTGGATGTGACTTATGCGCTGACCCCCAACCAGGCGCCGGTGCTCACTGCTATCCCTGATCAGTTTATGAACGAGGGCACCACGCGTAACGTGACGATCACTGCGACCGACAATGAAGGCGACACGCTCACGTACGGCGCCAGCTCGGACAATACCGCAGTTGTCACCGTGAGCCTTGCGAACAACATCGTGACGCTGAACGCCATCGCGGTTGGCACGGCGAACGTCACCGTGTCCGTGAACGATGGGGTAAACCCAGAAGTGACGGATGTCTTCCTGGTGACGGTTCTGGCGGCAGGCGAGCCGATACCAGAGCCGACCGAGCCGCTGGTGATCTATACCGAGGAAGACCACCGCCGCGCGCAGGCTCCGCTGTGCATGGACCTGTCCGGCCAGACTAACCCCGCCGTCCGCGCGGCCGTCCCCGGTGACGCGGTGCCCGGTGGCAACGTCTACTGCCGCGTCCTGGCGCAGGATGGCGTCTTCCCCAACCCGAACGACCCGGGGCGCGTCGGTGACCCTGGCTTGATCGCGTATGGCGTCATCACCGCGGTGGACATCTTCGGCGTGACGGGCGACGGGATGGCGTATCCGGGCTTCAACCATGCGGTGACGGTGTGTCTGGAAGGGTCGGGGCGCTTCATCTTCCTGAGCGCGCTGAACTCGCCGCGCACGACCTACGAGGTGCCGAGCGTGGCGGATGGTGGCTACACCTGCGGGTCGATCCCGGCAGCAGGCACCGTCGTCCTCATCCCGTTCGCGCCGCAGAACTAAC
>CAZVCM010000087.1:0-14775 GCA_964626105.1 uncultured Thermoflexus sp.
GATCGCGCCGGGTGACCTCGTCGTGATGGAACTGAGCAGCTTCCAGTTGGAGCTGATGACCGTCAGCCCGCCGGTGAGCGCGGTGCTGAACGTCACGCCGAATCACCTTGACCGGCATGGCACGATGGACGCCTACCGCGCCGCCAAAGCGAACATCTACCGGCACCAGCGGCCAGACGACACCGCGATCTTTGGGTGGGATGACCCGGTCGCGCGGGAAATGAGCGCTGAAGCACCGGGACGTGTCGCGGGCTTTTCGCTGCACGAGCGCGTGCCGCGCGGCGCGTACCTGGATGGGGGTCGGCTCGCGCTGGTGACGGATGCAGGCGCGACGACCGTCTGCGAGCGGGATGCGATCCGCCTGCGCGGGATGCACAACGTCCTGAACACGCTGGCGGCGTGCGCGATCGCGTGGGCGGGCGGCGTGCCGGTCGGGGCGATGCGCGCCGCGATCGCCGGGTTCACAGGTGTCGCGCACCGGCTCGAGCTGGTCGCCACGCTCGGCGGCGCGACGTGGGTGAACGACAGTATCGCCACCGCGCCAGAGCGGGTGATGGCGGCGCTGCGCAGCTATGACGAGCCGGTTGTGCTGCTGGCGGGCGGGCGCGATAAGAATCTGCCGTGGGCGCCGCTGGCTGCGCTGGCGGCGGAACGCTGCCGCGCCGTGATCGCATTTGGTGAGTTTGGCCCGCAGATCGCGGCGCTGATGGCGCAACATGTGCAGGGCGGCGCGCGGTTGGAGATTGTCCGGCAGGCGTCGGCGCTTGAGGACGCGGTCGGGCTGGCGCGCGAGGTAGCGCGTCCGGGCGATGTGGTGCTGCTCAGCCCGGGCGGCACGTCATACGATGCGTATGTGGATTTTGCGGCGCGCGGCGAGCATTTCCGCGCGCTGGTGCGTGATCTGGCGCGGGATGCCGGGCAGGAGTGAGCGTGTCCGGTGCATCGAAGGGGGATTGTGATGCAGTGGCTGAACGAACCGGCAGAGTTTACGCAGGAAAGCGCGCGGATCACGGTACGCTCCGCGCCGCAGACGGATTTCTGGCGCGTGACACATGATGGCGGCGTGCGCGACACCGGACATTTCTATTACGAGCGCGTGCGCGGTGATTTTTCCGCTGAGGTCAAATTCAGCGGCGAGTATCGCGATCTCTACGACCAGGCCGGGCTGATGCTCCGCGCCGACGAGAAAACGTGGATCAAGGGTGGCGTGGAGTACACCAACGGGCAGCAGAACGCCAGCGTCGTGGTCACACGGGACTTTTCCGACTGGTCGATTGTGCCACTGCCCGGCAACCCGCCCGCGCTGTGGCTGCGCGTCGTGCGGACTGGCCCGACCGTCGAGGTCAGCTATTCGCTCGATGGCGCGGCGTACACGATGCTGCGACAAGCGTACTTCACCGACCAGCCAGAAGTCGCGGTCGGGCTGATGATCGCGTCTCCGATCGGGGATGGTTTCACGGCGGTGTTCGAGGGCTTCACGGTCGCGCCGGTTGAGGGGCACGGCTAGGGCGCGGCGCGCGCCCGGCGGTGTGGCGTCTGCGCAGCGGATAGGGTAAGGTAAAGCACGCTGCTCAGGCAGCGGAGATACCGTCCGGCAAATGGAACATTTGGCAAGCGAGCGGGATGCGGGACGTGGCAGACGACCTCGAATTCATCGACGACGATCGCGACTTTAACTACGCGGACGCGCTGCGCGCCCCGGTTCGGCGCCCTGATCCGCCTGCGCTGGATGACCGGCGCGCCGACGAGCGCCGCCGGGTGGTTGGCGCGGCAGGGTTTGACCTGTTTCTGGCGCTGGTGGTGGGCGTGCTGTGCGCGATCGGCTTGCTGATGGTCTACAGCGCGTCGATTGACGTCAGCTATCAGGCAACAGGCGACTCCAGCAACACGACCTATTTCTTCGTGCGGCAGGTCCGCTCGATGGCGATCGGGCTGTTGGTGCTGGTGGTGCTGACGCGGATCGACTATCACATCTGGCGGCGGCTGGCGGTGCCGATGATGGCGGTCGTCGCGGTCTTGCTGATTGCGGTACTGCGCTTTGGCGAGACGCGCTTCGAGGCGCAGCGCGCGCTGTTACGCGGGTCGCTGCAGCCCGGCGAGCTTGCCAAGTTCACCGTCGTGATCTACATGGCGGCGTGGCTGGCGTCGAAGCGGCAGAAGCTGCGCAAGATCACCTACGGGCTGCTGCCGTTTTCCATTGTGGTGGGCACGATCGCGTTTCTGATCATCCTGCAGCCGGACCTCAGCACGGCGGCGAGCATCCTGGCGACGGCGCTGAGCATGTTCTTCATCGCCGGGGCGGACTGGCTGCAACTACTGGCGATTGGCGGCGCGATGGGCGCGGTCGGCTATCAGCTTGCAACGCAACTCGACTACGCCCGCGCGCGCCTTGACGCCCATTTCGCGGCGGTCGAAGACCTGACGCAAGCCAGCGACCACGTCCAGCAGGCTGTAACCGCGTTTCTCAACGGCGGCCTGACGGGCGTCGGGCTGGGCGAGGGCAAGCAGAAATTCGCCAATACGCTGCCCTTTCCGCACACGGACAGCATCTTCGCGATTATCGGCGAGGAGCTGGGCCTGCTGGGGACGTTCATCGTGCTGGTCTTGTTTGTGCTGCTGATTTATCGCGGCTTCACGGTGGCGCGCCACGCGCCGGACGCGTTCGGCGGCCTGCTGGCGGCGGGCGTCACGTGCTGGATTGCGTACGACGCGCTGCTCAATATCGCGGTGATGACCGCGCTGATCCCGCCGACGGGGGTGCCGCTACCCCTCATCAGTTATGGCGGGTCGTCGCTGGTGGCGGCGATGGCCGGAATCGGCCTGATTCTCAGCGTGTCGCGATCGGTGGGCCGGGCGGCAAAACCGGTCCGCAACCAGACGCCACGCTTGGCGCCACCCTCTGCCGAATGGAGAGACGCACGTGAGGATCATGATCTCAGCCGGCGGAACCGGCGGCGGAGTATACCCCGCGTTGGCCGTCGCCGGGGCAATTCGTAACCTGTATCCCCAGGCCAAGCTGTATTTCGTGGGCGCGCGCGGAGACATGGCGCGCGGGCTGGTCGAGCAGTCGGATGTCCAGTTTGACGGCTATCACGAGGTGCTGGCCGGGCCGGTGGCGGGCATCCCGCTTCTGGGCAAGATCGCCAGCGCGCTGAAGATCGTGGTGGGCGTGGTGCAGTCGTTGATTCTGGCGCTGCGCTTGCGACCCGAGGTGCTGTTTTTGACCGGTGGGTGGGTCGGCGTGCCGATGGCACTGGCGTGCTGGCTGTTGCGACGCTCGATCGTGATTTACGTACCGGATATTGAGCCGGGGCTGATGTTGAAAGTGATCGGACGCCGGCTTGCGCGCGTGATCGCGGCGACAACCGACGCGACCGTCGCGTACTACCCCGGCAAGCGCGTGGAAGTGACCGGCTACCCGCTGCGCCGCGAGATTCTCGAAGCGAGCCGCGAAGCCGGGATCGCGGCGCTGAAGCTTGACCCGCAGCGGCGGACGCTGTTGGCGTTCGGTGGCAGCCGGGGGTCACGCAGCATCAACACGACCATGAGCGCGATCGCGCCCACGCTGCTCGAAGACAATGTACAGATCGTGCACATCTCGGGGCGGCTGGATTGGCCGCAGGTTCAGCAGGCGCACGCCGCGCTTGCTCCAGAGCAACGCCAGCACTATCAGGTGTATGATTTTCTGCCGGACATCGGGCAGGCGTTCGCCGCAGCGGACCTGGTGATTAGCCGCGCTGGTGCGTCGGCGCTGGCGGAGTTTCCGCAGCTTGGCCTGCCCGCGATCCTGGTGCCCTATCCATACGCGTGGCGCTATCAGAAGGTGAACGCGGATTACCTCGTCGAGCGCGGGGCGGCGGTGCGGCTCGATGACGAGCGGCTGGGTGAAGAATTGCTGCCGCTGGTGCGCGAGTTGCTGGCGGACGAGGCGCGGCTGGCAGGAATGCGGCAGGCGTCGAGCGCGCTACGCTTGCCGGACGGCGCGGGGAATATCGCGCGGCTGCTGGCGCGCACCGCCGGGCACGGGACCGAATGATCGCGGGGTTGGCGCGCAGGGCGACTTCGCGCATACTAAGCAGTGAGCGATTAGCCGTTAGCAGTGAGTGTAAAGCGGAAGGCCGGACGCCTCGCCCGGCCAGGGGGCAGATCCCATGATCGAACTATCGAGTTTTCTGTGGATGATGGTCATCGTCTTCGCCGTGATCGGGTATATGCGCGGCTGGACGAAGGAACTGATCGCCACGGCAGGGATCGTGCTGGCGCTGTTTACGCTGAAGCAGTTCGAGGCGCTGGTAATCGATCCGCTCACCGATGGGCGGCAGGCGCCGAAATTTTACTTGCAGGCGGCGATCTTGCTGCTGCTCGCCTTCTTTGCATACCAGACACCGCCGGAGCGGCTGGCGCGCGGCGGCGCGGTCCGCAATGCGCGCGAAACGCTGCAAGACGGGATTCTCGGCGCGCTGGTGGGAGCGCTCAACGGCTACCTGCTGATCGGCTCGCTGTGGTGGTATATGGATAACCTCGAATACCCGCTCAGCCCGTTCATTACGCCGGTCGCACCGGGCTCGCCTAGCGCGGAGATGGTCGATGCGCTGCCGCTAAGCTGGATGCTCAGCGCGGATGGTGGCCTGCTTTCGCTGGTGATGATCGGGTTGTTCATCTTTGTGATCGTCGCGGTGGTCTGATTCCGCCTGCCTGCTGCCAACCCTCGCGCCTGTTACCCGCTCGCTGCACTCTCCAGGAGCCATCATGCTTCATCCTGACCAGCATATCCACTTTGTGGGCATCGGCGGCTTTGGCATGTCCGCGATCGCGCGCGTGCTGCTCCAGCAGGGGTACACGGTTAGCGGCTCGGACCTGCGCGCCAACGACTTCACCCGCGCGCTACGTGCTGCCGGGGCGGCGATTTACCAGGGGCACGCCGCGGCGCACATCGCCGGGGCGGACCTGGTGGTGACCACCTCTGCCGCGCAGGACGACAACCCGGAGATCGCGGCGGCGCGGGCGCGCGGCGTGCCGGTTCTGCGGCGGCGCGACCTGCTCGGCGAGCTGATGGCGGGACGCACCGGGATCGCGATCGCGGGGACGCACGGCAAGACGACCACGACCGCGCTGCTGGTCCACACGCTGATCACCGCCGGGATGCCGCCCACTTACATTGTCGGCGGGGTGATGGCGAACACCGGGGACAACGCGGGGATCGGCGCGAGCGACTATTTTGTGATAGAAGCGGACGAATACGACTATATGTTTCTAGGGCTGCGTCCGCAGATCGCCGCGATTCTCAACGTCGAGCACGACCACCCGGATATGTTCCCTACGCGCGCGGATGTGATCGACGCGTTTTCGCAGTTCGCGGACCGGTTGGAACCCGGCGGGCTGCTGGTCGCGTGCGCGGACGACGCAGCGGCGACCGCGCTGGCCGAGGCGCGCCGGGCGGTGGTGGGCCAGCCCGCGATCACTTACGCGCTTGACGCGGCAGCGGATTGGTCCGCGACCAAACTGGAACCGCTGGCGGCAGGCGGCACACGCTTTGTCGCACGCAAGGGCGCGGCGCTACTAGGCGCGCTGACGATCGCGGCGCCGGGGCGGCACAACGTGTTGAACGCGCTGGCCGTGCTGGCGATCGCGGATCGGCTCGGCGTGCCGTTTGGCGCGGTAGCCGAGGCGTTTGAGACGTTCAAGGGCACGGGGCGCCGCAGCGACGTGATGGGGCAGGCGGGCGGCGTGACGGTCGTCAGCGATTACGCGCACCATCCGACCGCGATCCGCGCGACGCTGGCGGCGTTCGCCGAGCGACCGGGCATTGGCGACCTGTGGGCGGTGTGGCAGCCGCACACGTTTGGCAGAATGCGCACGCTGGCGAATGACTTCGCGGGCGCGTTTGGCGCGGCGGATCACGTGCTGGTGACGGATGTGTATTCCGTGCGCGAGACACCGGGTCCGGGCCTGGATGCGCCAGGGATGGCGGCGCGTATCGCGGCGCAGAGGCACGCGGATGCTCGTTGGACGGGCGATTTCGACGCGACGGCTGCCGCGCTGCTCGATGGCGTGCAGCCGGGCGACTGGGTCTTGATTCTATCGGCAGGCGACGCGCCCGCGATCGGCGACATGCTGCTGGCGCGGTTGCGCGAGGTGGAGAAGGATACAGGCGCATGAGCGATCCATTTACGGCGCTTGAGGCGCGATTTGGCGAGGCGCTGCGGCGTGACGAGCCGATGGCGCGGTATACGGTCGCGCGGCTGGGCGGCCCGGCGGACGCGCTGGTGACAGTGCGCAGCCGCGACGAGCTGGCGGACGCCGTCACGCTGGCGGTAGAGAGCGGCCTGCCGTGGCGCGTGCTTGGTGGCGGCGCGAACGTGCTGGTCTCGGATCGCGGCGTGCGCGGGCTGGTGATTGTCAACCATGCGCGCGAGGCGACGCTGGGCGAGGATGGACAGGTCTGGGCGGAGAGCGGCACGAGCTTTTCGACGCTGGCGCGCAAGGCGGCCAGTCGCGGGCTGAGCGGGCTGGAATGGGCGGTGAACGTGCCGGGGACGGTCGGCGGTGCGGTCGTCAACAATGCTGGCGCGCACGGTGGCGACGTGGCGGCGCGGCTGGTGTACGCCGACCTGCTGGACTGTGCGCAGGGTCGCACCGTCGAGCGCTGGCCGCCAGAGCAGATGTGCTACGATTACCGGGCGTCGGCGCTCAAGGGGCAGCACGGGCGCTATGTCGTGCTGGCGGCGGCGTTTCGCCTCGATCCGGGGCATGAGCCGGCGGCGATCAACGCGCGCATCAGCGAGCTGGTTGCACATCGCAAAGGGACACAGCCGCCCGGCGCGTCGCTGGGCAGCATGTTCAAAAACCCGCCCGGCGACTATGCGGGACGCCTGATCGAAGCCACCGGTTTGAAAGGGACGACGGTCGGCGGGGTGCAGATCTCGCCGGTGCACGCCAACTTCTTCATCAACCTCGGCGGCGGGACGGCGGCGGACTATCGCGCGCTGATCGAGCTGGCGCAGGCGCGTGTCGCAGAGGCTAGCAGCGTGCAGCTTGAATTGGAGATCGAGCTACTTGGCGACTGGACAGATGTCGCGCCAGGATCCCGTTAAGCGCCCCATAGCCGATTTGTAAGATGTGATAAACTCAAACCGGTTTTGAGCTTGGCCTCAACCGTGAAGGGATTCTGAATTTTCGGAAGTTGAGAGTCAGACGGCTTTTTTCACATTGGACACGAGAACAATGTTGGATTATAGTGGGATTATGTTGTGGGAAATCGATACCGCAGCGTTTACAATCAGAAGAAGGGTATCGCTTGGGCAGTACGGTCCTGCGCGGTAGCCTATACGGCGTAACCAGGCATGGCTTCGTTGAAGACTCGACAGCGGCGCGCGCGTCAAGACATCGGCACTCGAGGCCACGTTCGTCCCTCGGTTCGCCGGCAGCGAATAGCGCGCACCGAGCCTGCAGACCCAGTCCCACAGCGGATGGCCCCGCTCTCGCGGCTGGCGGCGACAAGCGCGCCTAGCCTCGCGCAGCGACGCGCCCAACGGCGAGAGCAGAAGCGACGCGCTCAGGCGCCGCGCACTGTCCCGCAGATCAAAGTGCGGGTCAACCCGCTCCAAATGCTGAGCTGGCGCGCGGTGTCCGGGGCGATTGTGATCGGGCTGTCGATTGTGCTGTACTTGTTCCTGACGGCTGACGCGTTCTACGTGAGCTCGGTCGCCATTGGGGGGGAAAAGTACCTCTCGCGTGAGGAAATTTTCCGATTCAGCGATGTCGCGCAACGCCATATTTTCTGGATTGATCCCGCCGAGGTAGCGGAGCGGCTGGAGCAGGTCGCCAATATTGCTGATGCCGAGGTGTATGTTGGCTGGCCGCCAGATATGGTCCAGATCATTGTGACGGAGCGCGAGCCCGCGCTGATCTGGGAGCAAGGCGTGCGTGTGTGGGTGGATGTGAACGGAATTGTGATGCGACAACGCGAAGATCGCCCTGAACTGCTGCGGATTGTGGCGCCTGCGACGGAAGAGTCGCTGGATGTCGGCGCGCGCATCCCGCAGACGATCGTGGATGGGGCGCTCCAGCTTCGCCAGCGGCACCCGAACATCGACGTGCTGAGCTATGACCCGCTGAGGGGGTTGGGCTATCGTGATGGCGGCGGCTGGACGGTTTGGTTTGGCGACGGAAATGAGATCGACACGAAGCTGTTGGTCTATTACGATGTGGTCGAGAATATCAAGTCGAAGGGCATCCAGCCCGGCGACATTTTCATGAATGAGCCTGACCGGCCGGTATACACGGTGTTGTGGCACGAAGGTGGCTGATTAGCGGATGGGCGAGTTGGTCGTAGGGATTGATATTGGTACCACGAAAGTGTGTACCATTGTGGGCGAGGTCCGCGAGACGGACATTAACGTCCTGGGCGTGGGCATCGAGCCGTCACACGGCATGCGTAAGGGCATGGTGACGGATGTCAACGCGCTCAGTGCGGCGATCTCGTCCTCGGTACACAAGGCCGAGCGCAGCAGCGGCTATGAAATAGGGCGCGCGTTTGTGTCGGTTGCCGGGGGGCAAATCGAGTCGATCAACAGCACGGGGGCCGTGGGGATTTCCAATACTCACGGCGTGGAACTGGTCGACCTCGATCGGGCGATGGACGCGGCGCGCGCCGTCCCCTTGCCGCACGGGCGTGAAGTGCTACACGTGATCCCGCGCAATTATACACTCGACGGGCAGGCGAACCTGCGCAGCCCGGTGGGGATGCTTGGCTTCCGGTTGGAAGTCGAGGCGCATATTATCACAGCGGGCGCGGCCAATATCCGCAATCTGGAGAAGTGTATCGAGTCCGCCGGGGTGTATGTTGACCGCTTCATCCTGAACCCGCTGGCGTCGGGCGATGTGGTGCTGACGCCCGAGGAGCGTGAAGCCGGGGTGATGGTCGTGGACATCGGCGGCGGCACGACCGACCTTGCGTTGTTTGTCGATGGCGCGGTCTGGCACACGGCGGTGATTTCAGTCGGCGGGCAGCACGTCACCAACGACATCGCGCACGGCCTGCATTTGCCGTTCGAGCTGGCGGAAGCAGTTAAGCTGGAATATGGGCACGCCGATCCGAAAGCGGTGAGCGCGCTCGAAGCGTTCCCGATCCAGCCATTTGGCGAGGAACTTCCGAGCAAAGTCCAGCGCTCGGACCTGGCGCTGATCGTCAATGCGCGCGTGGCCGAGATCTTTGAGCTGGTGCTCAAGGAGATCAAGCGCAGCGGGTACGACGGCCTGATGAAAGCCGGTATCGTGCTGACCGGCGGGAGCAGCCTGCTGCCCGGAATGAAGACGATCGCCGCGGATGTGCTGAAGATGCCGGTGCGTGTCGCGCAGCCGGAACACATCACCGGCATGGCCGAAGCGCTGAAAAGCCCATCATACAGTACCAGCGTGGGGTTGCTTAAGCTGGGGCTGATCATGGATCTTGAAGATGACCGGCGTAAAGGGTTGGGGACGAACGGCAGCAAGACGCCGCGCCCTGACGTGGGCGCGTTCTTTCGGCGCGCGCTGGGCCGCCTGCTGCCTGGCGAAGAGGATTAAGCGATAGACCGGAGCGCGAGCCACCGGGGGGTTTTCGGGTGGAGTTTTCTCGCTGCGGAAAATATCGTAAAATAACCAACGTGAAAGCGATTGTTAAATTGCTCCGTGGTGCGGAGTGGTGGGTTGGTTTAGGAAAACGGTGCGGAGCCATGGCCTAGCAGGGGGTTGTGGGCCGGCGCCAACATTCATAGTTCGGGTCTAGGGAGGGTGAGATTATGGCTGAGGCTCTGCCGTTGGGCGGCGACAACTTCGCGAGTATCAAAGTTGTCGGCATCGGGGGAGGCGGCGGGAACGCCGTCAACCGCATGATTGAAGAAGGCCTGGGCGGTGTTGAGTTCATCGCGATCAACACTGACTCGCAGGCGCTGCTGCTCAGCAAAGCCAAGACGCGCGTGCGGATTGGCGACAAGCTGACGCGCGGGCTGGGCGCCGGGGGGAACCCGGAGATCGGCCGCAAAGCCGCCGAAGAAAGCGCCGACGAACTGTACGAAGTGCTGCGCGGCGCGGACATGATTTTCATTACCGGCGGCATGGGTGGCGGCACCGGGACCGGCGGCGCGCCGGTGGTGGCGCAGGTCGCCAAAGAACTGGGCGCGCTGACGATCGGCGTGGTGACGCGCCCGTTCACGTTTGAAGGCTCGCGGCGCATCCAGGCCGCCGAGGCGGGGATCGAGGCGCTCAAGAGCCAGGTCGACACGCTGATTGTGATCCCGAATGACCGCCTGCTCCAGATCGTGGACAAGCGCGCCAGCCTGCAGGACGCGTTCGGCATGGCCGACGATGTTCTGCGCCAGGGTATTCAGGGCATTTCCGAGCTGATTACCGTGCCCGGCCTGATCAACCTGGACTTCGCCGACGTGCGCACGATCATGTCGGAAGGCGGCGCCGCGCTGATGGCAGTCGGTCGCGCCAGCGGCGAGGATCGCGCCCGGATGGCCGCCGAAGAGGCGATCAGCAGCAGCCTGCTCGATGTCACCATCGACGGCGCGCGTGGCATCCTGTTCAACGTCACCGGCGGGCCGAACATGAGCCTGTTTGAGGTGAACGAGGCGGCGGCGATCATCAAGGAAACGTCGCACCCGGATGTCAACCTGATCTTCGGCGCGGTGATCGACGAGAACATGGGCGACGATATCCGCATCACCGTGATCGCGACTGGATTCGAGCAGTCACGCGTGGCGACGCGCCGCCCGACGAACACGCGCGAGCGCGTCCCGGCGCAGCGGCAGCAGTCGCAGCAGCGCCCGGCGCAGCGCCCGGTGCCGCAAGAGCCCGCCGCTGCTCCACCCGCGCCCGCCGAGCCGGATGTCGAGGCCCAGGCGCCGTCCCAGCCGCAGACGCGCAAGGTCGAAGAGGAATTCACGTCGCGCGTGTACGACACCGACGACCTGGATATCCCGGCGTTCCTGCGCCGCCGGTAAGCTGGTTTACAACGTAGCTTTCTCAGCGCGTGTGAGGGCGTCCTGACACTTGGCTTTCGCTACGCGCTGCATGCTCGCTGGCTGTTGTTGCAGTTATAATTTCACCCTCTGATGGCGCTGTCTTCGGTGCGGGTTTCCGCGCACGCGGCTACCTCAAACTGAAGGCGGCGCCGTTTGATTTTTCAAATGTGGCATGTGCCGCGCCGTTACCTTAAAATTGCCTTTGACAGTACCTCGGTACTATGTACCCATCCCGGTGATCATGCTAAAGTGTGAACCCCTCGAAACACCATATATAGGGGTTAGTTATCACATAATATCCCAAATATGGGGGTTAAGTGGGGTAAATGGGGTGGGATAAGTGGGTCACCTGGCCTATTTGGGATGGCCGCTTTCTGACTAAAACATGACTTTCGAAAACGCAGAAAGAGTTCGCGATGAAATGCCCGTATTGCGACGCTGATAACAAGTCGCGCGTGATTGACACAACCCGCGATATGCAGGATGGAATCCGGCGGCGGCGGGAGTGTAAAGTGTGTGGGCGTCGCTTCAATACGTACGAGCGTGTGATGCGTTCGACCCCGCTGCTGATCAAGAGCACGGGCGACCGCGAAGCGTTCGATCGCGAGAAGCTGATTCGCGGCATGCAGATTGCGTGCGCCAAGCGCCCCATCCCCGCTTCAGCGATCAGCGACCTGGTGGATCAGATCGAGACGCATCTGCAAAACATGGGCCGGGATGAAGTCTCCAGCCGCGTGGTGGGCGACATGGTCGTCGAGGGCCTGCGGCGCATCGATCCGATTGCCTATATCCGCTATGCCATCGTCTATCTGGGCCTGGATAGCACAACCAGCGTGCGCGACATGATCGACACGCTGCTGGGGGGGGACCAGAACGGGACACCCAAAACGCCCGCCGCGCCTGCGTCGTCGAACGGCGGAGAGGCGGGCGACGCTGCCTCTGAAGGCGATGGCGCTTCGAACGGTGGGCCATCCACCGAAACCGCCTAATCCAATCATCAGGGAATGGCGCGGGGTTCTGCCAGCGCAGGCAGAAACCCGTGTTGTGTTTTTCAGCACGTGGTTCTTGGACGTGGTGTAGCAGAATCGACGCGAGGGGGCCTGAGTGGGGGTCGCCTCCAAGCAGCGCGAGGAGCAAAATATGGCTGATGTAAGCAAGCAGGACCCGACAATCGAGGCCCGCACCAATGGCTTTCGTAAAATCCCTCTTCCGCCCGATCTCGCGCGTGAGATCCCCCTGAGTGACAACGCGCGGACCGTGCTGCGCAAGCGGTATCTGCGCCGGGGCGAGGACGGGCAGCCGGCGGAAACTGAGCAGGAAATGTTCTGGCGTGTAGCGTATCATGTCGCGCAATCAGAAGCGGATTACAACCAACCGGTCGAGCCTGCGGCGCGGCGCTATTATGAACTGCTGACGGAACTGCGTTTTTTCCCTAACAGCCCAACGTTTACCGGCGCGGGGACGCCGCTGGGCCAGCTCGCGGCCTGCTTTGTGTTGCCGATTGACGATGATATGGGCCGCACCGGGTCGGGCATTTTCGAGACGTTGCGCCACGCCGCGCTAATCCAGCAGACCGGCGGCGGCAACGGATTTGCGTTCAGCCGCCTGCGCCCGAAAGGGGGCATCGTCCGCTCGTCGAACGGTAAGGCGACCGGGCCGGTGGGCTTCCTGCGCGTGTATGACCAGGCGTTCGGCGAGATCGCGCAAGGGGGCAGCCGTCGCGGCGCGAATATGGCCGTGCTGCGCGTGGATCACCCCGATATCCACGAGTTCATCACCTGCAAGACAGACGAGAACTACATCACCAACTTCAACATTTCGGTGGGCATCACGGACGCATTTATGCGCGCGGTGGAAGAGGACGGCGATTTTGACCTGATCAACCCGCAGGACGGGTCAGCGTGGGAAACCGTCCGCGCGCGCGACTTGTTCTCTAAGATCGTCCATCAGGCGCATTACAACGGCGAGCCGGGCGTGCTGTTCCTCGACGCAGCCAATCGCGAGAATCCGGTCCCGCACTTGTACGAACTCGAGTCCACCAACCCCTGCGGCGAGCAATTTTTAGGTCCATACGAAAATTGCTGCCTGGGCAGCATTAATCTGGCGAAGCACATGACGCCCGAAGGCGAAGTCGATTGGGAGCTGCTCCGCCAGTCGATCGAGACCTCGACGCGCTTCCTGGAAGATGTCGTCTCGGCGAATAAGTACGTGCCTGCCGTGCCAGAGCTGGAAGCCGCCGCGCACCGCGTCCGGCGGATCGGCCTGGGGATCATGGGCCTGGCTGACATGATGTATGCGCTCGGCGTGCGTTATGGCTCGCCTGAGGGGCAAGAGTTCGCCAGCCAGGTGATGGAGTTCGTGCGGTATCACGCGATGCGCACCAGCATCGAGCTTGCGCGGGAGCGCGGGCCGTTCCCGGCGATCGAGGGCAGCCGCTACGATCCCGCCGACCTCAAGTGGACGCCGCCACAGCCGCTTGTCCCCTACGAGCGCGACTGGGGGCGCCCCACGCTGGACTGGCAGGCGATCACAGACGGTATCCGGCAGCACGGCATCCGCAACGGCGCGCAAACCACCATCGCGCCGACCGGCACGATCTCGACGGTTGCGGGATGCGAGGGATATGGCTGCGAGCCGGTGTTCGCGCTGGCGTACATGCGCCACGTCAACGACGCGGGCCGCCAGTTGACGCTGCAATACACCAGCCCGCTCTTTGAGCGCGCGCTGCGAAACTCTGGCCTGTCCGACGAGGAGATCGACGGCATTGTCGAGCAGGTGAACCAGATTGGTAGCTGCCAGGATCTCAACGACGTGCCCGAGGACATCCGCGATGTGTTCGTCGTCAGCAGCGATGTGACCGCCGAGGAGCACGTGCGGATGCAGGCCGCGCTCCAGGCGTTCACCGACAACGCGATCTCGAAGACGTGCAACTTTCCTGAAACCGCGACCGAGAGCGACGTGGCCGATGCGTATCTGCTCGGCTGGCGGCTCGGCTGCAAGGGCCTGACCGTCTATGTGACCGGCAGCCGCGAGAAGGTCGTGCTGGAGACTGCCGAGACCGCCAAGAAGAAGCAGGCGCTCGCCGAGACCGGGCCCGGCGAGCAGATACGCCTGTTCAATGAGGCGAAGAAACCCCGCCCGCGCTGGCTGAATGGCAAGACCTATCGCGTGCAGACGCCGCTGGGCGGGACATACGTCACAGTCAACGAGAATGGCGAGGGCAAGGGGCAGCCGTTCGAGGTGTTCCTGATGACCTCGAAGGTTGGCTCGGAGACTGCCGCAGTGTCCGAGGCAATCGGGCGGCTGGTCTCATACATCCTCCGCCTGTCCTCGACCGTCAGCCCGCGTGACCGGCTGATCGAGGTCGTGCGCCAGCTTAGCGGGATCGGCGGCGGGCGCCCGATTGGCTTCGGGCAGCAGCGCGTGCTCAGCCTGCCGGACGGGATCTCGCAGGCGTTGCAGGAGTATCTGGACGAGAGCGACGAATACGCCACGCTCGAGCCAGAGCCACCTGCCGTCAGCGAAGGACAGCTTGCCCTGCCGACCGTGCAGCAACGGACCGCTGACCTGTGCCCTGAGTGTGGCGCGGCGACGCTGGTTAACGAGGAAGGCTGCCGCAAGTGCTATAGCTGCGGGTTCAGCGAGTGCTAAGCCCGGCCTGAAACATGTAAATTCTCAGCAGCGGAGCCGCGTGAACAAGCGCAGGCTCCGCTTTTTGTCTTGCGCGCGGCGCCGGGTGATGCTACAAAGCAGAGAGCGAAGGGCC
>CAZVCM010000088.1:0-3384 GCA_964626105.1 uncultured Thermoflexus sp.
TCGCCATCCGCGAAGGCGGTCTCACCGTCGGCGCCGGTGTCATTACCGAAATCCTGGAATAGGTGACGCGAGGGGCTGGCAAGTTGCATCCAGACCGGGTGGTATCTGTCAGCCCTTCTAAGTGACTTCTAGAAGCGAGAACGAAGTCAGAGGAAAATACATGGCCAAGCAAAAACTCCGCATCCGGTTGAAAGCCTATGATCACCGTGTCCTGGACCAGTCGGCCCAGCGCATCGTCGAAACGGCTGAGCGCACAGGCGCGCGTGTGGTGGGCCCTGTCCCGCTGCCGACGCGCATCGAGCGCTTCACCGTGCGTCGTTCACCGTTCATCGACAAGGACTCGCAAGAGCACTTCGAGATCCGCACGCACAAGCGGCTGATCGACGTGATGGAGCCAGACAGCAAAACGATCGACACCCTGATGCGGTTGAATCTGCCAGCGGGCGTGGATATCGAAATCAAGATCTAGTCGCCCCGGCCGTAGACGCTTGGCAGAGCCAGCAATGGCACCGGTCAAGCACACGCAGTGGCAGCGACCTACTCCTGGAAAGACTAGACTAGCGAGGCAGGGATGATGCGTGGCGCGGGGTTGATCCCCCGCACTCACAGTCCCTTGGAGGCAGCATGAAGGGCATTATTGGCAAAAAAGTGGGCATGACCCAGATCTTTGGCGACGACGGACAGGCCATTCCGGTCACCGTCATCCAGGCCGGGCCATGCTACGTCACCCAGATTCGCACAGCCGAAAAAGACGGCTATACCGCGGTCCAGCTCGGTTTTGAAGAACTGCCGCCGAAGCGCAATGGCTCGTCGCGCCTCAACAAGCCCAAGGTTGGGCATCTGAAGCGCAATGGGCTGGATATGCCCGATCTCCGCTATCTGCGCGAGTTTCGGACCAAAGAAGTGGATGTCGAAGAGGGGCAGCGTCTGACGGCGGATGTCTTCGAACAAGGCGACCGGATCGACGTGGTCGGGACATCCAAGGGGCGGGGCTTCGCCGGCACAATCAAGCGCCACAACTTCAACCGCCAGAAGAAGACGCACGGCCAGTCCGACCGCGAGCGCGCGCCTGGCTCGATCGGCGCGACTTCAACACCCGGTCGCGTGCTGAAGGGCACACGCATGGGCGGGCGCATGGGTGGCGATCGTGTCACCGTTCAGAACCTGGAAGTCGTCGTCGTGGATGCGGACAAGAATCTGCTCGCCGTGCGTGGCTCAGTCCCCGGCAGCAAGGGCGGCATTCTGCTGATCAAAGAGTCGCGGAAGAATCGCCGCTAGCGGTGAGCCGCATCGGAGGAGTTCGGAATCATGCAAGTACCTGTTCACAATACTGCTGGGGACCAAGTCGGCACGGTCGAACTGCCCGCCGATATCTTTGAGGTGGAAGTTAACCGCGGCCTAATGCACCAGGCGTATGTTCGCCAGATGGCAAACGCGCGGCTGGGCACCGCCAAGGCAAAGACGCGCAGCGAGGTCAACCGGACCAAGTCGAAGTGGTACCGTCAGAAGGGCACCGGCCGGGCCCGCCATGGCTCGCGCAATGCCCCGATCTTCGTCGGCGGCGGCGTCGCTCATGGCCCGCGCCCGCGCGACTATAGCAAGCAAATGCCGCGTAAGATGCGCCGTCAGGCGTTGCGCTGCGCGCTGTCAGCGCTGGCGGCGGACAATCAGATCGTCGTGGTGGACGAGTTCACCATGGACACGCCGAAAACGCGCGAAATGCGCGATACGCTGGGCCGCCTTGTCGGCGAGCAGAGTGCGTTGATCCTGGTTGCGGAGCGCAACGAAGCGCTCGAGAAAAGCGTGCGCAATCTTTCCAACGCGCGAACACTGCGCGCGAACTACCTGAATGTGCGCGACCTGCTCTCGCATGACCGTGTGATCATCCCGCAGGCAGCGCTCTCGGTTATCGAGGGCTTCCTGGGCCGCGCGGCCGAGCGCTAGAGGAGTAAGACGCGATGGGTAAGGGTCAACTGCACGTTTACGATGTCATCCGCCGGCCAGTGATCACCGAGAAATCGCACGAGATGGTCGAGACGGGCAATCAGTACGTGTTCGAAGTCGAACAGCGCGCAAATAAGGTGCAGGTTAAGCAAGCGGTCGAGCAGATTTTCAGCGTCAACGTCATCAAGGTCAACACCATGATGATGCCCGCCAAGCGGGGGCGCCGTGGCCGCAAGTTGTACGTGCGCGCCAAGCCGTGGAAGAAAGCGGTCGTTACGCTGGCGCCAGGCCAGGAAATCACGCTGTTCAACGTCTAAGTCCGAGGGAAGGCGTCCGCCGGTCAGATATCCGCACCTCACGGGGCTAATGACCGCGCCACGCCACAAAGTCTGAGGTACTACAATGGCACTCAAGAAATACAAGCCCACTTCCCCGGGGCGCCGGGATATGACGGGCGCAAGCTTTGAAGAGATCACGCGCACAAAGCCGACCAAGGCGCTCGTCCAGAAGAAGCGTAGCTGGGCTGGCCGCAACCATGCCGGTCGCGTGACGGTGCGGCATCGCGGTGGCGGACACAAGCGCCGCTATCGCATGATCGACTTCCGCCGCGACAAGCACAACATTCCCGCGCGTGTCGCTTCGATCGAGTACGATCCGAACCGCTCGGCGCGCATCGCGCTGCTGGTCTACGCGGATGGCGAGAAGCGCTATATTATCGCGCCGCTGGAGCTGAAGGTCGGCGATACGGTTCAAAGCGGGCCGGGCGCCGAAGTGCGGGTTGGCAACACGCTGCCGATCAAGGCGATCCCGGTTGGCTCGCTGGTTCACAATGTCGAGCTGTATCCGGGGCGCGGCGGGCAGCTTGCGCGCGCGGCGGGCACATCCGCCCAACTGCTCGCGAAGGAAGGCACGTACGCGCAGCTCCGCTTGCCGTCCGGCGAGGTGCGCCGCGTGCATGAAGATTGCATGGCTACGCTGGGCCAGGTCGGCAACACCGACCACGGTAATATCAAGCTCGGCAAGGCCGGTCGCAAGCGCTGGATGGGCTGGCGCCCGACCGTCCGCGGGACCGCTATGGACCCGAACAGCCACCCGCATGGCGGGGGTGAAGGCCGCTCGCCGATTGGTATGCCGGGGCCAAAGACGCCCTGGGGCAAACCGGCACGGGGCGCCAAGACGCGGCACAACAAGCGCACGGATAAGTTCATCGTGCGGCGTCGCGGAAAGCGTCGTCAGGGGTAATTGGAGGCTAGGATGTCGCGTTCGCTGAAAAAAGGGCCGTTTGTTTCGCCCAAGCTGATGAAGAAAGTCGAAGCCATGCGCGAGCGTGGTGACAAGAAGGTGATCCGCACCTGGAGCCGGGCATCGGTGATCTTCCCGCAGATGGTCGGGTTCACGATTGCGGTTCACGACGGGCGCCGCCATGTGCCGATTTACATC
>CAZVCM010000088.1:3394-14403 GCA_964626105.1 uncultured Thermoflexus sp.
GAGTTCGCGCCGACGCGCACCTATCGTGGGCATATGGCCGAAAAGAAGAAGCGCTAAGGCACGCCGAGACGGATAAGGAATAGTCGCCATGGATGTTCGTGCCACTGCAAAGTACCTGCCGATCTCGCCCCAGAAGATGCGCCTCGTGTGCAACGAGGTGCGCCATATGGACGCGGATCAGGCGCTGACTGTGCTGCAGTTCATGCCGCAGAAAGGCGCCGACTTCGCCCGCAAGCTGGTCGAGTCGGCGGTTGCAAATGCCGAGATGAATTTCGAGTTGAACCGCCAGGACCTGTATATCAGTGAGTTGAAGGCCGATGACGGCCCTCGCCTGAAGCGGGTGAAGGCGGGCGCGCGCGGGCGCTACAAGCCACGCGTCAAGCGTTTCACGCATCTCACCGTTGTCTTGAGTGAGCGTGACGAGGAGTAATAGTCAATGGGTCGAAAAGTCCACCCAGTAGGTTTCCGCCTGAAGATCAACCGCGACTGGTCTGCGCGCTGGTACGCGGAAGGCGACCGCTACACCAACCTGCTCCATGAAGACTTCCGCATCCGCCAGTTCGTGGAGAAGGAAGCGGAGCGCGCCGGTATCGGCGGCGTTGAAATCGAGCGCTATCCGAACCAGGTCCAGGTCACGCTCTATACCGCCAAGCCCGGTATCGTTATCGGTCGTAAGGGCGAAAGCGTCAAGAAGATGCGTCAGGGCCTTGAGGAACTGACCGGCAAGAAGGTCAAGGTCGAAGTCGAAGAGATCGACAAGCCCGACCTCAACGCCCGTCTGGTTGCGCTGAATATCGTCAGCCAGCTTGAGCGCCGCATCGGCCACAGCCGCGCGATGAAGCGCGCGGTTGGTCAGGCGATGCGCCAGGGCGCGAAGGGGATCAAGATCCAGGTCAGTGGCCGTCTCGCTGGCGCCGAAATGGCGCGCCGCGAGTGGCAGATGGACGGCCAAGTGCCGCGCCACACGCTGCGGTCCGACATCGACTACGGCACTGCCGAAGCGCTGACGGGTTATGGCCGGATTGGCGTGAAGGTCTGGATCTACAAGGGCGAGAAGCTGGCCGAGGAAACAAAGGTCAGCGAGCCGACCGACGTCTATGTGAGCCAATAAGCAGAACCCAATCGCCGCCCGTCCTGGCGCGGCGCCCCGGTCATCCGCCGGGGAAAACGTTCTGACTTACGAGGAGTGAACGATCAATGTTAATGCCAAAGCGGGTAAAATACCGCAAGCAGTTCCGCGGCCGCATGAAGGGCAAGGCTCAGCGCGGAAACGTGGTCCAGTTCGGTGAGTTCGGCCTGCAGGCCCTCGAGCCCGCGTGGATCACCAGCCGCCAGATCGAAGCAGCCCGCCGGACCATCATGCGGCACATCAAGCGGCGCGGGCGCGTCTGGATCCGGATTTTCCCGGACAAGCCGGTCACCAAGCGCTCCGCCGAAAGTCGTATGGGTAAAGGTAAGGGCGCGGTCGATCACTATGTGGCCGTCGTGCGTCCGGGCCTGGTGCTGTTCGAGATGGCCGGGACGGATGAAGATATCGCACGCGAAGCGCTGCGCCTCGCGGCCTTCAAGCTCCCGATTTCCGCCCGCTTCATCAAGCGCACCGATCCGATTTCGGGCGAGGAGACGGCGTGATGGCTCGCAAAACTGAGCAGATCCGTAGCATGACCGATGCTGAGCTGGCGACCGCCATCGACGAAACCAAGGAAGAGCTGTTCAATCTGCGCTTCCAGTGGGAGTCCGGCCAGTTGGAGGACTACACGCGCATTCGCCAGCTCAAGAAAGACGTGGCGCGCTACTTGACCATTCAGCGCGAGCGCGAGCTGGCTGTGCAGCTCGTCCAGGAGGAAAGTGATGTCCAATAACCGCCGGCGGCTGCAAGGCCGTGTCATCCGGAATTCCATGGAGAAGACGGTGGTCGTCGAGGTTAAAACAACCAAGCGCCACCCGCTCTACAAGAAGGTCATCCGGACGTCGAAGAAGTACATGGCGCACGACGAGACGAACGCGATCGCGGTCGGCGCCCTGGTCCGCATTGTCGAGAGCCGCCCCATCAGCAAGACCAAGAAGTGGGCCGTCGAGGAAGTGCTCGAGACACCCGAAATCGAAGAGGCATAACCGGACGAGCTGCCCGGAGTGAGGCATTAGAAATGATCCAAAACGAATCGCGCTTGAAGGTTGCCGACAATACCGGTGCCCGCGAGATCCTGGTCATTCGGATCATGGGTGGCTCGAAGCGCAGGTCAGCGACGGTTGGTGATGTTATCATCGGCACCGTAAAATCGGCCACGCCGCAGGGTTCGGTGAAGAAAAGCGAAATCGTGCGTGCCGTGGTCGTGCGCACCGCCAAGGAATATCGCCGCGACGACGGGTCGTACATCAAGTTTGACGACAACGCCGCCGTGATTCTCCAGGGCGAAACGAGAGACCCTCGCGGCACCCGAATCTTTGGCCCGGTCGCACGCGAACTGCGCGAATTGGGCTTCATGAAGATCGTCTCGCTGGCTCCCGAAACGCTCTAGCGCCCTGCCAGCAGAGATTGGAGTGAACAGGCATGCAACGGATTAAGAAGGGCGACACGGTTGAAGTGATCGCCGGAAAAGACAAAGGGACTCGCGGCGAGGTGCTGCGGGTCATTCCCAAGCAGGACCGTGTGGTCATCGAGCGGGTCAATATCGTCAAGAAGCACCAGCGCCCCGTCCAGGCAGGCCGCCAGCAGGTTCAGCCCGGCATCATTGAGTTCGAGGCGCCGATTGCCCTCTCTAACGTGATGCTCGTTTGCCCGCAGTGCGAGGCGCGTACGCGCGTCGGCTATCGCGTAAACGAGGACAACCGCAAGGTCCGCGTCTGTCGCAAGTGCGGTCAGGATATCGAGTGACCGGCGCGCGGAGTGAGGTTGAAGGATACATGGCACAAAATCGCTTGCTGGAAAAATACCGCAATGACGTGGTTCCAGCGCTCATGGAAGAGTTCGGCTATAAGAGCGTAATGCAGGTTCCCCGCGTCACGAAGGCCGTCATCAACATTGGTGTCGGTGAGGCGCTGGACAACGCCAAGGCGCTCGATGGCGCGGTCGAGGACGTTCGTCGCATCACGGGCCAGCAGCCGGTGATCACTAAGGCGCGCAAGAGCGTCGCGTCGTTTAAGCTGCGCGAAGGGCGCGCGATTGGCGTGAAGGTCGACCTGCGCGGCGAGCGCATGTGGGCGCTGCTGGATCGCTTAATGAACGTCGCCCTGCCCCGCACGCGTGACTTCAGCGGAATCAGCCCGGACTCGTTCGATGGCCGCGGCAATTACACACTCGGCCTGCGCGAACAGTTGCTGTTCCCTGAGATCGAGTACGACAAGATCGACAAGGTGCGTGGCATGGAGATCACGATTGTGACGACAGCCAACACCGACGAAGAGGGACGCCGCCTGCTCCAACTGCTGGGCATGCCGTTCCGCAACCGCTAAGAACCAACGCACAAGACCAGTCAGGAAGGTTTGACCCGATGGCTAAAAAGTCAATGGTCGCCCGCGAAAAGAAGCGCAAGTACAAAGTGCGCGTGCGTAATCGCTGCCAATATGTGGATCCCAACTCGGGTAAGGTCTGCGGCCGTCCCCGTGGTTACATCCGTCGTTTTGGCCTCTGCCGTATCCACTTCCGCGAGCTTGCCCTCGAAGGCAAGATTCCGGGCGTGGTAAAGTCAAGCTGGTAAACGTCTGGGAGTCTCAAGATGCAAAGTGATCCCATCGCTGATATGCTGACCCGCATTCGGAACGGGTTGATGGCCGGACACGCGTCCGTCGCGATCCCGCTCTCGAAGTCAAAGGTCGAGATCGCTCGAATTCTGCAAGAAGAGGGGTACATCGAAGGGTATTCGGTTAACAACGAGTTCCCGCCGATGCTCCATGTGGAGTTGAAGTATTGGGGCAAGCGCCGCGAGCGGCGTTCTGTCATCAGCAAGTTGGAACGCGTAAGCAAGCCTGGCCGGCGCGTGTATGTCGGCAAGAGCGAGATTCCTTGGGTGCTCAGTGGCATGGGGGTCGCCATCATGTCCACGCCTAAGGGTATCATGACGGGCCAGCAAGCGCGCCGCCAGGGAATGGGTGGCGAGGTGCTCTGCTACGTCTGGTAACCCCAGACGCGAGCGCGCCGACCAAGACGCCTAAGGGGCTGTGCGGGCAAGAGTAGAGTGACTGGGCGAGGATGCGGAGGCATCGCCTTACGCCTTCGCCCAGAGGCTCCACGACCTGTCTAGGCCCCGCCCATCACCGGCGCCAACACCGCCGTATTTGGTAGCCAATGGAGGATAGGGACCGTGTCTCGAATTGGTAAGCAACCGATTCCGATCCCGGAGAAAGTACAAGTCAACATCGACGGCACAGAAGTGACCGTCAAGGGGCCAAAGGGCGAGCTTTACCATCAGTTCCCGGCCAGCATGAACATCGCGCAGGACGCCGGTGTGCTCACCGTGACCCGACCGAGCGACCAGCGCCAGCATCGCGCGCTACACGGCATGACGCGTGCGCTGATCGCCAACATGGTCACCGGCGTCAGCGAAGGATTCGAGCGGGTACTCGAAATCGAAGGCGTGGGATACGGCGCTGAGATGGAAGGTGCTACGCTGGTTATGCACCTGGGCTACTCGCACCCGATCCGGGTCGAGCCCCCTGCCAACTGTGAATTCGTGGTTGAGGAGCGTGGCCGCATCGTTCGCATCCGTGGCATCGACAAGCAGGTGGTCGGCGAGCTGGCTGCAAACATTCGCAAGATGCGTCCGCCGGAGCCTTACAAGGGCAAGGGCGTTCGTTATCAGGGCGAGCACATCCGCCGCAAGGCCGGCAAGACTGGTAAAGCTTAGCCTGTAGTGTCGAGAGAGTGAATCCATGAGTGAAAAAAGCCGAATCGCACGGAAGCGTCGTCATGCGCGGGTGCGTGCACGGATTGCAGGAACGGCGGAACGCCCGCGTCTGAACGTCTTCCGCAGCCTGGGCCACATCTACGCTCAGGTCATCGACGACATAGCCGGTCATACGCTTGTCTCGGCCTCGACCATTGATCGCGAGCTACGCGACAAGGTTGCGGGCAAGGGCAAATCTGAAGCCGCCAAGCTGGTGGGCGAGCTGGTTGCACAGCGCGCGAAAGAAGCGGGGATCGAGACGGTCGTGTTCGACCGCGGTGGATACCGCTATCACGGTCGCGTCAAAGCCCTGGCCGACGGCGCTCGCGAAGCCGGGCTAAAGTTCTAGTAGCATACCGCATCCCGGCGCGCGGAAACCGAGCGCGGATTCCCTGCCGGGCGGCAAGCTGATAACTGGAGAGAACAATGGGAAGACGAGATCCGAGGCAGCGGCGCGATGATGACCGCGAAGAACTCGATGAGCGCGTAATTGATATCACCCGCGTCGCCAAAGTCGTAAAGGGTGGCCGCCGCTTCGCCTTCCGCGCGGTGGTGGTCGTCGGCGACAACAATGGCCGGGTAGGCATTGGCATCGGCAAGGCGCGTGGTGTGCCGGATTCGATCCGCAAGGCGTCCGATCGCGCCCGCCGCAACATGGTGTCGGTGTCGCTGAGCGATACCACGGTCCCGCACGCGATCACCGTCCGTCGTGGCGGCGCGGTCGTGCTGCTCAAACCCGCCTCGCCCGGTACCGGTGTGATCGCCGGTGGCCCGGTGCGCGCGGTGTTGGAGGCCGCGGGCATCCGCGACATCCTGACCAAGAACCAGGGCAGCGCCAACACGCTGAACGTCGCCCACGCGACAATCGAGGCGCTGAAGCAGCTCCGTGACTCGACTGAGCTCGCTCGCATGCGCGGCAAGGACCCCGAAGAGGTCATGCCGTTCTGGAAGCGCGGGAGCAAGTCTGATGTCTAAGAAGCTGCAAGTTACCCTGGTCAAGAGCCCGATTGGGTACAACAAGCGGCAAAAAGCAACCGTCCAGTCTTTGGGATTGGGCCGGCTCAACTCGACCGCAATTCACGACGACACACCGCCTATCCGTGGCATGATCCAGAAGATCATCCACCTGGTTGAGGTGGAGGAAATCGACGAATGAAACTGCATGAACTCCGCCCCGATGAGGGGGCGACGAAGAAGCGCAAGCGTGTAGGCCGTGGTATCAGCGCCGGTCAGGGCAAAACTGCCGGGCGCGGTACGAAGGGCCAGGGCGCGCGCACGGGTGGCGGCAAGGGCCCCTACTTTGAGGGTGGTCAGCTTCCGCTGGTTCGCCGCCTGCCCTTCAAGCGCGGCTTCACCAACATCTTCCGCGTGGAATATCAAGAGGTGAACCTCGACGACCTGGCGCGCGTGTTCCAGGCCGACGAGCAGGCAACGCCTGAGACCATGGCCGAGCGTGGCTTGGTCCGCAAGCCGACCGATCCGGTTGTGGTACTGGGGCGTGGCGAGCTGTCGATTCCGCTACAGGTAACGGCGCATCGCTTCTCGAAGTCCGCGCAGGAAGCCATTGAGAAGGCTGGCGGCAGCGTGCAGACGGTTGAGCTGGAGCTCACCGGCGCGCTGGCGACGGTCAAGAAGCTGCGTAAAGACCAACTCGCCCAGTTGCGCGAGCGGCGGGCATCCGAGTAACACTACGCCGCACAGTGGCCGGGGCGACTGGCGCCAACGCCCGCGCACCCGGCTGCTGGCGGCGCTGCTGCGAGCGATCGAATAGAGCGAAGAGGATAAGTAGATTATGATCGAGGCGCTGCGGAACGCATTTCGTCTGCCGGACCTCCGGCGCAAAATGCTCTATACCGCGATGATTCTGGTAATTTACCAGTTTGCCGCGCATGTCACCGTCCCTGGCGTCGACCGGGACGCGCTCGACCAGCTTTTTAGCGGCGACCAGGCCGGTTTTCTCAATGTGCTGAACCTGCTGTCGGGTGGAGCCGTCTCCAACTTCAGCGTGATCGCGAACGGCGTGTATCCGTACATCACCGCCTCGATCATCCTGCAGTTGCTGACGCCCATCATTCCGAAGCTCGAAGCGATCTCGAAGGAACCCGGCGGGCGCGAGAAGCTCAACCAGTACACCTACTACCTCGCCATTCCGATGGCGGCGCTCCAGGCAATCGGCCAGATCAACATCTTTGAAAGCCAGATCGTTGGGACCACTCTGATCCCTGGCTTCGGCTTTGGCGGCGACAGCAACCTGCTCACCACCCTCTCTGTGATCATCACCATGACCGCCGGAACCATGTTCGCGATCTGGCTCGGTGAGTTGATCACGGAACAGGGTATCGGAAACGGTATCTCGATCATCATCTTCGCGGGTATCGTGGCAGGTGTTCCGGCGAACCTGGTGAACCTGCTGCAGACCAACCTGGCCTTCAACCTGCTGGCGTTCGTCCTGCTGACAATCTTCACGGTGATCGTCATCGTGATCATCCAGGAAGGCACGCGCCGCATCCCGGTGCAGTACGGCAAGCGCGTGCGTGGCCGCAAGATGTACGGCGGCGGCGCGACGCACATCCCGCTGAAGGTCAACACCGCGGGCATGATCCCGCTGATCTTCGCGCAGTCGATTGTCACCTTCCCGGCGATCCTGGCGGGCTTCTTTGGCTCCGGTGACACCGTGCGCCGCATCCAGGACATCTTTGGCAACCAGCAAGGGTTCCTGTACTGGTTCCTGTACTTCCTGCTGGTCGTCGGCTTCACGTACTTCTATACCGGCGTGATGATCCAGAACCAGAACCTGGCCGAGAACCTGCAGAAGAACGGTGGGTTCATTCCGGGCATCCGTCCGGGGCGGCGCACGCAGGAGCACATCAATCGCATCGTGAACCGGATCACGCTTGTCGGCGCGATCTTCCTCGGTGCGGTGGCGGTTCTGCCGGGCATCATGCAGCTCGTCCAGCGGCTCGTGCTCGGTCCGGCGGGCGCCAGCGGCGGGCAGAACCCTGCCCTGGTGATCAGCAGCGCCGGGTTGATCATCGTTGTCGGCGTGGTGATCGACACCATGCGACAGCTCGAAGCGCAGCTCGTCATGCGTAACTATGACGGGTTTATGCGCTAGCGTGGTGCAGGCAGCGGGCGCCTGGGCGCAGAAGCGGATCTGACAGAACACATGGCACCAATACCAAAAACGCCAGAAGAACTGATGGTCATGCGCGAGGCTGGGCGCATCACAGCCCTGGCGCTGCACGCGATGCGCGAAGCGGTTCAGCCGGGGATCACAACGGACGCGCTCGACAAAATCGCAGCCGAGGTCATCCGGCAACACGGCGCCACAGCAGCGTTCCTAGGCTACCCGCCCGGCAGCCCGCATCCGTTCCCGGCGACCGCGACGATCTCGGTCAACGACGAGTTGGTTCACGGTATCCCGCGCGGAGATCGCGTCCTGCAGGAAGGCGATATCGTCAGCCTCGATTGTGGCGCGGTCTACAATGGCTACGTTGGGGACTCCGCGCTAACGGTTGGCGTCGGCACGATCTCGCCCGAGGCGCAGCGGCTGCTAGACGTCACTCAGACAGCGCTGCAAATCGGGATCGACAAGGCGCGCGCTGGAAATCTGACCAGCGATATCTCGCGCGCGGTGCAAGCCTACATCGAAAGCCAGGGCTACAGCGTCGTGCGCGAGTACACCGGTCATGGCGTGGGCCGCACCATGCATGAGGAGCCACAGGTTCCGAACTGGTGGCCCGCAGGCCGCCCGCGCATGCGCGGCTGGCAGAGCGTCCGGCTGGAGCCGGGGATCACGTTTGCGATCGAACCGATGGTGAACGTGGGCCGCCCCGAGACGAAGTTGCTGGACGATCACTGGACGGTCGTCACACGGGATGGATCGCTGTGCGCGCACTTTGAGCACACGGTCGCGATCACCCCGGATGGGCCACCGTTAATCCTGACGGCTCTCTAAGTCGCCGCTTCGCGGCAAGAGAGCCACCTATCGCCAGGAAGTTAACCCTGGTCAAGCTCGCTTGTTTTCGCTAGAATAGTCACTCCGTCCGGCGAACTTACACGCCGCAGTACGAGGAGAATACCCGTATATGGCACGTATCGAAGGTGTTGACCTCCCGCGCAACAAGCGCGTCGAAGTCGGACTCACCTACATCTACGGTATTGGGCCGACCCGCAGCAAGCAGATCCTGGACGCGGCCGGCATCAGCCCGGACACGCGGATTCGGGAGTTGACTGAAGCTGAAGTGCAGGCTCTGCGCGAGCAGATCAGCAACTTTCGTGTTGAGGGTGAACTGCGCCGTGAGGTCCAGCTCAATGTCAAGCGCCTGATTGAGATCGGCAGCTACCGCGGTCTCCGCCACCGCCGCAACCTTCCGGTGCGCGGCCAGCGGACCAAGACCAACGCGCGTACGCGCAAGGGTCCGAAGAAGACGGTGGCCGGACGTGGCCGTCGTCGTGGCACGAAGAAGAAGTAATCGTCTGCGCTGAAGGGTCTTTCCGTCAGGCGAATCGCAGCAGGGTCTGGGCGTTTGGCCCGGCGACCAGGCTGCGTTCTGACGCCCCGATCGAAGTGCGACCGCCGTCAGACGCGGCACGAGGAGAGAATCACGATCAATGGGACGTACACGTCGGGGTCCACAGCGTGGACCCAGAAAAACCAAGAAGAACATTCCGTACGGGCAGGCACACGTTCAGGCCACGTTCAATAACACGATTGTGTCGCTGAGCGATCAGCAGGGCAACGTGATCGCGTGGGCAAGTGCGGGCACTGCCGGGTTCAAGGGCAGCCGTAAGAGCACGCCGTTCGCCGCGCGAATGGTGGCTCAGCAGGCCTCCGAGAACGCCAAAGAGCACGGGATGCAGGAAGTGGATGTCTTCGTGAAGGGCCCCGGACCGGGCCGCGAAGCCGCGATCCGCGCTATCCAGGCCAGCGGTCTGAAGGTGCGCTCGATCACGGACGTCACACCGGTCCCGCACAATGGTGTGCGCCCGCCCAAGAAGCGTCGCGTTTAGTCTATCGTTCGGTCAGTTTTGTTCAATTGCATAGACGAGTGGTGTAAACACACTTGTCACAGCTAGTGTGGAGGAAGCCAAGAATCAATGGCACGTTATACCGGTCCAGTCTGTAAGCTGTGCCGCCGCGAAGGGGAGAAGTTGTTCCTCAAAGGCGCGCGGTGTCTCTCTCCTAAGTGCTCCGTTGAGCGCCGGACCTACCCGCCCGGGCAGCATGGGCGAGACGCGCAGTTCAAGCGCGGTCGTGGGTCAGACTATGCGCTCCAGCTGCGCGAAAAGCAGAAGGCGCGCCGTATTTACGGCATTCTTGAGCGCCAGTTCCGCCGTTATTTCCGTGAAGCGCTGCGCCGCCCGGGCCTGACCGGCTCGAACCTGCTGTCGCTGCTCGAAACCCGCCTGGACAACATTGTGTACCGGCTGGGTTGGGCTGACTCGCGCAATCACGCGCGCCAGCTCGTCACCCACGGTCATATTACGGTCAATGGCCGCCGCACGACCATTCCATCGTATTTGGTCCGCCCCGGCGATGTGATCGGCATCCGCGAGGGGAGCCGCAAGCGCACTTACTTCAAGGAACTGCCCGCCTACATGGAGGATCGTCCCCCTGCGCCAGAGTGGCTGGATGTGAATGAAGCGACTCTGGAAGGCAAGGTGCTGCGCGCGCCGGAACGCCGCGATATCGACATGCCGCTCAATGAGCAGTTGATCGTGGAATACTACTCTCGGTAACAGTGGGACGACGAATCATCCAACGAGTAACGGTTCAAGGTGTGAGGAGGCGGCGTGGTCACGAATAGCAACATGGTGTTGCCCAAGATCGAAGGGGATGCCACAACTCAGAAATACGGGCGCTTCATCATCAGCCCCCTCGAGCAGGGCTTTGGGATCACGGTAGGCCATGCCTTGCGGCGGGTGCTGCTGTCCTCGCTGCCTGGCGCGGCGGTCACATCGATCCGCGTCTCAGACGTGCATCACGAGTTCTCGGCGATCCCGCACGTGCGGGAAGACATGACGCAGTTGATCTTGCAGGTCAAGCAGTTGCGCTTGAAACTCATCGACGCGGACTCGGCTCGCCTACGCCTGGAAGTGCACGGTGAGGGAACAGTCACAGCC
>CAZVCM010000089.1:0-10259 GCA_964626105.1 uncultured Thermoflexus sp.
GTCGGCAACGGCCAAAATGCCCTGCATCGGGCCGTTGGCCGCTTCGCGGAACTTATCGAGCAGTTCTTCGGTCGTCGTCTCGCGCTCGATCTCGGCGACGAAGTCCACCAGCGACACGGTCGGGGTGGGGACGCGCACCGAGATGCCGTCAAACTTGCCCTTGAGTTCCGGGATCACCAGGGCGACGGCTTTTGCGGCGCCAGTGGTGGTCGGGATCATGCTCAGGGCGGCGGCGCGGGCGCGGCGCAGGTCGCTATGCGGCAGGTCGAGGATGCGCTGGTCGTTGGTGTACGAGTGGATCGTCGTCATCAGGCCGCGCTTGATGTTGAAGTTGTCGTGCACAACCTTCGCGGCGGGCGCGAGGCAGTTGGTCGTGCAGGACGCGTTCGAGATGATGTTGTGCTGCGCCGAGTCGTACTGGTCGCTGTTTACGCCGAGCACGATCGTCAGGTCAACCTCACCCTTTGCCGGGGCGGAGATGATGACCTTCTTCGCGCCCGCGTCGATGTGCGGCTGAACCTTTTCGCGACTGCGGAACACGCCCGTGCTCTCGACCACGATATCCACGCCGAGATCACTCCAGGGCAGGGCGCCGGGATCGCGCTCCTTGAGCGCCTTGACCTGCTTGCCATTGATCGTCAAGGTACCATCACCCACCTCGACGGTGTCGTCGGTGATGCCGTACGAGGAGTCGTACTTGTACAAGTGCGCCATCGTCGCGAGGTCGCCGAGGTCGTTGAACGCGACAACCTCAAGATCGTTGGGATACTTGTCCATGATGATCTTCATGACCTGGCGGCCAATGCGGCCAAAGCCATTGATACCGACACGTGTTGCCATAGTCTTTGCTCCTTACTGTGGTCCGTTCGGATCGCTGATAAGTTGGGGACAGACCGCATCGATCGCTGTCTGCCCGGTCGTACTCAGAGCTGCTGCCCGCTACCTATCCGGCGGCGAGCGATGTTTGCTGACCGGTGACGATGGTCGTTGCGCGCTCGTAGGCGCCCAACAACGCCTGCGTGAGCTTCTGCGGATCATGCCGCCAGGGCTGCTCCGCGTCTGTCAGGTCGGCCCACAACACGTCATACCGTTCGGCGATTGAGGCGACATCGGGCTGGACGTAATGCGTATTCTCGCCAGCGTTCTTGGTCGGATAGTGATTGTTCGCCAGCACTGCGCGGAACGCATCACTGCCGACGTGCGCTTCGAGCACGCGCACATGGTCGGCGACCGAATAGCCATCGGTTTCTCCGACCTGCGTCGCCACATTACAAATATACACACGATAGGCGCCGCTGGCCCGAATCGCCTCGACAATCCCCGGAACAAGCAGGTTAGGCAAAATGCTGGTGTAGAGGCTGCCTGGTCCAATCACGATCAAGTCCGCGTCCAATATCGCTCGCAGGGCTTCGGGATACGCGCGGACCTGGTCAGGGTGCAAAAACACACGTTCGATCTTACCACCGGACTCTGGAATCTGCGATTCACCAGAGACACGCCGCAGGCGCGTTTCCCCCGGCATCCGCACCTCGGCCATCAGCACGACATCGTCCTGCAAAGTCGAGGGAAGCACGCGGCCTTCGATCGCCAGCACCTGGGCGGTTTCCGCGAGCGCGCGGTCCATGCTCCCCGTGATGTCAGCCATGGCGGTCAAGAACAGATTGCCGAAGTTGTGCCCGCCCAGTCCACCATATGCGAAACGATACTGGAACAGGTGAGTCATCAGGGCTTCGTCGTTGGCGAGGGCGGCAATGTTACTGCGCAGATCGCCCGGCGGCAGCACGCCCATCTCCCGGCGGAGCCTTCCCGAGCTACCCCCGTCGTCGGCGGCGGTGACGATCGCCGTAATGTTGCCGGTATAGTGCTTTAGCCCGCGTAGGACGCTCGGCAGGCCGGTCCCGCCACCGATTGCGACGACCTTCAGACCTCGCTGGCGGCGGCTGTGCGCGACCATCGCGTCGATCAGTGACTCATGGCGACGCAGCGCGAATGGCGCCATGATCGAGCGGTTGAGCTGGTACGTGGCGAAGCCAATTGCAGCGCCACCGGCGGCAAGCGTCACCGCGACCCGCGCCCAGGGTGCCAGGAAGCGCAGCGTGAGCAGTTCAAGCAGAGGGGGAATGTCGTGCGCGCGTGCGACGGTGAGGATCGCCTGCGCCAGACCGAGGCTGATCAACGTGATGCCCACGATCAGCAGGGCCAGCCACCGCTTGAGGCGAAGACCGGGCGTCAGCCATTTTGTCAGCGTGTGACGTTGGCGCTTCATCGGTGAGCGTTTTCCTCACACCGGGCACGGGCCAAATCCAATCCAGGATTCTAGCGCGGGTAGCCGAGTTTTCACACCCAATTTGGCAGGGAAAAGGGCGCCAAGAATCACTTGACGCCTGGGGTAGGCGTGTTACAACTATGGCGGCGTGCGTGGGGTTGACACTGCGCGCGACGCTGAGTTGCTCCGAACCGGCTGAAGCGAGAGGAAGGGGTCTCTTTATGGCGAATTTCGATCTGACCCGCCAGATCACGACCGCCCAGGGCGGCAAGATTCTGCTGCTGGTCATGGATGGACTGGGCGGCCTGCCGATGACGCAGGATGGCTTGACCGAATTGGAAGCGGCCCACACGCCGAACATGGACCGGCTGGCGCGCGAAGGCAGCACGGGCCTCAGTATTCCGATCACGCGCGGCGTGGCGCCGGGCAGCGGGCCCGCGCACCTCGCGATGTTTGGCTATGACCCACTGACATATGAGATCGGGCGTGGCGTGCTCGAAGCGACTGGGATCGGGCTGGAAGTCAACCCGGGCGATGTCGCCATTCGCGGCAACTTCTGCACGGTTGACGACGACGGCGTGATCACCGACCGGCGCGCGGGCCGCATCCCAACCGAAGAAGGCGCCAAGCGGGTCGAGTTGCTGCGCCAGATCAGCGTGCCGGGCATTTCGATTGATATTGACATCGCGAAGGAATACCGCTTTGCGATGGTGCTGCGTGGCGATGGGCTGCACGACGCGATCGCGGACACGGACCCGCAGAAGACCGGTGTTGCGCCGCTTTCCGCTGAGGCGCTCGATCCGGCGGCGGAGCATACCGCCGATCTGGTCAATCAGTGGCTGGCGCAGGCGCGCGAGGTGCTGCGCGGGCAGGAACCGGCGAACATGGTGACGCTGCGCGGTTTCGCGGTGGAGCCGGGGCTGCCGAAGTACGATGATGTGTACCAACTCAAGGCTGCGTGCGTGGCAGTCTACCCGATGTACAAGGGCGTGTCGAAGCTGGTCGGCATGGATGTGATCCAGACCTCGGCGAATGACACGACGCGCGACGAATTTGAGCATGTAGCGCGGGTGTGGAACGACTACGACTTCATCTTCTGCCACATCAAGTATACCGACAGCCGGGGCGAAGACGGCGACTTTGACGCGAAAGTCAAGGTCATCGAAGAGGTGGACGAGGCGCTGCCTGTGCTGCTGGACCTTAATCCCGATGTTCTGATCATCACCGGGGATCATTCTACCCCGGCCAAGTATCGCGCACATAGCTGGCACCCGGTCCCGACGCTGCTTTGGGCGCCAGAAACGCATATGCCAGATCGCGCTCAGGCGTATGGCGAGCGCGAGTGCATGACCGGCGCGCTCGGCCAGTTTCCGGCCACCGATCTGATGATGCTGGCGCTGGCGCATGCCAAACGCTTCGTGAAGGTGGGCGCCTGATCCAGCCAGACCGAACGATAAAGGACGGGGTCGCACGCGGCCCCGTTTTTTCGTCAGGAAGTGGTGCGCGCTGCTCGACGCCAGACGACCGAGGCGGTGATTGCGCTCAACGCTCCGGTGAGTGTCAGTCCACCGATGGCAAGCGCGGCGTCGAACCAGAAGCGCTGCGGGAACAGGCGGATCAGCGTGGCGCGCGTGCTGAACAGCCACGAATCGCCCTCGAAGAACACCCGATGGAATCCGGTGAAGAAGAAATTCCAGTTCGCGACCACCAGCACGACGGCAGTTAGCATGAGGAAGATGGTCAACGTACCGCCCTCGAACAGCGCGAGCCGTAGCGCGCGCCGCGTGTCGCGCCACCAACCAAGCGTGATTCCGGCCAGCAGCAGCGTTGCCGTTGCCGCGATGTGCACGCGAAAAGCGGCCCGCGTCACGTCCTGTACGTCGCGCATGTGGCGAATCTCGCGCTCGGTGAACAGCGGTTTGCCCTGATGTGCCAGCGCCGCCAGATAGCTATCGTCCTCATTGTCGAGCAGGTAGCGCACAGCGTGCGGTGCGTACTGCAGACGCTCTGCCTGCGTGAATCCATAGCGATCGGGCGGGAAGCCGGGGCGTTTGTATTCCAATTCCAGAAATGTCTCGCTCATGACGAGCCGCACGCTTGTCAGCACCAGAATGACTGGAATTGCCAGCACGATTAGCGCATGGCAGAGGGTCGCCAGCCAGCCCGGCAGCGTTCCAGCGCGCTCTGGCTCGGCGGTTGAGGCGGCGCGGTCGGCAGTCATTGTGCGGAATCAGTTGATGAACTCATCGAGCCCGCCGCCCAGCAGAAATTCGAGTACCATGCTGTCCACAATCGACTCGACCGGCGCGTGATCGTCGGTCAGCACGCGATCGCCCAGGACGGTTGGGACGATTGAGCCTGCCGCGTCGGTCAGCGCCTCGCGCAAGATGGGATGCGCGGTAACGGGCAGAGCGGCAAGGTTGGCGGCGAGATTCTCCGGTTGGCTTGGCTGAACGGTCGCGACGAGGATCGTATTGTACGAGTTTGGTACGTCAAGCGTGTGCACCGTGGGGAATACTTCAAGCAGGGTGCTGGTCAGCACTTCGATCAGGCGACGGTCGTCGCTGGTGCGCCCCACGTTCATTACCAGTACGCCTTCCTCGGCCAGCCGTTCGCGCACTTCCTCGAAGAATTCGACCGTGGTCAGGTGCCAGGGAACGTATGGCACGCGATACGCATCAATGCCGATCATGGTATAGGTGTGATCCAGACGGTTGAGCGCGAAGCGGCCATCTTCGACGATCACGTTCAGGCCGGGCTGCGTCATGCCCATGTGCTGCTGCCCGGCGCTGACGATCCCTGTATCGATCTCAATGCCATCCATCGGCAGGCCAGGGTAGGCGGCGTCGTGCTGGCGCGCGATCGTCCCGGCGGCGAGGCCGATTACCGCGATGCGCTCAATCTGGTCGGGCGTGTAGGGTGGCGCGTTGAAGTATGGACCCGCCAGGAAGAACCCCCACGTTCGCCGGTAATAGAGGTCGTCGGGATGCCACTGCGAATGCACGCCCTGACCCTCGTTGAGCAGCAGGTAGCGGTAACCGTTGCCGTCTTCAACCACCTGGATCAGGTTGTACGCCGATTCATCTTCATAGATCATTGTCATGCCGTCCGGGGCGGGGTGGATGGGCTGTCGCAGCGCCAGGAACGCGCCTGCTGCCAGCACTACCGGCATCCACGCCAGCTTGAGCGCCGCGCGCCGATCCTGCAGCGCGAGGCCGATCAGCCCGACTGCGAGTAGCACCCCCGCGAAGACGAGGAACGTCCGCGCCGTGCCAAGCTGCGGGATCAGCAGCAACACCGGCGAGAACGTCCCGATGATCGAGCCGAGGGTCGATACAGCGTACATTCTGCCACTGATGCCACCCGCCTGCCGCACGTCGGAGATCGCGAGCCGGATCGAGAACGGCGAGACGCAGCCGAGTAGCGTGATCGGTACTGAGAACAGCACGAGCACGCTCACGAACGACCCGACCGTCAGTGCTGCGTCGAAGCTTTGCACTGCACGGGCAGCGGCGGTGAGGATTGGGCGCGCGACCAACGGAACCAGCCCACTCAAAAAGGCGGCCCACGCGATCAGCTTGTAGAACGTCGTGAAGTAAGGCGATCGATCGGCCCAGCGTCCGCCGACAAAATAGCCGATCGTCAGGTAGATCAGGATCAGGCCAATGATGTTCGCCCACACCAGATTAGAGTCACCGTAGATGCTGCCCAGCAGGCGTGACGCGGCGAACTCCACGCCGAGCGTCGTCATCCCGGCGGCGAACACGGCCAGATACAGAAAGCGAAGCTGGGTTTGGGTGGCAGGTGCTTGCTGGCTCACGGGTGCAATCCTGACATGCGAAAGGACACGCTCACGATCATATGATGCGCGCTTTGAAGCCGGTGCGGTAGCTCAGCGCGGCGGTCAGGTCGTCGTCCTGCCGAATGGTGTACACCGTTGCGCCAGAGTTCTCGATCATCTCGCTGATGTGGTGCGCGGGCGGGCCCGGCGCGCCAAAGCTGACCGGATCGATAAGCACCGGGATCACACGGATGCCGCGGCGCTGCAGCGTGTCGACTTCACCAGTCCAGTCCTCGGCCTGCGTGGCGGTGATGACCACCAACGTGGTGCCGCGCGCCAGATGGCTCGACTCCAGCGAGATCATCTGCTTCAGCGTGAGGTCGCTGGCGCTGTGCGCCACCGCCAGAATCTCCAGGATGCGCGTCAATTGGCGCGAGCCGCGATCCGGCTGGACGAGCTCACGGTGCGGCGCGTAGGTCACAAACCCGAGCGCGCGCCCTTTTTCGACGAAATACGCAGCCAGCGACGCGGCGATGGTCACGCCATATTCCTCGGTAGAAGGCGGCAGGTTTGGCGGCGGCGCGTAGATGTTCGAGCCGTTGGCGCGCGCCTCTGGGCGCTCTACCAGCGAGTCACGCGACAGATCGAGGATGATCCATACGTCCGCCAGCGGATCCAGCTCGAACTCCTTGACCAGCAGGCGATCTTTGCGCGCGGTGCTCGGCCAGTGGATGCGGTTGAAGCTGTCCCCCGGCTCGTAATCGCGCACGCCCGCCGCGTTGGTGGTGATGAAATGCGCGCGGCGGCGGACGGCTTCACCGCCGGAGAGCGTGCCAGCAGGCGCGGCGAAACGATGCACCGGCACGGTCGGCGGGTAGACGATGATGCTGGAAACTGCTGCGATCTTGCGCGGGAACTGGAACAGCCCGAACGGGTCACCGCTGAGGACGGTCATCGGCCCCAGCGTGTATTGCCCGCGCCGTGTGCAGATCGTCCGCACATCCCAGCGGTAGCGCTGGCGAGGCAGCAGCGGCGGGACCACGTGGCTCGCGTTGTGGTTTGGCAGCGTCGAATGGTCGCGGACTTCCAGCCACAGCTTCGGCAAGATGCTCGTGTTGCGCACTGCGAACGACTCTTCGAGCGTGCGCCCGACCTGCGCGCGCCGCGCTTGCGTCATGCGGCCTAGGCGGAGAAAGTTGACTGCCGTCCATGACCAGAGGAATGACCCGGCCAGGAGCGCCGCAAGCGCGTACGCCAGGTGGAAGAAAAAGCTGCGCTGGGTGAGCGCGCCCGCCACCAGGAAGATGATCAGCAGGAGATAAAACGCGTTGCGCCGGTTCGCCATGATTTCCGCTGGCGCCGATCCTAGAAGCGCGCGCCGACGGTCGCGCCGGGCACAGGCACGGTGTTCAGGATGCTGTGGATGATGCTGCTCGACGAAATATCCTTGATGCGCGCGTTTGGTCCAACGATGATGCGGTGCGCCAGCGTGGACTCCGCCAGCGCTTTCACATCGTCCGGAATGACATAATCGCGTCCGGCGACGGCTGCGCGCGCCTGCGACGTGCGGTAGAGCGCAATTGCACCGCGCGGGCTGGCGCCGAGGTACACGTCTGGGTGCTGGCGCGAGGTAGTGACCAGGTTGACGATGTAGTTCTTGATGTCGTGGTTCAGGTAGACTTCGCGGACGGCATGCTGCGCCGCGAGGAGTTCATCCACGCTCACAACCTGCTGAAGTCCCTGCAGCGGGTGCTCGTACTGCTGCGAGTCGAGCATCGCGATCTCTTCCTGCGGCGTGGGATAGCCAAGGCGGATGCGCAGCATGAAGCGATCAAGCTGGGCTTCAGGTAGCGGAAAGGTCCCCTCGTACTCAATTGGGTTCTGCGTGGCGATCACCAGGAACGGGTCATCCAGTGGGTAGGTGTTGCCATCAACCGTCACCTGCTGCTCTTCCATCGCTTCAAGTAGCGCCGCCTGCGTCTTCGGCGTGGCGCGGTTGATCTCGTCGGTCAGCACGATCTGTGACATGATCGGGCCGGGGCGGAACTCAAACTCGCGAGTGCTCTGGTTGTAGACCGACACGCCCGTGACGTCCGAGGGGAGCATGTCCGGCGTGAACTGGATTCGGCTGAACGACGCGCCAATGGAGCGAGCGAGCGCCCGCGCGAGCATCGTCTTTCCCACACCGGGCACGTCTTCGATCAGGATATGGCCCTGACACAGCAAGCCAAGCACGGTGAAACGAATCTCGTTACGTTTGCCAATGATTACTTGCGCGACGTTTTCGACGATCCGCTCGCCGACGGTTTGAACGATATTCATGGCGTGTGGGCCTTCTCGCTTATCCGGGGTCACTTCCCGAGATTATAACGCGGCGAACATGGGGTTGCGAAGGGTGATTATCCACCGTTCAGCGGACGGCTGGCGAACGATTCGCTGTGTGGCGGGTTTCCCAGGCGCGGGAGACGGCGTTTGTGATCTGCTCGGTGAAGTTCGACGTGTCGAAGCGAAGCGCGTGCGCGCGGATGTTGATGGGGTCGTAAGCGCGCTCGTCGAACGCTTGCAGCGTGTCCATTAGCGACTCAACCGTCTGCGCTTCAAAGAACGCGCCGGTTTTGCCTGGGATGACCGTGTCGAGCGAGCCGCCGCCGCGATATGCGATCACCGGTCGCCCGGCAGCCATCGCCTGGACCGGCACGATGCCGAAATCTTCCAGCCCAGGAAAGATGAACGCCCGACAACGCGCAAACAGGTCCGGTAGGTCGCCGTCCGGCACATAGTCGAGGAACTTAACGGTCGGCCCTGCCATCGCTTCAAGCCGCTCGCGGTCGCGCCCGGTTCCGCCAACCAGCAGCGGCAGGTCCAGCCGCGTGCACGCTTCGACCGCCAGATCGATCCGTTTATACGGCACCAGCCGCGAGAGTACCAGGAAGTAATCGTCGTGCGACGGCGCGGGGGTGAAGCGCTCGGCGGCTTCGACTGGCGGGTAGATGATGAACGAGTTCCGGTCGTAAATGCGCTTGATGCGCGCCTGCACCTCGGTGCTGATCGCGATGAACTGGTCTACGCGCTGCGCGGCGAGGTAGTCCCAGCGGCGATACCACCTGGCGACCAGTTGGGCGGCAGTGCGGACTGCTGCGCCGAAATTCTCGCGCGCCAGGTAGCTCTCCAGGTCCCAGATGTAGCGTGTGGGCGTCAGGCAATAGCAGAGGTGGACCGCCTCGCCCCCGCTGCGCACGCCATGGCAGAACCCGCTCTTGTTGCTCAGAACGACGTCGTACTTCGAGAGGTCCAGCCGGTCGAAGGCCAGTGGATATAGCGGCAGATAGCGCTGATGATGGCGGTGGATACCGGGCAGCCGGTTCAGCCAACTGGTGCGGATATCCCACACGCGGTATGCGTCCGGTAGCAAGTCGGGCGCGTAGATGCTGGTGTAGATCGGCGCGGATGGGTAGAGGTCGACCAGCGTTTCGAGCACATCCTCGGCGCCGCCGTTCTGGTTGAGCCAGTCATGCACCAGGGCGAGCTTCACGATTCGCTTGCTCCTGAATGTTCGCCGGCATACTCGCGCAACGGGGCGAACGATTGGCGGTGCGCGGGGCAGGGGCCGAACTGGCGCAGCGCGCTACGGTGAAGCCTGGTCCCATAGCCCTTGTGCTCGCGAAAGCCGTAGTAGGGGAACTGGTCATCCAACGCGTCCATGAACTGATCTCGCACAACTTTGGCGAGGATGCTGGCCGCCGCGATGCTCAGCGAGCGCTGGTCACCCCGGATCAGTGGCGTGCACGGCAGGCCAAACGCGGTCAGATCGACCGCGTCCACAAGGAGCGCATCTGGTGGCGGGGCGAGCGCGTCCAGCGCGCGGCGCATGGCGAGGCGCGTCGCCGGGACGATCCCCAGGCGGTCGATTTCCTCGTGCGTGGCATGCCCGACTCCGGTTGCGCGGGCGGCGTCGAGAATCAGCGGGACCATCGCCTCGCGTAGCGCGGGCGTCAACTGCTTCGAGTCGTTCACGCCGTCGAGCGCGCGCACCAGATCGAAGCGATCGAGTGGCAGCACGACCGCGCCCGCGACGACCGGCCCGGCCCACGCGCCACGCCCGGCTTCGTCCACTCCGGCGATATAATCGTAGCCCTGCGCCTGGAGCCGGTATTCAAAACTGAGGTCTGGCGGGGTGGTCATGTGCGATACCGGCCCCGCAGCGCGTTCCAG
>CAZVCM010000089.1:10269-14391 GCA_964626105.1 uncultured Thermoflexus sp.
CATATCGATCGAGTCGCGGATCGGGTGGATGCGCGTGTTCGCTTTGTAATACCAGTTGATCGGCACCTCGACGATGCGATAGCCGCGCTTCTGCGCGAGGAACAGCACCTCAACGTCAAAGCTCCAGCCGTTGAGCGTTTGCAAGGGGAACAGCGCTTCGGCGACTTCTGCGCGAAACATCTTGAACCCGGCTTGCGTATCCTGGAAGCCATGTACCGCGAACAGCCGCACAATCGTGTTGAAGACGCGCCCCATTACATGCCGGTGCCACGGCTCGTCATAACGGACGGCGCCGGGCGCCTCGCGGGAGCCAATCGCGACGTCGAAGTGGTCCAACTGGGGTGGCAGGAAGCGGACGATTTCCTCAATCGGCATGGAAAGGTCGGCGTCGCAAACAAAACGGTACGCGCCACGCGCGGCGAGCATCCCGGTACGGACCGCTGCGCCTTTGCCCTGTGTGCCTTCGAACAGCGGGCGCACGTACGGCACCTCGTCGGCGAATTCCTCGACGATGGCGTGCGTGCGGTCTGACGAGTTGTTGTCGACCACGACGACCTCGACCGGGTACGGCTGGCTCTGCGCGAACGCCGCGATCAGCGAGAGGCTTTCGGGCAAGCGCGCCTCTTCGTTGTACGCCGGAATAATGATCGACACAAAGGGCTGACGGTCGTCAGAGGGTTGTGTTTCGCTATCCACCAGGAACTCCTGTGGTTAGGCCGTGTCCGGAACGTCCGGCGAGACCGGCGTGAGAATTGACTCAAGATACGCAATTGGCACGCGGCGCCCGCGCTGGACTGCGTGCCGCTTGCGAAGCATCTTCGGTAGGCCAAGCACGCTCGCCGCCATGCCACGCAGCCGGGCACGCGCTGCCGCCCCACGCCAGGCGCGCAGCGCTTCCCAGGCGAGCGCCGCCTGCGCGCGGACGATCTTCAACCAATGTTTGCGCCATAGCGCCGCCGGATAGTCCTTGACGAGTATCCAGATCATGTTGCGTCCATCGTAATAGCTGGCGGTGATTCCGCCACCGGTTGCCGCCAGCCGGTGATAAACGACTGCTTGCGGCGCATAGATGCAACGATAGCCCGCCAACTGCGCTCGCCACGCGAGGTCCATGTCCTCGGCAGAAAAGAAGAAATCGTCGTCCAGCAATCCGATGTCGTCCAGCATCGTGCGCCGGTATGCCGCCGAGCCGCCGCACGCGCTGAAGACGTACTCCTCGCGTTCGTACTGGCCGACGTCTTGCTCCCACACGCCCCGGTTGACCAGCCGCCCATCGACGCGGTAGAGGTCCCCGGCGGTGTGAAAGCGCGTGCGGTCGTCAAACAACAGCATTTTCGAGGCGACCATTCCCGCGTCGGGATGCCGCTGGAGCGCCGCGACCACCTCGCTCAGCCATGAGGGATCCGCCTCCGTGTCGTTGTTGAGCAACACCACGACCGATCCAGTCGCCGCCCGCATTCCGGCATTGCACGCGCCGGTGAAGCCGCGATTCTCCGCCAGCGCCACAACGCGCACTTCAGGATACTGCTCCGCCAGCAGCGCGCGAGAGTTGTCGGTCGAGGCGTTGTCGGCCACGATGATCTCGATCTGCGGATAGGTCTGCGCGCGCAGCGCGTCAAGGCAGGTGGGCAGGTGGTGCGCGCCGTTCCAGTTTGGAATGACGACGGAGACCACGACAGGAGCGGTTTCAGCAGACATAGCTATGCTTGCAGTTGCCCTTCCGCCTGGATGAATGCAGCGAGCGCTTCTTGCCAGGCGCGCAGGCGGATGCCCAACTGCGCGGCGGCGAAGTTGCAGAGTGGGGCATACTCCGGTGGGCGTGATGCGCGCGGATACTCGGCAAGCGCGATCGGCTCAATCGCCGTTTCCGCGAGGCCCGCGAGGTCGAGCGCGTACCGCGCGAAGGCGTAGCGCGAGACCGCTCCCTCATTGACGAGATGGTAGATACCATACCGCCCAGCACTGACCAACTGCGCGACCGCTTCCGCCAGGTCATCTGCGTACGTTGGCGTGCTGATCTCGTTGGTCACGACGCGCAGCGGGCGACCGTCTGCTGCGGCGCGCAGAATGGCGTGCACAAAGTTGTTGCCGCCGTGCGCGAACAACCACGCGGTTCGCACGATGAAATGCCGCGGTACCAGATCGCGGACGGCCTGCTCGCCCACCCACTTGCTCCGCCCATACGGGTTGATCGGGTTGGGGCGGTCATACTCATAGTATGGGCGGCTGGCGCGGCCATCAAAGACCTCGTTGGTGCTGATGTAGAGCATGGCGGCATTATGCGCCTGACACGCCTGCGCGACCGCTTGCGTGCCCAGGCCGTTCACCAGCAGGGCGCGCTCAGGGTCTTCGGCGCACTGATCGACGGCGGTCATTGCCGCGCAATGGACGACCAACTCCGGCTGTGTCACGTCGAAAGCCGCCCGGACTGCTTCCCAGTTGGTGATGTCCATGCGGGCGATATCAAAGCCATCGACCGTGTGCCCGTGCCCGGTGAGCGATTGGAGAAGCTGGCTGCCGAGCCGGCCTTCTGCGCCGGTGAGTAGGATGTGCACGAAATGCTCCCCTGTGGTGTCCAGTCGGCGCGGTGACCACAACGACGCCGAGAAAGGCCGCCGCGATTATACCGGAAGTGCTCTGAGGGGTAAACCGTCGCTCAGCCGCCCGTTACCCGCCGCTGCGCAGAGGAATGCGAGCGAGGTCGTGGCGGTAAGAAGAACTGGTCAGACGGCTGTTTAGTTAAGAAAGTGTAAAAGTTCTTGACACAAAATCGAGGAATCATTACAATCATAGCATTGAGTGTGACAAACGTTAGAATAAATGCCGCTTCTGTTGACCTAATCGGATACACGCGGCTTAAGTTTTTTTGACGTGTAGGTATCGCCCGAATCTTAAAGGCCCTGTACTGTGACTGACTCCCAGCTCCCTGAATTTGTTAATCCCCGCGTACTGAAAATCAATGTTGGGTTTATTCTGGCTGAGGGCGCCGGTTACCAGCGCACCATCGAGCTGGATCTGCCACGTGTGTTGATCGGGGGCGATCTGGAGCTGGATTTCGTGCGTGGCGCGCTGCGGCTTAGCCGCAACTCGCGCGGGATCTTCGTACGTGGCGAGCTGGAATCGGCCATCGTTGGTGAGTGCGCGCGCTGCCTTGCGGTGGCGCATATCCCTGTCTCATTTGAAATTGAAGAACTTTTTGCGTACCCGCCGATCCCTGAAGAACCCTATTCCGTACAAGAAACAGGCATGCTGGATCTCGCGCCGCTGCTGCGCGAAGAGGCGATCCTGGCTGTGCCAATGACAACGCTGTGTCGCGCCGATTGCGCCGGCCTGTGCCCGGTGTGTGGGAAGAACTTAAACGATGGCCCGTGCGACTGCGAGCAGGATGAGATTGATCCGCGACTCGCCGGGCTGCGCGCCTTGCTCGAGGACGACCCCGCGCAGGATAGCGGTGACGAGGAAGGCTAGGGTAATGCTTTAGCATCCGGCCAAGCTGTATCTTAAGTGGTGAAATAGGGGGGATTCACGTTGAAGGACTACAGCGATTCCGATACGCAACAAGCGACCGGCTTGTTGGTCACGCTCTTAGAACGCGCCGACAGCCAGGGCTTCCTCACGACGGATGATATCCTCGAGGCGATCCCCGACACGGACGACGCGGCAGAGCGGCTGGGCGACGTGCTGCGCTGGTTGCAGCGCGTTGGTGTAGATGTCTATGAGGATCGGTTGGGCGGCGATGGTGCCGAGGCCACCGAAGACGACGACCTGGAAGACGATGATTGTTCATTCGATCTGAGCTGGGTGTCATCGGATGATACGGTCGGACTCTATTTGAAGGAGATGGCGCGCGTGCCGCTGCTCTCCAACGAAGAAGAAGTCGAGCTTGCGCGCCGGTTAGAACTGGGAAACTACGCGCGGAACGAGTTGATGCGCATGGGCGACGACGCAAAGCCCGAGCTTGTTGCAGAATTGAATGTACTGATTGAAGACGGCAAGGCGGCGCGTGATCATCTGATTAAGGCCAATACGCGGCTTGTGGTGAGCATTGCCAAAAAGTACATGGGGCGGGGCGTGCATTTTCTCGACCTGATCCAAGAGGGCAACCTTGGCCTCATGAAGGCG
>CAZVCM010000090.1:0-14240 GCA_964626105.1 uncultured Thermoflexus sp.
GGTCGGTGTCCGTGTAGGTCACGCGCACAATGCTGAGGATCGGCGTCCCTGGCTTGCACTCCAGCGCCTTCAACTCCGGTTCCGATGCAACTTGCGCCTCGATCGTCTGGTGCGCGTACGCCATGCGCAAGCCATAATCATGCCGCAGCACGTGATAGAGTGACTCGTGCGCAAAATCGTGACGTTCCAGGATGCCGCGGCAGAGCACTTCGAGGATGTGCGAGCTTTCCAGCGCGATCGGCAGATCATCGGCAAGACGCACGCGCACCAGCCGCACGATCTCGGTCCCCGGCGCGATCGACAGCGCGCGCGCCACCTGCTCGCCCGCCGGTTCGACCGTCGCCTGCAGCACCCGGCTCGACGCGCGCTGCCCGCGCTGGCGCATTTCCTCGGAGAAGCTGCTCAGTGATTGGAGCGTCTGGTTGATTTTGGGCGGCGAGACATACGTCCCCTTGCCAACGCGGGAGTAAATCAGCCCTTCGAGCGCCAGTTCCTTCAGGGCGCGGCTGGCGGTCAGTCGGTTCACACTGAACTGCTGCGCCAGCTCGCGCTCAGACGGCACGCGCTCGTGTGCTTCAATCATGCCGTTCTGAATACTGCGACGGATGTAATCCTTGATCTGGACGTAGAGCGGCACTGGCGAATCGTGAGTAACCATCCTCAGGCTTTCTTATTCACTAAGAGTCCTAACCATCATGCCCACAAATTACCTCTTATTACCCCGGGACCACTGCCGATGTCAGGCGGCTGAGCAGGCTGCCCTTTGGCGAGCCAGCTCCAAGCGACAGGTCCGAAACAATCACGCCATCGTACCCATTGGATAGCGTTGAGTGAATGACGAACGGTACTCCATCAACCGCGCCGAGATACAGCATGATGTGCCCCTTCATCGGAAGCAGCGCGCCTGGTGGCACGCGCCTCACCAACAGGGACTTACGCTCGGTTTCGGTCATTGTGATGTCAAACGCGACCACCATCCGGCATGCACGCTCTTGCTGGTTCCCGTTGCGCGGTAAAAACACGCCAGCCGTCGCGTACGTGTCGCGCAACAGCCGCGAGCAATCCCGCCCGAACATGCCCGCGCGCGATCCACCCCAGGCGTACAACTCTCCCAGCGGGCGAAACGATTGCGTGAGCACGGTCCGCAACGTACATGGCAGGTCGCCCTCGACTGCGGCGTCTTGGTCAGCGGGGATCAACCCTTCAACCAGCGCCAGCCCGTCTTTCTCCGCGCGCCTGGGCACCAGCACATGCAGCCCACGCTCAGAGCGACCGAGCAGCGGAAGACGTGTGCCCATCTGCGCCAGCGCCGCGCCACCCGCTGCCAGCCCGATCCACGCTCGCGAGGCAGTGATCGTCGCCCATCTCGCGGAACGCGCATAGGCGGAAATCTGTGCGCGATCCGCCCAGACGAGGTCCGTACTCGCTACCCAACCCCAATAGTACGGCGTCAGGCAGAACTGCCACGCGCCATCTGCCGACGACATCACCGCCGCCACCGGCCAGCCAAGATCAATCGTGGACTCTTGCAGGCGATCGAGCGCGATATCGCCCAACTCGGTCGTCACTACATCACGCGTTGGAAAGGCGCGGACATCCGTACGGCGCAGCGCCAAGCCAAACCGCACCGGGAGCGGTTGGTCGCCATCCAACTGCGCGGCGCGCACCAACTCGTCCCAGAACTGAGTATCCAGCGGCTCGCCGAGGGCGTTGTAGCACGGCGCAGGCAGCGGGCAATAACTATCCAGCGCGGCGCGCACCGCAGCAGCGTCAAGCGCATCCGGCAAGTCGAGCACCGGGGGAATGCCGATCGCCGCTGGGACACGGGCGTTAAAGGCCGCGATCGCCTCGTCAGAAAGCAAGGGCGCATCGGGCGCGGGCACGCGATCCAGCCAAAACGCTGCGTCGAGCATTTTGCAGGTTACGCGTGACGGCAGATCAGGCCGCGCCATGCCAGTCATCTCCATCGTCCTCTTGCACCGGGGTGCGGCGCGCAAACCAACGAATCATGATCGATACGCCCAGGATCAGGGCCACGCCCATCGCGGCGCTGCAAATGCTCAGCACAAACTCGCCGCTGTCGCGGGGCTGGATCAGGGCCATCAACAGGCCGCAGACCGCCAGCCACATCCCGAGACGCAGGAAGCCCTGCAGCGATTCACGTGCCATAGGCGCGCAGCGCCTGGTGCTGCGTCAGCGGCGTGCACGCGACCAATTGGCTCCCCCCATCGAAAGGCTCTAGCGTCGGAACCTTCGCATCGCACACGCCCGGCACAAAGAATGGGCAGCGTGGGTGGAATGCGCACCCACGCGGGATCCGTGTCAGGCTCGGGATATCTTCGCTGCGCAGGACCATACGCTGCTTGTTGCGCGTGATTTCCGGGTCCGCTTCGGGAATAGCCGAGATCAACGCGCGGGTATAGGGGTGCGCCGGGTTGGCGATCACATCGACCGTTGGGCCGATCTCGACCACGCGGCCCAGGTACATCACCGCGATACGCCCTTCCCACGCGAAATACTTCGCCAGCGCCAGGTCGTGCGTGATGAACACCACCGCGATCCCGTACTCGTCACGCAGGCGATGCAACGTCTTCAGCAGGCTGACGCGGATGCTCACATCTACCATGCTCACGGCTTCGTCCGCAACGATCAGGCGCGGGTTGACTGTGAGTGCGCGGGCGATGCTCACGCGCTGGCGCTGGCCGCCGCTCAACTGATGCGGATACTTGTTGACGATGTCGCCGGGCGGCGTCAGGTCGACCAGCGTGAGCAGCTCCCAAATCCGGCGCCGCACGCCACCCCGCCCCTCGGCCATCTTATGGCGCTTCAGCGGGTAAGACAGAATCTGTCCGACCGTGTGCGCGGGATTGAGCGACGCGAACGGATCCTGATGGATGATCTGCAGCGCACGGCGGAAGTCGTTCCGCTCTTTGCCGCGCAACTTCTCTGGCGCCTTGCCGCGATAGAGCACCTCGCCCTCTGATGGCTCCAGCAAGCCCACCATGATCCGCCCGGTCGTCGTCTTGCCGCAGCCGCTCTCGCCGACCAGGCACACGATTTCGTTCTCGGCGACCGAAAGATTGATATCCTGCAACACCGGCACCCGGACGTTGCGCCCCACCCGAAAACTCCGGTGCACGTCGCGCAATTCGATCAACGGTTCGCCGGAAAGATTGTCTCGCATAGTCTCGATCCTGATCCTAACGTTTCACACAGCAACAGTCGGTCAATGCGGGCTGGTGCTCTCTGCCAGCACCCGCTCGGACTCAAAACACGCGACGCGATGGCCGGGCGCTTCTTCCACCAACGGCGGCTCCTCACGACGGCAGCGCTCGGTCGCGAACGTGCAGCGCGGGTGGAATTTGCAGCCAGATGGCGGCTCGATCAGGTCCGGCGGGCTGCCCGGAATGCTGATCAGGTCCTGCGCGCCGGTGCTCAGCTTCGGGACCGCGTTCAACAAGCCGAGCGTGTACGCGTGCCGGGGCCGGTAGAACAGTTCGTTCACCGGACCGATCTCCACAATTTCACCCGCGTACATCGTCGCGACGGTATCGGCCATTTCCGCGGCGATCGAGAGGTCATGGCTGATGAAGATGATGCTGAAGCCCATCGCCGCACGCAGATCTTTGAGCACTTCAAGAATGGTGCGCTGCGTGAGGATGTCCACTGCGGTCGTTGGCTCGTCCAGAATGACAACCTGCGGGTTTAACAGCACGCCGAGCGCCAGCAATACGCGCTGGCGCATCCCACCGCTGAGCTCGTGCGGATACGCGTCGAGGACCCGCTGCGGGTCCAGCCGTACCTTGCGGAACAGGTCGAGCATCCGCTGGCGCGTGCGGGCGCGGTTGTTTTCGCCGTGCGCTTCGGCAGTGTCGTACGCCATCTCGCGCACGCGGATCACCGGGTTCAGCGAGTTCAGCGCCGCCTGGAAGATCATCGCGCACTCCGCCCAGCGAAAGCTGCGCAGTTCGCGCTCGTTGAACGAGAGTACATCGACCACGTTCCCGTCACGCCGTCGATAAAGGATCTTCCCGTGATCGATCCGTCCCGTCTTGGGCAACAAGCGGATGATGCCTAAGTTAAGCGTCGACTTGCCGCAGCCACTTTCGCCGATCAACGCGAGCGACTCGCCCTCGTGTAAATCAAACGAGACAGAACTCACCGCCTGCACCCTGCCGCGATGCGCCAGATAGCTGATGGAAACGTCCTGCACGCTAAGGACGACGTGATTGTTAGAGTCCGACATAGCCAGCTTCCTACAGCCCGGCCCGCAGCCGAGGGTTAAACACTTCTTCGAGCGAGCGCGTGAACAGCACCAGCGACAACTGGAACAGCGCCACTGCGACCACTGGCGAGAGCAGCATACTCGCCGCCGACGAGGTAAACAGCGCGCCCTGCGAGCGGCCCATGAAGATCATCACGCCCCAGTCCGGCTCGGAGAACGGAACCATCCCCAGAAACACCAGGCCGACGATCGCGTACATCGCGCCCTGAATTGAGAAGATCATGTTGATCGCGACGTAGCTCACCATCTGCGGCAGCACTTCGCGCGCCATAATATGCGGCAGGCCCAGGTCCAGCACGCGCGCCGCTTCAACGTAGTCGCGCTCGCGCAAACTCAACACCTGCGCGCGGACGGCGCGCATCAGCGTTGGCCAGTCAAGCACGGCGAGCAGCAGGGCTAAGTAGAATCGATCGTTGAAACTGATCAATCCCGCCAGCACGACCAGCAGCGGAAACTGCGGGATCGTCAGGATAAAATTCGCGATCGCGTTTAGGACGCGATCCAGGAAGCCACCCAACAGCGCAGCCAGCGCGCCCAGAATCACTGCGATGATCGTCGTCAGCACGCCCGCCTGGATCGCGGTGAAGATCAACGAGCGGCCCCCGTGCACGACATGCGACAGGATATCGCGCCCTTGCCAGTCCAGCCCCAGCGGGAATTCCTTTGACGGGCCCTGGAATAGACTGATCGCCCCTTCCTGGCGGCGGTCGTAGTAGTGAGGCGAGCCGTCGTATTCGATCAGCATCGGGCCGAAGACCGTCAGCACGAAGAAGAAGCTCAGGCCGAGGAACCCGAGAAATCCAGCTTTGTTGCGCACCAGCGCGCGCATCGCGCCACGCGTAGTGCGGCCTAGCGACGCCAGCCGTCGCGTGAGCATTTCGGTGAGGGTCTCGTCGAAATCGACTTCGTCAATGCTGGCGCGCGAGAGGAACGGGTCATCCTTGTCGGTGTAGGTGTACGAGATGACGACCGCCAGCGTCAGCACAATCATCGGCACGCCGCCGAAGACGTTACACGCGAAGCCACTAAACAAGCATGCGAAGAAGCCCAGGATGCCCGGCCAGAGGGTCTTGTTGCGAATGGCAAAAACCAGGGGAATCAGCCCGCACACCGCGCCAATCAGAAAACCAGTAGGGCTGGCGATGCTTTGAAAATCCATCGTCAGCGTTCCCTCCCCATACGCACGCGCGGGTCAAGCGCGCCGTAGAGCACATCCGCCAGCATATTGGCGACGACAACCGAGATCGCAATCACCAGGAAGACGCCCTGCATTGACGTGTAGTCCCGCGCGACAACCGCCCGCGTCAGGAACTGCCCCAGGCCGCGATAGCGGTAGATGTCCTCGATAATGACGCTGCCGCCGACCACGAACCCAATGCTGATCGCCAGCCGGGTGACGAGCGGCAGCATCGCGTTGCGCCCCACATACGCTGTGAGCACCCGTCGTTGCGGCAAGCCACGGGCGTGGGCGACTGTGACGTATTCTTCGCCCAGCGTCGAGAGCGTGCTGCTCTTCATCGTCAAGATCCAGCCGCCGACCGTCGCCGAAACATACGTCAGCACAGGAAGAATCGCATGTTGCAGCACGCTGCCGATGTACTCCGGTGTAAAGCCCGGTTCGATGGTGGAGTCAACCCGGCCAAGCGCATCCGCTACGCTGAAGACGTGAAGCTGCACGCCGAGGATCAGGATGATCAGCAGCGCGATAATGTAGTTCGGGATGCCGAACAAAATCGACGCAATGGCAGTGACGACGTTATCGAATGCGCCGCCGCGCCAAAAAGCCATCGCCATGCCGGCGAAAATACCGACCGTGAAACTGATCACCAACCCCAGCCCGACGCTGAACAGCGTCCAGGGCAGATATTGCAGAATCTGGTCGAGCACCGGCGTGCCGGCAGAAGTAATCGATTGACCAAGATCCAGGCGGATCAACCGGGCAATGTACTCCAGATATTGCTCGAGGATCGGTTGGTCGGGATTGAAGTCGAAGAGCGCCGCAGCCTTGCTGTACGCTTCGTCATACGACAATTGCTCTTCGCGGATCAGACGCTCCGTCTCGATTTCGACGGGATTCGACGGCATCTGGCGGATCAGGATGAAGGTGAAGGTCATCACCGCCCAGATCGTCAGAAACGCCTGCAGGACCGTCTGGACCGTGTAATTGCCCAGCGTGCGCTGGAGCGCGGCCCGCCACGATGATCGGCGTGAGGCCGCCTGAGCGCCAGGTTGTGCAGCGGGGGTTACTGAAGTTGCTTCCATGATTTTTTCCGTGCGGCTCGCTGAACTGCCGCCACATACCCAATTAGTTATTAAGACAGGAGCTCTGGCCGAAAAGCGGTTACCGGAGCGCGAGCCAGTCGTCGAGCTAGCACGAGGCGTTTTCGATCCCTGTCATCAGGAGCCGGGTGGGGGTTTGTGACCCCCACCCGGTTGAACTCGGTGCGAAACTGCAGCCGCTAGGCGTCGGGGCCTGGCGTGAGCGTGCCGTGCAGCACCAGATACGTGATGTAGTTGTCCGCCGCGCCACCGCCGTTGAGCCAGATCGGATCATCGTCGGCGGGCGCGCCCGCGGCCAGATTCTCGTTGAGCGGGTTATTCGTCAGCGCCATGCTCAAGGGGATCACTGGCAGAAGGTCGTTGTATATCTTCGCGGCTTTCGCTGCAGCCGGACGCTGCGCTTCCGGATCGAGCCCCGCGCCCGTTTCGGAGATCAAGGCACGGTAGTCGACCTGCTCGCCGTTCCACTCGAATTCCATCGGGAAGTTGATCCCGGTTTGGCCCTCGGGCAGTCCGGTGTAGTTGAAGCTGTGCAGCACCCCATTAAACTGGTCGAACGGGAACGTCGAAGCAACTCCCCAACTGCGAACAGTCAGCGTAAAGTTGCCGCTCTTCAGGTCCTCGTCGAGCTGCTGCCACTGAACCGCACGGCCCGTGATGTCGAAGCCGAACGCATTCAGCTGGTCAACAGCATGCTGCGCCGCGGCACCGTAGTCGGCCCACTCGGCCTGGAAGATGTACTCACCGGCAACCGGGTCGCCATTGTCATCCAGCCACATGCCGTCATCGCCGCGCGTGAAGCCGATGCCCAGCAGCAGTTCTTCAGCGGCCTCTGGGTTGAAGTCGTAGGTATTTAGCTCGGCCTTGTCTTCTTCAGACAGCCACAGGTCGACCAGGCTGTCCGCAAGACCGGCCATATAGTGGACCGGCTGGGCGCTGAGGCCCTTCGTCAAGAAGGCGCTTTCTTCGCGGTCGATGACCATTGCCATCGCCTGACGCACTTCAGGACGGCTGAAGGGATAGACGTCATGGTTGATGTACACTGCCGCACCGTAGTTGTAGGGCGCCCGAAGCACTCGCAGCCCGGCGTCTTGCATCGCCTGGTCGGTCGCCGGCGGGAAGCCGTGCGTCGCGTAGGTCACTTCACCATCCAGCACCAGCGGGGTAATGGCTTCGGTCTCGCCGTACCAGATCCGGACTTCACCAAATGCCACGTTTTCTGAGAAGATGCTGTTCGGCTGCCAGTAGAGCGTCATGAAGCTGTCGCCGACGTCGTCCAGCGTGTAGTTGTAGGGACCGCTGGCGATGATCGCCTCAGGACGGAATTCGAGAATCTCCGTCTGCAGGGCCGACCATTCTTCGCCATCAATCTCTGCGCCGCTGGCGTACAGGTCCAGCGCTTGCTGAGCCAGATCGCCATAGGTCCCCATGCTGCGGATCGTGGTGCGCAGGATCAGGTGCCGGGCAACTAGCGAGGGATTCTCCAGCGTAAAGCGGACGGTGTAGTCGTCCACTTTTTCCACTTCGCCGACGTAGTTGAAGTCGGACCACTTCATGATACGGCCGATCGCGTAGGTCCCGACAAGGTCATCAGCGGTGATGGGGCTGCCATCACTCCACACGGCGTCCTGGCGCAGGGTCACCACAAACGCCTCGTCGCCCTCGAACTCCCAGCTTTCGGCGAGCCAGCCCTCGTAGTCTGCATCAGCAGCCAGGTAGTAGGCCATCGGTAGCTCGACCCAGCGGTAGTACAGGCCAAGCCCGGCACCGACAGCCGGTCCGCCGGCGCTGAAGCTGTTGAGGTGCCCGTCTGGTGGAAGGGGATACGGCCACGCCGCGTAGAAGGTGCCGCTTGGTCCGTCCTGCGCCATCGCGGGTGCGATGCTCGTAACGAGCAGCGCCAGCACGATCAGAACTGTAATTCGTCGCATTTTTTTCCTCCAGATATCCGAACAAGTCATTTTGAATTCAGGCGTAGAATACGACGCCCTCTTCCCGATATTGGGTGAAGCTACGACGTCACTGATGCGCAAGGGTGACAATCACACTGCGCTGCGAACGGGAACCGGCAAACGGCCTGCGGGCGTGAAGCGCCCCAACAGCGCCCCGACCGCTGCCTGCAACGAAGGCGCGCCATCCCCGCACGTGCACAACACGGCGTCTGCGCCGTTGAGCACTTCAACATCGTACGGGTTGCGCAAGCAGAGCAGAATGCTCTTATAGGCAACGTCCAGCATCTCCTGCGCGATCGCGCGCTGCTCTGGGATCAGATGCGCGCTGCGCGTGGCGACGATGGTCACGTCCGTTTCCCCAGCCAGGCGCCGCGCCTTTTCCAGCACATCTGGCGTGAGATCGGACGCCATGAGCGTCATATGCACGATGCGCGGCGCCTCGGCGTGTAACAGGCTGCCTAGCCCCGTGAGCCCGCCTTGATCCAGCGCCTGCGTCTCCAGATGCGATGCGAATTCGATCACCGCAACGCGGGTTGTTTCTGGCCGGAGCGGCAGCAGTCCCTGGGCCGAACCGAGCAGAATCGTGCCCGCCTCAGCAGCCGCCTGGCAGGCGGCGCGGTGATCCGCGTGCCCGATCACGCTCAGATCGTCTGGCTCCACCGACGGGTACTGGCGCGCGAACGCATCCAACCGCGCGTTGGCTGCGTCAATCTGTGCCAGCGACAGGCGGCCCGTTTCAGCCGCTTCGACCAGCGCAGCATAGGCCGCTTCTTGATTCTCGCGGGTGTGCGAGAAGAACATCGCATCGACCCCAGCCAGCGCCGCCAACACTGCCGACTCGCCCGCGCCATAGTTCTGCGTGATCGCTTGCATCTCCATGCAGTCGGTGACGATCAGCCCGTCAAAGCCAATCTCCTCGCGCAGCATGCCGGTGATGATCTTCGGGGACATCGTCGACGGATAGTCGGGATCGATTTCCTCGAACTTGACGTGGCTGATCATCACGCTGGCGATACCGGCATCAACCACCGCGCGGAACGGCACCAAATCGTGCGCCCACAGGAAATCTGGCGAGCCGCTGACCACCGGCAGGCTGACGTGCGAGTCAACCGGCGTGTTGCCATGTCCGGGAAAATGCTTCGCGCAAGCCCCCACGCCCGCCGACTGGAAGCCGCGCACCTGCGCCACCGCCAGCTGCGCTACCTGCCCCGCATTCGCGCCAAGCGTGCGCGTGCTGATGACCGGGTTGCTGCTGTCGTGGCCGATATCCACCACTGGGGCGAGGTTGAAGTTGATACCGAGTGCGCGCAGCTCTGTGCCCAACGCATGGGATACCCGCTCTGCCAGATCTTCCGATCCTGCCGCGCCGAGCGCCATCGCGCCCGGACTTTCGCTGAAGCCGTCGCGCAGACGCGCCACGATGCCGCCTTCCTGGTCAATCGAGATCAGCGGTGGGTGCTTGGATGCCTCCTGCAGCGAGCGCACCAGTTCGGCAAGCTGCCGGGGCGATTCGACATTGCGGGCAAACAGAATGATGCCCCCAATCCGCCCCTCAGCCAGCCAGTCGAGAATATACTGGGGCGCTTCCAGCCCCTCAAACCCAACCAGCAGCATCCGTCCGACTTTTTCGTGCAGAGAAGGCATCACCGATTTGGACCTTTCGTATCATCGCGCGCCGGTGCGGGTTGGGTCGTTCGCCGCACAGTCATCTCGCCGAGCAAGCAGGCGGCGCAGCGAACGAGCGCCCCGCTCCAAAACGAGCCTGTGTGCGCCCAAACCGCAAGCGCGTGCGTCGAACGGCAGAAGACCGGCATGTGTAAATGTCTTAAGTCATATGCCCTATGCGTGGAAGGGCACAATTTCGGCACGAAGTTCTGTTGTAGCAGCAAGTGGCATAAAGTGGCATAATCCACTGCACTTTTATTCATATCACGAGTTTTTTTGAAAGTCAATCACCGGCGCCAAATTCGACCCCACCCAACACCACATCTCACGCCGGTTTGCAGAGGAAGTGTCAGCGAGCGAAATGCTCAGCCATGCAAAGGACAGGGAGATGAAGACCTGGCTCGAATCCGAAATTGCGGAGCAGCCGGACGTGCTGCACCGGATGATCGAGGGCGAACGCGCCCATATCGCCAGCATCGCGAGCGCGATCCGTGAAGCACAGCCGCGCTACGTCGTGATCGTCGCGCGCGGGACGTCAGACAACGCTGCCCGCTACGCGCAATATACGCTCGGCGCGCTGGCAGGCTTCACCGTCGGGCTGGCGGCGCCCTCACTGACCACCATCTACCACCGCACGCCGCGCTTTGATGGCGCGCTGGTGCTGGGGATCTCGCAGTCGGGCCGCTCCATCGAACCAGCGCGCGTCCTCGAAGATGCAAAGGCGCGCGGCGCTGTGATGACGCTCTCGATTACGAATGACGCCGAATCCCCGCTGGCGCAGCTTACCGACCACCACATCCCGCTGAACGCCGGGCCAGAGCGCAGCCTCGCTGCCACCAAGACCTACACCGCGCAGCTCATGGCGCTGGCGCTGTTGGCGGCGGAACTCAGTGGCGAGTCCGAATGGGACGACGCGCTACGCCGCGTGCCGGATTGGATGCGCGAGACGCTCGATATGAACGGGCACACGCGTGCAGCAGCCGCGCGCTACACCTTCATGACCCACTGCGTTGCCCTGGCGCGCGGCTACAACTATTGCACTGGCTTCGAACTGGCACTCAAGCTCAAAGAACTGACCTACGTCGTCGCCGAAGCGTACAGCTCCGCCGACTTCCATCACGGGCCGAAAGCGATCGTGCAGCCAGGCTTCCCGCTGATCGCGATCGCGCCGGAAGGCGAGGGGTTGCGCTCGATGTCGGAGTCGCTGCAGACGTTCCGCAAGAGCGGCGCCGATCTGACCATTATCTCCAACTCATCTGATCTTCTGCGCGACGCGCGCCTCGCGCTGCCCATCCCCTGCGGAATCCCGGAGTGGCTGACGCCGATTATCGCGATCATGCCAGGTCAACTGCTGGCGCTCGGCCTGTCGGAAGCGCGCGGGATCGATGTCGACGCGCCGCGCGGGCTGGACAAAGTGACACTCACAGAATAGCGGCTGCGGGCCACCAGCGGCCCGGAAGGGACGGCAAGTCGATGGGAGAGAAGATTCTTTTTCATGGCGGGCGCGTGATCGGCGCCGCGCAAACGTGGGCACGCGGTTGGCTGCTGGCAGATGCTGGCCGAATCGCGCTGCTCGGCCCTGGCGATCCGCCGCCACTCGAAGCGGATCGCACGATTGACTGCGCCGGGTTGACGTTGCTGCCCGGCTTCATCGACCTGCATGCTCACGGCGCCGCCGGGCACGAGGCGATGGACGCCACTCCCGAGGCGTTGCAAGGAATGGCGCGCTACTATGCGCAGCATGGCGTGACGGCGTTCTGCGCAGCGACTTGGACCGACAGCACCGAGCGCATTCACGCCGCGCTAAGCGCCATCGGCGAGTCAATGGGGCCGCAAGGTGACGGGGCGACGCTGCTCGGCGCATATCTCGAAGGCCCGTACCTCAATGAAGAGCGTTGTGGCGCGCAGAGCACCAAGCATATCCGCCGGGCCGCGCGAGAGGAAGCGCGCGCGTTTCTAGATATGGGCGTGATCCGCGAGGTGGCACTGGCACCAGAGTTCGAAGAGAATCACTGGTTGATCGAGGAATGTGTCGCACGCGGGATCACGGTCACTGCCGCGCATACCACCGCCACCTACGACCAGACGCGGCGCGCGGTCGCGCTTGGCCTCACGCAGGCGACGCACACCTTCAACGCCATGACGCCCTTGCACCATCGCGAGCCGGGGACGGTCGGCGCAGTGCTTACCCTACCGGAGATTCGCGCTGAACTCATCGCGGATGGCATCCACGTGCATCCGGCAGCGATGCAAATCCTCTACGCCGCGAAGGGTCCCAACGAGGTGATCCTGATCACAGACGCGATGCGCGGCGCGGGGATGCCCGATGGCGAGTATCAGATCGACGAGCGTACCGTCTTCGTACAGGATGGCGCAGTACGCCTGCCAGACGGCACGCTTGCGGGCAGCACGCTTACGATGGACCGCGCGCTACGCAATCTGATCGACGTGACCGGGCAGCCGCTGGAGGTCGTCTGGCCGTGCAGCAGCCTCAACGCGGCAGGGGCGTTGAACATCGCGCACCGGAAAGGCAGTCTGGAAGCTGGCAAGGATGCTGATCTGGCGCTGGTAGACGCGGCGCTCACTGTCCGCATGACCGTTGCAGAGGGACGGATTGTTTACGAGGCGGGCAGTTAGCTGTTGCGGAGACGGCATTCACGCAGAAACGCCATCAGCGCTTCCTCTTCGGGCGTGAGCGCGTAGGCGTTGGCAGGCGGCTCAGCGTCAAGTTCGGGCACCAGATCGTGCAGCGTGCCCTCGACGTAGCACGACATCACCGAGGGATGGATGTAGTATGCCCGGCAGATAGCGGGCGTATTCCCCAGTTCTTGCGCAACACGCTTCACTGCCGCTGTGACGTTGCGTTGCGCTTCCGTCTTGCTTGCTGCCGCGCCCATTTCCAGCAGCGCACGCACAGCGATCACCGTCCCGCCCCATGTACGAAAGTCCTTTGCCGTGAAATTCTCGCCTGTAATCTCGCGCAGATAGTCGTTGACGTCGCCCGAATCGACGCGCTGGCGCTTCCCGTCGTCGTCGAGATATTGGAACAGCTCGTAGCCGGGGATGTCCTTACAGCGCTCGACCAGCCGCGCGAGGCGCCGGTCCTGTACGCGGATAACCTGCTCTTTGCTCGTCTTGCCCTTGAATGTGAACTCGACGGTCGCACCCTCGATCGTCACATGCCGGTCGCGCAAGGTGGTCAAGCCAAAAGATGCGTTCGCGCGGCGGTATTCTTCATTCCCCACCCGAATCAGCGTGCTTTCCAGCAAGCGCACCAGCAATGCGATCACTTTCTCTCGCCCCAGGCCGTGTTTGCGCAGGTCCTGGTCGGTGCGCTCGCGGATCAGCGGCAGCGCCTCGCCAAAGAGCAGCAGCTTGTCGTACTTGCGCTGGTTGCGGATTTCGTTCCACTGCGGGTGGTAAATGTACTGCTTGCGCCCGCGCTCGTCGCGTCCCGTTGCCAGGATGTGCCCCTTCGAATTGGAACATATCCAGACTTCCGTCCAGGCGGGCGGAATCGCCAGCGACGCGAGACGCGCGCGCGTTTCCTTGTCGGTCACCAACGAACCGTCAGGTGCGTAGAACGACCAGCCGCGCCCGCGCTTGCGACGCGTATAGCCGGGCGCGCTCTCACTGACGTAGCGCAGCCCGGCCTGTCGCGCCGCCTCAAGCGGGTCTTCGACCGCGGCGACTGCCTCGCGAATGAGCTTAACTTCCGAACGGGTCAGTGCCACGAGCGCGCGTCCTTTTCGTCACACGCAGAACCCGCCGTTATGAGGCAAATTCCGGCAGGATGTGCTTCTTGTAGAACTCCATGAATCCAGCCTGATCAGGCCCAATCTGGTGGATATAAACATGAGTGAACCCGGCGTCGACGAACTCCTGGATCGCGTCAAGGTGCCGCTGCACATCCGCGCCGCAGATCACCGACTCCGCCACATCCTCTTCGGACACCATCTGCGCGGCCTGCTCAAAGTGAGTTGGCGTTGGCAGTTCCTGACTCAGCTCACCTTTCACCGCCGCCGTCGGCCAGATCTCGTACGCCATCTTGCGCGCCT
>CAZVCM010000091.1:0-5669 GCA_964626105.1 uncultured Thermoflexus sp.
AGCCGGTGACCGTCACGGCGACGGTCACGAACACCGGCGAGCGCGAGGGTGACGAGATCGTGCAGCTCTACGTGACCGATCGAGAGGCGTCTGTCCCGGTCCCGGTGCGGCAGTTGGCCGGGTTCCTACGCGTGCATCTGCAACCGGGCGAGGCGCGGACGATCTCGTTTACGGTGCTGCCGGACCAGCTTGCAGTCTTCCTGGATGACGGGCGGCGCGTGGTGGAGCCGGGCGCGTTTGAAGTGGCGGTCGGCGGCAAGCAACCGGGCGCAGGCGGCGGCGCGGATGCGCCGACGACCACGGTTGTCAGCGGGCAGTTCACGGTGACGGGCGGCCTGTTTGAGGTTGAGACATTCCGCACCTGAGCGCGCCAGCGCAGATGCGTGATAAAATCGTTTGGAGAGCGGTTGGTGGTTAGCAGCGTCACTTTGGCTAACGGCTAACCGCTAAATAACTTTCTTTTGAAAAGGAGACAGAAGCATTATGAAGTACCGTCGTTTGGGGCGCACGGAGCTGGAGATCTCAGTCGTCGGCGTCGGCACATGGCAGTTTGGCGGCGAGTGGGGCATGAACTTCGACCAGGCCGCCGCCAATCGAATCCTGGGTCGCGCGCAAGAGCTGGGCATCAACCTGATCGACACAGCGGAATGCTACGGCGATCACCTCTCCGAGCGGTTGATCGGCGCGGCGATCAAGGGCCAGCGCGATCAATGGATCATCGCAACCAAGTTCGGCCACCACTTCAACGATCGGTTTGACCGCGACGACCGCTGGTCGCCGCAAGACGTGCGGCAGCAGCTTGAGGATTCGCTGCGCGCGCTGCAAACGGACTACGTGGATCTCTACCAGTTCCACTCCGGTAGCAATGACGCGTTCGACCAGCCGGAGTTGTGGGAGATGTTGAACGAACAGGTGCGGGCCGGCAAGATCCGCCACCTCGGGCTGTCGATCAGTCCGAACAGCAACATCTACCAGGTGCGCCGCGCGCGCGAGGTCGGCGCGGAAGCGATCCAGGTGGTCTTCAACCGTCTGGACCGCACGCCTGAGGCGGAAGTGCTGCCTACCTGCCAGGAAGACAACCTTGGCGTGCTGGCGCGCGTTCCGCTGGCGAGCGGACTGCTCAGCGGCAAGTACAAGCCGGGCGACCGCTTCACCGAGGCGACGGACGTGCGCTCGCGCCGCCAGGACGAGCGCGTGCAGCGCGATCTGGCTGAGGTCGAGCGCATCCGCGAGATGGAAGTGCCGCCCGGTGTCGATATGGCGGCCTGGGCGCTGGCGTGGTGTCTGATGCACCCGGCGGTGACGTGCGTGATCCCCGGCATGAAGAACGTGGCGCAGGTTGAGGCGAACGCCCGCGCGGCGGCGCTCGATCTGGTGCGCGTGGACCACCCGCAAGCGATCAACGGATAACGCCTCTTTGAGATGACCCTCTGCCGCCTGCGTTCGCACAGGAGCGCGGGCGGCTTTTTCGATCCTTGATCGCGCGCTTGACATCCCCATGATTCTGATTATAATTATGTATGAACGTTCGTTCATTTTGATTGGTGGGCGTAACGATGAGTGAAACAAGTCAGGACTTGACGAAAGGTGACCAGGCACGCGCCGAGATCCTTGAAGCGGCGAAGACGCTCTTTCTGGCGCAGGGATACAACGGTACCAGCATGCGCGCGATCGCCCAGGTATCGGGCGGCCGGGCTGTGGGCGGCTTGTATAACCACTTCGCGACCAAAGAGGCGATCTTCCACGCGCTGATTGAGGAGCGCAATCCGTACGGCGTGCTATTTGACATTCTGGAGCGCGCGGTTGACGAGGCAGAAACCGCGCCGGACTTTGTCGCCGAGGCGCTACGCTCGGTGCTGACCGTCATGCCACGCTATTACGACTTTCTTCAGCTCGTCCAGATCGACCTGCGGGAGTTCGAGGGGCGCAATCTCCGGAGCGTCCTGGCGCAAGTCTTTCCACGGGTGATGACTCTGATAGGGCGGGTCGAGACGCTGCCCGGCATCAAACCGATGCCTGCAATTGTCTGGGTGCGCCTGCTCGCCAGCGTCACAATTGGGTATCTGGTCACAGAGCAGCTCGCGCTTGACGAGTTGTTCGATCAAATCTCGCAATTTTCGCACGACGAGTGGCACGAGTTGTTTATCGATGTGATGCTGCATGGCCTTGTCGACCGCGACGCGGGCAGCGAAGGGATGGTTCCGTGAACAGCTATGCTGTCGAAGTCAGCAACCTGCACAAGCATTTTGGAAAGGTGCAAGCTCTGCGCGGGCTGTCGGTGCAGATCGAGCGCGGGATCACGTATGGCCTGCTTGGCCCGAACGGCGCAGGCAAGACGACGCTGATCCGCTCGATTGTCGGCCTGCTGCCGCCTGAGGCGGGAGCCGTTCGCGTGCTCGGCAGCCTTATGCCGGACAAGCGCGTGATGGGGCGCATCGGCTACATGACGCAGGACGTCGCGCTTTACGAAGACCTGACTGTTCGCCAGAACGTCGCATTCTTCGCGGCGATGGCGGGTGTGCGGATCGACGTGCAGCGCATCAACGAAGTTCTTGCGCTGGTTGAACTCAGCGACCGGCTCAACAGCCGCGTGCGGGAGCTATCGGGCGGATTGCAGCGGCGTTGCTCGCTGGCGTGCGCGCTGGTTCACCGGCCAGATCTGGTCGTCCTCGACGAGCCGACGGTGGGCGTCGATCCGCAGTTGCGCGTGCAGTTTTGGGATCACTTTCGCCGGCTCAACGCGGAAGGCGTGACGCTGGTTGTCTCTTCTCACGTGATGGACGAGGCCGCGCGTTGCGACCGGCTCGGCTTCATCCGCGACGGGCGTCTTTTGGCCGAAGGCACCGACCGCGAGCTACTGGCGCGTTCTGGCTGCGCCACGCTTGAAGACGCGTTTCTGCATTTCGCCGAGCAGGTCGCTATACCAGGATAAGGACCCCGCACATGGCAGCGATTCGTATTCTCACCCTGGCGCGTCGCGTGATCGAGCAGCTTCGCGCTGACCGGCGCACCATCGCGCTTATTCTAGGCGTGCCGTTGATTGTGTTGAGCGTGGCGGGCGTGCTTGTCCGGCTGGAGGCGTCAGGGGCTACTGTCGCGTTCGTGCTGGAAGACACCGGAGCGCCGCTGCCGATTGCCAGTGGAACGGTCAACCTCGGCGAGCGGTTAATCTCCAGCCTGCAAGGCGTGGCGGAACACCTGACAGTCGAACAAATGATGCACGATGAGGCGCACGCGCGATTAGAGGACGGCGAGGTCGACGCGATTATCACCCTGCCTGTTGATTTTTCGGCGCAGGCGATCAGGACACGAAAAGTCACCATTCCGGTCCTGTATGAGGGGTCGAATCCCATGATTGCCCGGACGCTCGACACGATGCTGACACGCGGCGCGGTTCAGATGCTCGCCGGGCTGAGCGTGGTCAACACCGGCGGCGCGCCGGAAATCACCCTGGATGCGACGTATCGCTATGGCAGCGCAGAGTTCGACCAGCTTGATTATCTGGCGCCGGTGTTTATCGGGCTGTTTGTGTTTATGTTCGTGTTCATCCTGACGAGCGTGGCGTTCTTACGAGAGCGGGTTGCTGGGACGTTGGAGCGCCTGCAAGCGACCGCCATCCGGCAGCATGAGATCATTCTCGGCTACATGCTCGGTTTCGCGCTCTTTGCGCTGATTCAGTCGTTGGTCGTTCTGCTGTTCACCATCTATGGGCTGAAGGTGCACACGATGGGCAGTTTGCTCAGCGTATTCGCGGTTGAGGTGCTGCTCGCGCTGCTGGCGGTGAATCTCGGGATTTTCCTCAGCACGTTCGCCCGCAACGAGTTTCAGGTGGTGCAGTTCATCCCGCTGGTTGTCGCGTTGCCCGTCTTCTTGTCTGGGGCGCTGTGGCCGATTGAGGAGATGCCGGGCTGGTTGCAGCCGTTCGCCTGGATGGTGCCGCTCACCTATGCCAACCACGCGCTACGCGATGTGATGATCAAGGGCTTGAACCTGATTGAGATCGGGCCGTACCTGTTGGCGCTGGCAGGTTTCGCAACGGTGTTCGTGCTCCTATCGGCGCTGGTGCTCCGGCGGCAGGTGGGCACCTAGACGCAGCGATTCACGGCAAGGCGCAGCGAACCCCGCTTTGAGCAGCCAGGCACCGTATGATCAGCGTCTGGCTGCTTTTTCGCAATTTCGGGCTGTTTTTAGCTGTCTGTCGCTGCTTTTGATACACTCGGGGGCATGAATGAGCAATCCGTCCGACGAACGAAGGAAGCGACGTGGGCACGCTAATCATTGTCGTCGTGGCGCTAGGGGCGTTGGGGGCGTTCCTGATCGGCGCCGTGCTGCTGTATCTCTATTTCCGCACTGGCCGCGAAGAAGGCTATAACGAGCCGCTTATCTATGGGGACCTGATCCAGTGCCCCGCCTGCGGCACGATGAACCCGACCGAAGCCGCCGCGTGTCTGAGCTGTCGCAAGCCGCTGCCGCACATGCGCGCGACCGTTCCCCCTGCGCCATACGTCCCGCCTGCGCAGCCATCGCCCGCCATCCGCCCGGCGAACCCTGCGCCGAACCCGGCAGCCGCTAACCCCGCGCCACCGAAACCCGCGCCGCCGCGACCGAATCCATCCGCTGCGCCGCCGCCCATTCCGCCGCTGAACCTCTCGCGCGAGCGTCCGGCGGATATGCCGTTGGCGTGGCTGGAAGGGCGCGCCGGAGCAGCGGTCGGGCACCGCGATGTGTTGCGCTATGCGGATGTGCTGGTTGGGCGCTCGACATCGTGCGACGTGCAGGTCTCTGATCCGAAGGTCTCGCGGCGGCACTTCCTGGTGCGCTATGCGAACGGACAGTTCTTTATGCAGGACCAGCAAAGCTCGCGCGGGACGAAGGTCAACGGCGAGCGGGTCATGGCGCAGCGGCTGGAAGACGGCGACCAGATCGCGTTTGGCGATTCGCTGATGGTCTTCCGTGTGGATCGGGCGCAGCTACACGAGAACGGGAGTTAAACAGGCGAGGGACAACCCCTCGCCTGCCGTTTGAGTACCTTGCGCTCTCGGTGTGGTTAAGCTGGGCCGAGCAGCACCTGCGCGATCCAGCCGGTCCGCCCGTCTGGAAATTCCACTTTCCACCACCAATGCTCGCCAGAGGCCGTCGGACCGTCGACGATCACGCCCTGCTCGCTCGCGCTGGCCAGCCCGGCGCCGCATGTCGTCACGATCGGCGTCTCGCACAGTTGCAGCTCCTGGCGCGTGAGGACGGCGTCGCCATCTGTCCACGTCTCGACGCCATAGCCGATCACCGGCTCGGTTGGCTCAATCGTGGCGGTTGTCTCAGCCGGCTCAGGCGTGCCGGGTGTGCCCGTTTGGGGCGTCTCGTCGAGCGCGTCCGGCGTGCCGGTGGTCAGATCGGGCGTCTCGATCGGCGCGGGACGGGTGGGCGTCATCACGCCGGGCGGCAGGTCAAGCGGTTGCTGATCGTCGGGCAGCGGGTTACCGCTCTCGTCCACGACCAGCACGCGCTGATGCAGGCTTGGCCCGTTCACCCAGCGCATCTCTTGCCCGAGGTTGTCCACGACAAAATACCAGTAGCCGTTGGTCGCCTCGCGATCCACATCGGAAACGCGATAGTTCGAACCGGAGACCAGTTCAGTCGCCTCGTCGGCGTCAATTGACGCGTCCTCGAAT
>CAZVCM010000091.1:5679-14222 GCA_964626105.1 uncultured Thermoflexus sp.
GGGGACATCATCGCCCTGGGTCACCGTGAACCACATGCCGGTCTCAAGCTCTGGCCCGCTGTTGGGCGGCGGCGTGAGGGTCAGCACCGCGATGGTCGCAAGCTCCGCCGATTCGGTCATCTCGAGAATTGCTTGCGTCGCTTGCGCGTTCGCCTGACGCGTCGCGGCGAGGAACGCGGCGGCAGTCGCAGCCTCCTGCGTCATCCCGGCGGGATTGACGGTTGGCGTGGGTTCCGGCCCGCCGCCGCCTAGCCCAGCGATCGCCAGCATGATCGCGACAAACGCGACCAGCGCAATCGTCAGACCGGCAGCGGTCACCAGGGCGTTGCCGCGCGCAATGTCGAGCAGCACACGCCATGCGGTTTCGGCGGGCGGCTCGTCGGCAGGCGCGTCTATCACAGGCGGCTCGCGGCGCGGTGTGATCGGCGGCGGCGGAGTGAGTGCGGGCGCGCTCTCCTCTTCTGCGGGCGCGCTCTCCATCAGCGGCGGGGCAGTAGCGGCGGCTTCGACCACCGGCGCGGCGGTCTCTTCCCGCTCGCCCAGGCGCAGCACGATCATCGATACGTTGTCCGCGCCGCCACGGTCGTTTGCGGTCTCAATCAGCGCGTCAACGGCGCGCTCAGGCGTCAGCGTGGCGACGGTCTGCTCAATTTCGCGCGGGGAGACGTAGCGCGTCAGCCCGTCGCTACACAGCACGATATGATCGCCGGGGCGCACGCGCCCGCTGATGATGTCCACTTTGACCGAGGGCAGGCTGCCGAGCGCGCGCGCCAGCTTGCGCGCCGCGGGATCGGCGTTTTCGGCGGCTGTGGTCTCGCGCTCCAGCACTTCGGCGGTGTGATCGATGGTGAGCTGGCGGACTTCCGCGTCGCGCATCAGATACGCCGGGCTGTCTCCTACGCTGCCGACGATCAGCTCATCCTCGCGCAGCACCGCCGCGACCACGGTCGTCGCCATGATCGTGGGCCGCTCTTGCCCCTGGCTCTCCGCGAAGATCATGTTGTTCGCTTCAGCGATGGCGCGGGCCAGGCGCTCCGGCGGCTCGCCTTCTTCCTGATCGTAATAGCTGCTGATGATGGTGCTGACCGCGTACTGGCTGGCGAGATCACCCCCCGACAGACCGCCGACGCCATCCGCCAGCACGAAGATCTGCCCCAGCCGCGCGGCGAGATCGGCATCGGGCGGGGCGGCATGACCGATCGCGTCTTGATTCTGCTTGCGTTTGCGCCCGATGTCGGTCTTCATGGCGACCTGCACATCGAGCGGAGTTGACGGCGAGCGACTCATGGGCACCCTCAATCTTGTCAGTTGCTGTTAGCCGGTCAGCACTTTGAACACAAATAAAGTATTTCCGAGCTTGATCTCATCGTTTTCTTGCAGCGGCGTCGCGCCACGGATGGCGCGGCCATTGATGTACACCGGGTTGGTCGGCGCAAACGGCCAGAGGTGATATACCGGCGGCGCATCGGGCGCGTCTTCGGGCGGCTCGAGGGTGAAGCGGGCGTGCACGCGTGAGAGGCGTGGATCGTCCCAGCGCACGTCGGCTTCGCGCCCGATCGTCTGGTTCGGCGCGATAGACAACAGCGCGCCCCGGCGGTCGCGCGGCGCTCGCACGACCAGCCACGCCAGCGGCGGCGCCGGTTCGGGCGGATGCTCGTCGGGCGGGGCGCTGGCGTCTGGCGCCGAAGCGTCGTCGCCAAGCCCGATCACCTCAGTGGGGCCAGGCGCCAGGGGCGGCTCTGGCACGTCTCGTTTGGCGTCCGGGGTCGCGGCCTGGCTGGGAATGGTGGCGCTCGGCGGGCCATAGGCGCGGCGCTGGTCGGCTTCGAGCGCGCAGAAGGGGCACGTGCGATGCGGCGCGTCGAATGGGCCGTGACGCTCGCAAAATCCGCCGCCTTGTGACATTTTTCTGCTCGTTTCCTCTGGTGCCGTCTTCGCTCAGAATTGTATCACGGTCCGGCTGAAATCGTGAAATTCCCGCGCGGCGCTTCCCCTACGCTCGCCCGGTACGCCCGACTTGTGAGGACCGGCGGGTTCGCAGTACAATGAAGTTATGAACGATCCGGCCTCTCTTCGTTTTGATGGGTGCGTCGCGACCAACCTGGAAGAGGCGTACCGCCGCCTTGAGCACGTCTACGAGCATTTAATTGCTCCGATCGGTGTCAGCGTGCTGGAGTGGTATGCGCTGCGCGCGCTGTACGCCGAGGACGGCGCGACCGCCTCGCATCTGGCGCAGGCGGTGTGCCGCCATCCCTCGTCGATGACCGCGCTGCTCGACCGCATGGAAGAGAAGGGGCTTGTCCTGCGCGAGATTGACCCGCATGACCGGCGCAGCGTGCACGTCCACCTCACCGAAGCCGGGTGGCAGATCCGCGATCGCGTCGAAGCGGCAGCGGATCGGCTGCACGCGCTGATTGGCGAGCGCATCACCGCCGAGCAGCTTGACACGTTCCTCTACGTGCTTGGCGTTCTGCAGTCGTTCGATATGCCGAGCGACTCCTGAGCGCACTCGGCGTTCCGTAGCACCCCGCAAAGTCGACAACCGCCATCCTCAAACGATGCGCGACCTCGTTTGCGCCCGCGCGCGAATCAGCCGACACTAGGAACCGGATCGGGTTCCGGCTGCGCGGAGGCGCTGCGACTTGTGACTACCACCGAAAACCCCCGGCAAGGCCAGCTTATGCTGTCGAGCGATCGCCTGGAACTCGTCGCGTGCACGCTGACGATGGCGCGCGGGATCATGCACGATCGGGCTTTGGCTGAAACGTTGCTGAAAGCGCGGATCCCGCACGATTGGCCGCTGCCCGCGCTGCGAGGCTATATCCCGTATTACATTCAGATGCTCGCCAGCGACGCCGCGATGCTCGGTTGGGGCGTGTGGCTGGTAGTCCACGCCAGTGACCGCGTAGTGATTGGGGATGTGGGCTATAAGGGCCGCTCAGACGGCGCGGATACAGTCGATATCGGGTATAGCATCGTCCCGGCATACCGCAACCAGGGCTACGCTGCTGAAGCCGCGCGGATGCTGATCGATTGGGCGTTTGTGCAGCCGGGGATCGAGCGCGTGATCGCTACCTGTCTGCCGACCAACGCACCCTCGATCCGCGTGCTGGAAAAGCTCGGCATGCAGCGCACCGGCACTACCGCGAGCGGCATGATTGCGTGGGAGCTAAAGCGCAGCTAACGGCAGCCAAAAGCAGCGAAAGGCAGAATGCTGCTGTCTCTAGCTGCTTTTGCTTCTTTTCCCTTCGCGAGGTCGCTTAATCCAATAACACGTCTGGCGCTCGAGCGGGTCGAGCGATTGCACCGTGTCGAAATAACTTAACCGCAGGTCGTCGGCAGTCTGGAAGCGCGTGTTCGGCTGCTTGTCAAGCGCGCGGAGCAGCAACGCCTCAAGCGGGCGCGGAAAGTCCGGCCGCAGCATGCGGGGGCGCGGAACCGGGTGATCGACATGCGCCAGCGCGGTCATCTGCGCGCTCGATCCCTGGAAGGGCAGATGACCAAGCAGCATCTCGTAGATCATCACGCCCATTGAGTAGAGGTCGGCGCGCTGATCGGCGGGCTGGCCCATCGCTACTTCGGGCGCCATGTATTCTGGCGTGCCAACCGAGATCCCGTTCGCGGTGAGCGTGCGGTCAAAACCGGGCCGCTTGCCCAGGCCGAAATCGCTGAGGTAGACGTGCGGGCGCCTCTCGTTCTCGGTCGTGTCAAGCAGGATGTTGGCAGTCTTCAGGTCGCGGTGGAGCACTTGCAGCTGGTGGCCGAACCCCAGCGCCTCGGTGACCGGGCGGACGATCGTCCACGCGCTGAGCGGTGTGAAAGTGCGAAACTGCAGCACGCGCTCCAGCGACGGTCCCTGGATTAACTTCATCACCATGTACAGATAGTCGGACCACTCGCCATAGCGGTAGATCGGGATGATGTGCGGGTGGTTGAGCGTGCTCATCAACTCGGCTTCGCGCCAGAAACGCGTGCGGAAGTTCTCGTCGCGCGCGTATTCGGGCATCAGCACTTTGATCGCGGCGGTTTGGCGGGTCCGCTCGTCCAATGCCTGGTAGATGCGGCCCATGCCGCCGACCGCGATCAGCGGGCCGACGATGAAGCCGCCGATCACCTGCCCGATGAGCTGTTCATCCAAAAGGGGCCTGCTTTCGGAGCATCAGCGCAGCAGCGCCAGCGAGACGCCCAGCATCGCCGTCAGAATGCCGACCAGCCAAAAGCGCTGGACAACCTGCGTCTCGCTCCATCCGCCCAGCTCGAAATGATGGTGAAGGGGGGTCATGCGGAACAGGCGCTGCCCGTTGGTCAGGCGGAAGTAAGAGACCTGCAGCACCACGGACAGCAGCTCGACGACCGGGATCGCGGCGATGATCGGCAGCAACAGCCACTGACCGGTCATCAGCGCGACCGTACCCAGCGCCGCGCCCAACGCCAGCGAGCCGACATCGCCCATAAACAACTGCGCGGGATGCGCGTTGTACCACAAGAAGCCGAAGCACGCGCCAACCATGATGAAGCAAAACTGTACGAGGAAGGTCTGGCCTTGCAGATGCGCGATCACGCCATAGGCCGCGAACGCGCTGGCCGTGATGATGCCGGACAGCCCATCCAACCCATCGGTGAAGTTGACCGCGTTGCTCATGCCGGTGATGGCGACCACCGCGATCACAATCCACAGAATGGGCGGCAGCTCGATGAAGGTTGGGAACAGCGGGATATACACGCCGTTCGCATTCTGAAAACCGCCATCGACATATGCCATGACGATCGCGGCGATGATTGAGAAGGTGATCTGCCCGGCGAACTTGGTGCGGGCGCGGATGCCCTCGCCGCGCTCGCGGGCGCTGCGGATGCCTTCGATGTCGTCGATGCTGCCCAGCAAACCGAACGCGATCAGCAGCGCGAGCGGGAGCAAGATGCTGGAGCCGGTCACGCCGGACTGAATCACGCGCGCCAGGTTCAGCCCCAGCGTGATCAACACGACCGGCACCAGGATCAGGATGCCGCCCATCGTCGGCGTGCCCATCTTACTCTGGTGCGTCGCCGGGCCGGTTTCGCGGATTTGCTTTCCAGCGCGCAGGCGGCGCAGGACCTCGACGAAGGGGCTGCCCCAGATGACGGTCAGCAGAAACGTGATCGCCCCGAGCGTGAGCGCGAATGGCAGTTCAGGAGTCATAAGCGTTTTTCTCGATGCTCCCGGAAGCCGGTCCGGAGCAGGTTCTCTTCACTTGTGAGGGGCGCAGCTTGCTGCTCCCGCTGCAAAATGACCTGAAGTTACCACGGGCGGAACAAGCTCCGCCCCTACAAAAGCATTGAATTATCCTATACGCAAGCCATGGCGCACTTCTACGGGCGCTCCCAGACTGGCTCGCCGGACAGCAGGCGCTTGATCTGGTCCGGGAAGCGCTCCGGGTCGAGCGGCGTGCTCAAGAAGCCGTTGAAACCCGCTTCACGGGCGCGCTGCAACTCGTCGTCGCTGGCGTCGTCGGTCAGCGCGACGATGCGCGTGTCGCGCAGGCGCGGGTGCGTGCGCAGCTTGCGCAGGGCTTGATAACCGTCCTCATAAGGCAGGTGGATGTCGAGCAAGATCAGGTCCAGGGCGGGCAATGCGTCCGCGAACTGCACGACCTGCCAGCCGCTGGTCTTCCATTCACATTGGCTCACCCCGATCTGCGCGAGCAGCCGCGCAATCAGCACGAAGTTGGGGACGTTGTCTGCCACGACGAGGATGTGCGCGTCCTGCAGGCTGATCGGGTGGTTGTGGGCTGTGTTGTGGACCATCATCGCAGGCTGAGTTGTCTCCTTCGGCTCAAGGGCGCCAGGGCGGGCGACCTAGTATTCGCGTTCAAAGGGATCGCCACCCTGCGCGATCAGTTGGAAACGCTCGCTGTCGTTCGGAATCTCCATCAGCACGACCAGGCGATCGACCAGTTCCTCAAAGACCGGCGCGGCGGCCTGGCTGCCCCAGTAATTGATCGGGCGGTCGAGCTTGACCAGCACCGAGACGACCGGGTCATCTGCCGGGAGGAAACCGACGAATGAAGCGATCGCGCCGGACGGGTCATAGCCACCGGGGATCGGGATCTGGGCGGTGCCGGTCTTGCCAGCCACGCGAAAGTCCGTGAACGAGTATTCGTCGAGGCTGGCAGGGTCGTCCACAATGCGCACCATGATATCGCGAGCGCGGTGCGCGGTCTCGGCGCTGATTGGGCGGCGCGTGGCCGCCGGGCGTGTCTCGATCACCTCGTTGCCGTCGATGCGCGCCTTGACGATATGGGGCTGCATGATCAGCCCATCGTTGGCGATCGCGTTGGTAGCGGTCAGCATTTGTAGCGGTGTGACGGCCACCCCTTGCCCGAAGCTGGTCGTCAGGAACTGGGCTTCGTTCCAGTTCAGATCCCCTGGCTCCGGCAGAATACCCGCCTGCTCGCCTTCCAGGTCGACACCGGTGGGGCTGCCGATGCCGAACTCTTTGAGCAGGTCATAGACGGCGTGCGGCCCGCCGAGCTCCTCGGCCATCTGCATGAAGATGGTGGTTGTACCGGTGTTCCACGAGTTGACGAACACATCTACGAAGGTCTGATTGCCGTGCGCGGCGCCGTCCCAGTTGCAGATGCGCGACCCCGCCGGGTTGAAGCAGCCGGGGTCGTTATACGTCCACGCCTCGTCGTGCGTGCCCGCCTGGAGCCCCATCGCCATGGTCACCACCTTGAAGACGGAACCAGGCTCGTAGAGGTCGGTCACGGCGGGGTTGCGGGCGCGCGCCAGGTTTTCCGGCTCCAGGCTGTTTGGGTTGAACATCGGATAGTTCGCCATCGCGAGGATCTCGCCGGTGCGCGGGTTCATGATCAGAATTGTGCCGCCGGTCGCTTGTTCGCGCGCGACGGCGCGATTCAGCACATCCTGCGCCAGAAACTGCAGATCGCGGTCGATGGTCAGCACCAGGTCGATCCCATCGCGGACGGCCTGGACGGTTTCCGCCGACTCTTGCAGAACCGGGATGGTGCTGGTCGTGACACGCTTGCTTTGCCCGGCGAGCAGCGACTGGTAGAAGCCTTCGACGCCCCAATAGCCGCGCCGCGTGCGCGATTCATCAGAGTCCCGGAAGATGCCGACAAGCTGCGCGGTCAGCTCGCCCTGGGGATAGATGCGCGTCGGCAGCGCCTCGATCACCATGCCGGGCAGCTCCAACTCCATGATCGCCTGTCCGGCCTCGAAATCGACCACCGGTTTGAGCAGCACATACGTCGCCAGTTTGCCATCCATGCCGGGCTGAAGCTTGCGGTAGATTTCGTCTTCGGGCACGTCGAGCAGCGGCGCAAGCTGGCGCGCGGTCTCAGCGCGGTTGACCACCTGGTTCGGGCTGATTCCGATACGGTACTCGAACGAATTCACGGCCAGCAGGTTGCCGTTGCGGTCGTATATCTGGCCGCGATTGGGATAGACCTCGACGGTGCGGCTGTAGCGGTTTTCTGCCTGCGCCTCAAGCTGCTCTTTGACGATTGGATCCATCCGGAACTGGAACGACACCAGGCGAATGATCAGGATCGCGCTGATCAGCAGCATGGCGGCGGTGACAATGACCAACCGGCGGTGAAATGTCTCGTCACGGGTCATAGCGCGCCCCTTATACCATTACTCGTTTTGCCACTCGTCAAACTGGCTTCGCAACGCATCCCACTGCTTCTGAAACCACCCGCCCAGCGTCTCGTCATAAACCTGCGTGGGCTCGGTGGGCGGTGGGGTGGGCGTCGGTGTGACGGGCGGGCGGTTGTAGCGATACCCCTCGACCACGATGTAATCAATGTCCGCGTCGCCCGCCTCGCGGAAGCCTAACTCCGCGGCGCGCGTCATCATACGCGGCAGGCTCTCAAACTGCGCGATCTCGGCGCGCAGACGCTCGTTTTCACGCTCCAGACGGGCGCGCAGGACGCTCATCTCTTGAAGCTGGCGGACGGTGGTGGTGGTCGTGGTGGTTTGGATCAGATAGAGCGCGCTGATCAGGATTACGACGATCACGACCAGCGCCAGCGTAGCGACGAGCTGCCGCTGGTCGCCACCCGGTTGCAGAATCGTGTGCTGGCTCCACGCCGGTTGGCGCTCCTCACTGCTCATACCCAACTGCCTATCACGCACGTTTCCGACACGGCACCGGTTCCCAATCTGGTGTTACACCTTCACGCCGATCATATATCGAGTGCCGCATTTGCCAAAATCAAGCGAGCAGCCACCGGCGACTAGCGGTTAGCCATGAGCGAAGGCAAGGGCAAAATACCGTATCCTGACGCATATTGTCCGTTCCGCCACGATCTAAGGTTGCTCGCTCACGTTTTGGCTCTTAGCTAATCGCTCACCGTTCACTGCTATCCGCTAATCGCTCTACCACGCGCAACTTGGCGCTGCGGCTGCGCGGGTTGCGCGCGATCTCCGCGTCGTCCGCTTCGACGGGCTTGCGCGTGACCAGCTTCACGCTCGCCGTGTGGCCGCAGGTGCAGACCGGCTGGCGCGGCGGGCAGATGCAGTCGGTCGCCTCGCGCTTAAAG
>CAZVCM010000092.1:0-13712 GCA_964626105.1 uncultured Thermoflexus sp.
CGGCGTAATCGTGGTTGCGAAGACTGCTGAGGCGCTCCACTGGCTGCGCGCGCAGTTCAAACAGCGGCTGGTGCGCAAGCGCTATCTGACGCTGGTGTTCGGCACGCCTGACACACCGGAAGGCGTGATCGACGCGCCGATTGGCCGCGACACCGACCAGCGCAAGCGGATGGCCGTGCGCCGTGGCGAGCGCGAAGCGCTGACCGAGTTTCGCGTGCTGGAGCATTATGCGGACTTCAGCCTGCTTGAAGTCTTTCCGAAGACTGGCCGCACGCACCAGATCCGCGTGCATCTGGCGTTCATCGGGCATCCCGTCGTGGGCGATCGTGTGTACGGGCGGCGCAAGCAGCCGATCAGGCTCAAGCGGCATTTTTTGCACGCCGCGGCGATCACGTTCGCGCCCGCCGAGGGTGCGCCGCCGGTCACGGTCGAGGCGCCGCTGCCAGTTGGGCTGGCGAATGTCCTGGAGAAGCTCCCGCGCTAGCTGGGTGCAGTCGCTCTCTTGTTCTGAGCGGGCGCCCGCATTTGACATTTTTCCCGCTTCAGGGATACATTTAGGTTCGGTTGCCAGAAGCGCGAGGCGGCATATGCCCCGACGCGCGGCCAAGTCGACATCCCCCGAATAAGGAGAACCCATGCGTGAGATCACTGTAGCGACCGTTCAGATGAAACCGGCTTTGGGCGAGGTTGAGGACAACCTCGTCAAGATGTCAGAGTTTGTGTCCAAGATTGCGTCGCAGCAGAAGGTCGATCTCATCGTCTTCCCGGAGCTGGTGACCAGCGGAAATGAGCTTGGCGTGCGGTTTACCGAAATGGCGCAGCGCGTGCCTGGCCCCACCGTGAACTTGCTGGCGCAGCGCGCGGCAGATTTCGGCGTGTACATCGCGTTCGGCATGGTGATGAAGGAACGCGTTGAGAGCATCCTGTACAACACCGCGGTGCTGGTCGGGCCGGACGGTGAACTGGTCGGCACGTACAACAAGATGCATCTGCATGGCGAAGAGCGCATGGCCTTCCGCGAGGGATTTCGCCTGCCGGTGTTTGAGACGGATATTGGGCAGATCGGACTGATGCTCGGCTGGGACCTCGCGTTCCCCGAAGTGGCCCGTTCCCTGACGCTGGATGGGGCGGAACTGCTCTGCGTGCTGGCGAACTGGGAAGCGTCCGAGATCGACGAGTGGCGCACCTACGTCAAGGCGCGCGCGTACGAGAACGCGCTGTTTGTCGCCGCCGCAAACCGCGTGGGCGAGGACGTTACGCTTACGTTTGGTGGCGAGAGTATGATTGTTGGGCCGCGCGGCAAAGTACATGCGACGGTTGCGAGCGAGCCTGCGAAGAAGGCCCCTGCTGCGAAAGAGGGCGAAAAAGAAGGTGAGAGCGACACGGAGAAGCCTGCGCAGGACGACAAGCCGCGCGAAGGGTATGCTGTGGCGCGTATCGACCTCGACGAGATTCGCAGGCACCGCGAGGAGCACCAGACGCTGCAAACCCGCCAGCCCACCGCCTATCGCACGCTGGTCAAGAAATACTAACACTGGGACAGGTGGCAAATGACCTCAGGCGCGGATCACCACGACGACCAGCCAGAGACTTTCGGCTCGCCGACCGAGTATGCTGACGCCGCCGAAGCGCCACCCTGGGCGCAAGGCATCGCGAAGGCGATCGCGTGTCTCCCTGCCGCGCTGAGCCTCGCATCGATTGCGATCGTGGTGCTGATTGCGCTGGTCGTGTGCCTGGTGGTCGCGGCCATATTGATATTCTGAGTGATCTGGATGACACAAGCCGCCCGGCGCAATTGCCTCGGGCGGCTTCTTAACGCGAGCAGACTGGAGTTGTTCGGGTGAAGTGGATTGATTTGCGGAGCGACACGGTCACGTGGCCGACGGACGAGATGCGCCGTGCCATGGCCGAGGCGGAGGTGGGCGATGATGTCTTCGGCGACGATCCGACCGTTAACCGTCTCGAAGCGGCTGCTGCTGAGCGCCTCGGTAAAGAAGCCGGGCTATTCGTTGCCAGCGGCACGATGGGCAATCTCATTGCGATCCTGGCGCATTGCGGACGCGGCGACGAGGTGATTCTTGGCGATCATGCGCACACCTTCATCTACGAGGCGGGTGGGATCAGCGCGCTCGGCGGCGTGCATCCACGGACGGTGCCAGTGCAGGCGGACGGCACGCTGCGTCTGGAAGATATGCAGGCGGCGGTGCGCGCGCTGGGAAATCCACACTTTCCGCTGACCCGGCTGATTGCGTTAGAGAACACGCAAGGGACGGTCGGTGGCATCCCTGTGACAAAGGAATACACCGACGCAGTGGGCGCGCTGGCACGCGAGTACGAGCTCGCACTGCACATTGATGGCGCGCGCATTTTCAACGCGGCTGCTGCACTCGAAGTCGATGTTGCCAGCCTGGTCGAAGCGGCGGACAGCGTCACGTTCTGCCTGTCGAAAGGGCTATGTGCGCCGGTTGGCTCGGTACTGGTCGGCGATAAGCCGTTCATTCAGCGCGCGCGGCGCATGCGCAAGCTGGTCGGCGGAGGCATGCGGCAGGTTGGCGTGCTCGCGGCGGCGGGATTGATCGCGCTGGAGAAGATGGCTGATCGCCTGCAGGAAGACCACGAGAACGCGCGCCTGCTGGCTGAGGGTCTGGCGGAGATGCCGCAGATCACGCTCGATCTGGCGCAGGTGCAGACGAACATGGTGTTCTTCCGGCTGGCGGATGATATCGCGCTCAGCGCGCCAGACCTGGCCGAGCGAATGCGCGCGCACAACGTCTTGATGCTGCCAATGGATGAGCGCGGCTTCCGCGTGGTGACGCATTACTGGATTCGCCCTGAAGATGTCGTCTATGTGCTGGCTTCGCTCCAGAAGGAACTCGCGTGAATCCATCGTCTCCTGGCCCTGATGAGCGCCCCGAATCGCCGCCTGATCCTCGCCCGATGGCGCCGCTGGACCGTCGGCGTCTGCGCACCGGCCATCCCCCGCAGGCCGTGCCGATCCAGCGCCCGCCAGAGGAAGAGTGGCCGGTTTCATCAAACGATTCTGCTGAGCATGACTCGCTCATGCCGCGCAGCCGCCGCCAGGACGTCGATCCGATCTTCGGCTACCTAATGGCGATGGCGCTCAGTATTGGGCTGACGCCGGTCCCCGACAATACGCGCTATGTGGCGCTGTGGGCCGCGCTCGCCCTGATGGGCGCGACGGCTTTTGTGCTCGGCAGCGGGATTCGCATGAAAGTCACCGATCCGGGCGATCTGATCTGGGGCGTCGGGCTAGGGCTGATCACCGGCGGTGGGTTGATGCTGGTGGGGTGGGACACACTGGCTGTGACTGCCGAGCGTCTCTTCGCGATGGGGCAGGACGATAGCGCGCTGCTGAACACGTGGATCTTTCAAGCAACCGCGTTTGTCATGCCGCTATCGGAATCATTGTTCTTTCGCGGCGCGATGCAGCGCGTGCACAGCATTCCGACCGTTGCGCTGCTGGCGAGCGCGTGGTCGATGCTGATGTTCTTCCCGAACCTCGGTCTGAGCGAAACGCCGGTTGTGGGTTTCGTGATCGGCACGGCGCTCGTCGTGCTGAATTTCCTCTATAGCTATGTCAATTACCGGCACGGGCTGGCGGCAAGCATCGTCTGTCAGGTGATCGCCGGGACGCTCTTGCTTCTCGTACCGCGTTTGCTAGCGGGGTAGCGACCGGCGCGTCGCGCGCAGCCAGGGCACGATCCGGTTTCCGATCCGGTTGCGCCAGCGGAATGCGCGCACATTCGCCGCCCGCGCGAACCACTGTTGCGGGTGGATGTTGATATAGAGCGCCGCATCCGGCTGCGCCAGCCGGTCTAGCAGATCGGCCAGCGAGGTCGGGCTCGTGTCGACTCCGGGCGGCGTGCCGTCGCAGCGCTGCCAGCGCCATCCTGCGTCCGAATAGTACGTGAGCCGCGTGAAGTCTATGCTCGCGACCGCATCCCCGCGTAACTCTGCACGCTTGATCAGGGTCGGATTTGCTCGCAGCAGAGCGAGATTGTCCTTATACGTAGCCGTGACCGGCGGGGCGCCATGCGCGGCAGAAGTCTGCACCCGCACGCCTCGGGCCCGCAGCGCGGCGATGTCTGCGAGGAAAGTCTCCTCTGCTGCGTGAAAATCTCCCCGGCAGCGATCCAGCGTCTCGTAGTGGTAGCCGAGCTCATGCCCCAGCGCGGCAATCGCAGTGATCGCGTCCCAGTCGAAGCCGGTAGGGTGATGGCGTACGTAGAACGTTCCACGGAGACGCTGGCGAGCCAGCAGCAGCGCCAGCCGCAGCGCGAATGGCTCGCGGTAGTCGACGTCAAAGCGTAGAATGACGAACGGGGCGCACGGTGCAGCGCGGAGATATTCGGCGACGGACATCGCGCGCCGGGGGGCAGCTCGCTGGCAGAGCTCGGAAAATGCGGCGAGGGTGAAGTCGGCGGGCATCGGGCGTGCTAGCTCGCTGGCTGCCAGACGCGCAGCGTTTCCAGGCGGCAGGTGGTGGGCGTGGTGCGCGCCGAACAGAAGAACGCGATCGATCCATCGCCAAACGTGCGATCGCGGAAGGTCAACAGGTGTGTGTCGTTGACGCTCAGATCGTGCCGCCCGTCTGCAAACAACTCGATCGCAATCAGGTTTGACGCAGTCCCGGTGCTAATCGCCGGATGGAATTGCCAGTCTTGCACCAGCGTTTGCACCCGATTGTTAACAATCACCGCCACCCGATATTCCCCCCGATTGGAAAGGCCGACGTACAGGAAGTTGTTGTCATCCTGGTGGCGCAGCCACAACCCATAGGTCGCGTCCGCGCTATCGCCTTCGGCCATGCGCATCTCTGCCTCGATCAGTCCGCGCCCGAAACGCAGCCCGCTCATCGATCCCCAGGAGAGCGCGATAGGCCGCCGGGTTGCGCCGAGCAGGCGAATCTGGTAGCCGCCGCCGACCACCTCGTTAATGAATGTCCCCGCGCGGCCATGATACCAGCGTTCGGCGCTCGTTGGGTCGTTGAACGTCTCGTCAAGCACAAGCGTGTAAGGCGTGTCTGGCGCGGCGCCATTCTCAATTGACGTATCTTCGGGTGGTTCCTCCAGCTCGGGTGTGGGGGCATCGGGCGCAGGAATGTGGTCCACGTCGAACACAACGGCCAGCGCGTCGTCGACGCCTGTCGCGGTGCCAAGATTGACTCCCCAGCCCTCAGCCGGGTCGAGACGTGTCAGCACCTGACCGAGCACGTCGATCTCGGCATACCACGCGTAGAGCGTTCCGCCGGATGCGTTGACTGCGCCTGCCAGCGGGTCGTCGGCGGGGTCTCCGTCCAGCAACCATTCGCGGAAACCGAGCGCCAGCGAGGTAGCGAGCGCGTCCCAGCCCTGCGACTCAGCAGCGGTGTGGCCGGTTGTGTGGAAGGCCAGCGCCCACAGCGCAACATACGGCGTACTGGCACCGATTCCGATTTCTAGCGGATGATCCACCAGCGCGATCCGGTCCGCGTCTTCGCCGGAGCGGTTGGCAGGAAACAGCAGGTAGCTGTACGTGCCTTGCGGGTCGACCAGCGCGACGAACACGCGCACCGCTTGCGCCTCGGCGCGCTGGCCGATCGTGATCGCGGGCACGATCACGTGGAGTCGCTCGCCTAAGGCGTTGGTCCCTGTGACGGTGAGAGCTTCGGCGGCAGGCGTTGGGACAGGCGTGCTTTCGCTCTGCGTGCCTGTCAGCGGGTCGACTGCCGGAGTGTTGTTGCACGCCGCCAGCAGCAACAGAGCGACGAGCGCGAAGACAGTAAGCGTGACGCGAGGTTGCGTCTGTGGGCGAGACGGCTGGCGGCTCATTGGCGCTGGTGGGTGCGCGCGAAGTAGCCGCTGATCCAGCGGAGCGCTTCGAGCGCAGTATGCGGCTGGCGCTGACCGGCATCGAGCTGGCGGCTAAAGCCGGAACTCCCCAACACGCGATCACTTGACCGCTCGGAGATGAGCGTGATCACCTCAGCAAGCTGCTGGCAAGCCACAGCGAAATCGTCGTGCAAATGGTGCTGCGTGGCCGCGGGTAACGTGTTCCACAGACTTTCCAGCTCTGCCTGAAGCGCCTCGGGCGTCACAGCGTCGTTTCCGACACGGAACGCGGCTTGCAAGCGGCTGAGAAGCTGCGTGATGATGGTCGTCTCTCGCAGGAACATCGCGGCGGACCGGCTTCCAAACAGGTGCGCCATCTCTTCGCGGTCTAGTATTAGCGGAAGCTGGATGTGGCGCGCGAAGTGCCCACCGGCGAAGCGCAAAAAATCGACACCGCTGCGGGGCATGATTGTCCCTTCGATCAGTTGCGGGTGCGCGGGCTGGCGCAGCGCGCGGCGCGTGCGCTGTTGGCCCAACTCGTAGACTTGCTGTGTTAGCGCGAGCGTGTTGCGCGAAACCTGCTGGCGCTGAGAATCGGTCAGATTTCCGGTCATCTGGTCAATGTCGCGCCGCAGACGGTGCAGCGGCGGGTGAACCTTATCCGCGTGGTAAGTCGCGGCGAGATCGGTGAGCAGCGCCGCCGCGAGGCAGACGCTTTCCACAAATTCCGGCAGCGTCTGCTCGCCGATGATACGCCGCACCAGAATTGTCGCGTGAAGCTCGCGGGCCGGATCCAGTCCGATTTCGCGCTCGAAATAGCGTAGCGCGCGCGGCGCGTCCTCAAGCGGAATCCCCCGTACATAGCGGCGCAGGAGTTCGAGCGCGGCCTGCGCCATACCGCTATTCCATGCGATGACGTGCCACATCTGTGCCATCAGCGGGATGCTGGCGCTGCCTTCATGCAGCGCTTCCTGCGTCAGCGCCGTCCCTACGCGCAGCGCGCTCAGCCCGTTTTCGACACGGACTTGATAGCTCAGCAGCTTGAGCGTGTTCTCCGCGCCCACGACGCGGATCAGCGGTGGGCGTTCGGCAAGCATGGCCGTCAGACGTTGAGCAGCGTAATCCAGGTCTTCGCGCCACTGCTGCCCCCGCAGCGCGCTTTGCAGCATAGCAGCTCGCGGCTCTGGCCGAAGGCGGCTGCCGTCCAGCCGTTCGAGTGCAGCGATCAGATCGCTTGTGGGCAGCGTCAGGGACTGCGCCAGGTTCCCGGCGAAGCGCGTAAACTCGTTGAGCCGTTCTGGCCCGAACAATTCGTTCTGGCAGCGCTCTAACAGACTGATGGCGCGGTCGGGCTGCCGCATCTGGAACAGAAGCTCAATCAAGGTCTGGTGGCCGGGTGGCGCCAGATGCAGGAACTGGGGGAGGTCGGTGAAATCCCGCGTGATGTGCTCGACCAAGGCGGGCGGCGCGCCCCGCGACGATCGAGCAAGCGCCAGCACCGCGCCGAGACACGCCGCATCGATCAGGTCTGTGCGCTGTTGGTAGACGGCCCACTCAGCGAGGCGCGCAGTCATCAGCGGGCCGATATCCCCGAATACCTTGCCAGCGCGCTCCAGCGTGCCGGACGCAGTTGGCCGCGCTTCGCCCAGGAGTGTACCGATCGCAGCGCGAAAGTCGGGCGGAAAATGCTGGATTAGCGCCGGATCGCTCAGTAATTGTTGGAACGACGCAGCAGGCAGCACTTCGGCGCCAAGGACCAACATCGCATGCGCCAGATTGCCGTTCTCTCGCGCGATGGGCTGCGCGGCGCGGAACAACTGCGGCAGCGCCTGCTGCATGTGCAACGCCGGGTGTGCGTTCTGCATCCCGATCAGGAAATCCTGTGCGGGCGCGAGATCATCCTCGGATAGCAGCGCCTCAAAGCGCTTTTCCGCGGCGTAGTGCAGCACGTCGTGCCACGGCAGTGCTGCTGCTTCGGGGATGTTCAGCAGCCAGCGCGACAGCATCTCGTACACAAGCGCCGCGTGCCCCTGGTCGCACGCGGCGCGTAGCTGCTCGGAGACGGTCTCCACAATGGCAGGATGCGTCGTCGCGACCACCGGGATGACATCAGCGGAGTCCGGCTCGCGCAGCGCCAGCGCGAACGCCAGCAGATGGCGCACGTACGCCAGCCGCGCTTCGGGCGATAATGTTGGATCCTCGCGAAGTATTGACGCGACCAGCGCCCGATCGGCAGGTTGGCCATCGCGGACGGTGCGATCCACCGCAGCGCGGCGCGCAACCCACGCGAGCACCGAGCTAAGCCGCTCGCGCTGCATGGCGCGCCAGACGGTTGTCCGCGCGAGTTCTTCGGTCTGGTCAACCACCAGGGACGGATCTAGCCGTAGCTGCGAGATGATATAGCGGCTGTACGCGTCGCGCGGCGGTTTCGTGAGCAGCTCACCCCGCGCCCAGTCGTAGACGAGGGTTCCCTCGGCCCCATCTACGCGGGCGGCAAACATGAGCTGCGCGGGTGACGCGGCAGGATCGGTGACATGGGTGGCAAAGGTGATGCCGGTTCGCGCCGGGACGGGTAGAAGGCTCAGCAGACCCTGCACGAACTGCAACCGCTGTGTGATCGAGCGCGGGCTGTTAGAGATTACGAGCGGCCATCCCTGCACGAGCGCCGCGAGCATCCCCTCAATAATCGGCAGCGAATCCTGGCAGAACAGCATGAGATCGAACAGCGCGTCAAGCTGGTTCTCACGCTCCGGGGGAGGGGGCGCGCGAAATTCAAAAGGCGGAAGGTCCGCGCTGGCGCTGACGAACGCAGGCATCGGCGCGAGGCCAAGCGCCCGAAACATCAGCACGTTGCCGCCAAGCTGTCGAATAACCTCACGCGGGACGAGCACGTACATGATTTGCGGGTAGCCCGCGTCGCTGCGCTGCGCTTTGGTCAGGATGAAGTTGGTCGTGTTGCTTTGCAGCAGCGCGAGTGTACCAGGCATGTCCGCTGAGGCGTCCTTCGACGCGGGCGGCAGAATCTGGCCCACGCGAAGACACTCTGCGATTTGGGCAGGCGTTACGCTGGCGGTGCGTGCGATCACGCCAGGGCGCGAGGACTGTTGCTGGTTCTCGTCGACCAGCACGCCGTAATACAGCCGGTCCAGATGGTAGGTTTGCGAATCTGACACGATCTGCCGCCCCGTCGCGAGGTGTGGTGATTCGTTGCCGAACCATGAAGCTCAGGGACTATTGTACTGGAATCTGCCAGAGCGAGCTAAACCGCTCCACCGAGCAGATATTCACGCAGCGCGGCGACCGCTTGCGCGCGCATGGAGATGCCCATCTTCGCCTCACGGAGCATCTCGCCATAGGTCTGCGTATACCCCTCAGGCTGGAAGATGCTGTCCCATCCGAAACCGTGTTTGCCGCGCGGGGAGTTGGTGATCGTGCCGCGTGTCGTGCCGAGGAACAGCCGCGCGTCAGCGCCATCGTACAGACACAGCGCGACCGTCGCGACCGCGCTGCGGTCCGCCCAGGCGTCAAGCTGGCGGCAGAGGCCCTCTTCGCCGACCGCGCCGAGCACCCACTTGATCAGCGCGCCCGGGTAACCGTTCCAGGCGGTCAGGGCGAGGCCCGTGTCCTCAACCAGGATCGGCTCGCCGCCCAGGTGCTCAAAGGCCAGCCGCGCCTTGTGCTCGGCCACCATCGCTGGATCGAGCGACTGAATTTCGGCGACATCGACCGGCGCGCGCTCGACCTCCCAGCCCGCAGAGCGCAGCGCGTCGCGGATTTCGCGGTGTTTTTCGGCGTTGGATGAAACAAAGATCAACTTGTGAAGCGCGGTCACAGCGGCCCTGCCTTTCGGTGCGCAATGCGGACAGCCGTATTCTAGCACGCCATCACCCCTGATCATCCTCCCATTTTCGGCGGACGTTCGGTACCGGCGGACTGACAACGGCTCTATCCTCCATTATGATCGAAGATAATAAGCTTTCGTGACTTTATGGGAGAAGATTATGCTGACGACACCGCCCGAAATATTGCGGGCTGGCCGCACGCTCCTGGCCGAGATGCGCTATGAGACGCCGGTCGTCGAGCGCGGATACGCCAACCAGACGCTTTACGTTAATCTGTCCGACAACACGATTGCCGCCAAGCCGGTCACGCGGCAGATGAAGGACCTCTTCACCGGCGGGCGCGGGTTCGGGCTATGGCTGCTGTGGAATGCGGCCGACCCCGACACGAAGTGGGACGATCCAGAAAATGAACTGGTGGTTGCGGGCGGGCCGATTGGCGGGATCACGGCGTATCCCGGCTCTGGCAAGTCAACGGTTGTAACCATCTCGCCGCTGACACAATCCGTGATCGACAGTAACGCGGGTGGCTACTTCGGCCCCTATCTGAAGTTCGCAGGCTGGGATGCGCTCGAAGTGCAAGGTGTCGCTGATCGCGACGTGATCATTGTGATCGACGGAGATGAAGGGCGCGTGACGATCGAAGACGCACCGCTGGAGGAGTTGAACTCGCACCTGGTCGCGCGGCAGCTCACCGAGATGTATGGTGGAGACGAGCGCAACCGCAAGAGTGTATCGGTCCTATCGGCGGGGCAGGGCGCGGAGCATTCGCGCTATGCGAGCTTGAACCTAAGCTGGTACGATGTCCGTCGCAAGCAGGTACGCTTCAAGCAGGCCGGGCGCGGCGGCTCTGGACGCGTGTTGCGACACAAGCGCATCAAGGCGATTGTCGTGCGCTACAGCCAGATGACTGGCGAGAGCAATCACCCGGCAAATATGGAACTGATCCGGCAGGCGGGGCGGCGCATCAACAGAGAGATCTCCGAACTGGACGGTAAGCAGAATAACATGCGCAAGATCGGTACCGGCCACCTGCCGCCGATTATGGATCACTTCGACTTGCTGCCTGTCCACAACTTCCGCTATGGCACGCACCCGCAGGCGTCGGTGTTTGACGCGAGCGTGTGGGAAGACTTGTTCACGCAGGGTGTGCCGGATGGTTGCTGGTACGGCTGTACGCTTTCGTGCGCGCATGGCGTTGACCACTTCCATCTGCAAACCGGCCCCTATCGTGGCGAGACGGTGCTGGTGGATGGCCCGGAGTACGAGACGATCGCAGGAGAAGGCTCGAACCTCGGTATCTTCGACCCACTGCCTGTGATCGAGATGAACTTCTACTGCGACACCTATGGGATCGATACGATCTCGTTTGCGAACTCGGTCGCCTTCGCGATGGAGTGCTATGAAGCGGGAGTTATCGACCGCGCGGCCACCGGCGGTCTTGACCTGAAATGGGGGAACAGCGAGGCGGTGCTGGCGTTGCTTCACCAGCTTGCCAACGGCGAGGGCTTCGGCTTCCATATCGGGCAAGGCGTGCGCTATCTGAAGCAGTTGTTCATCGAGCGTTACGGCGCCGATCCGCACTTCGTGAATGACATCGGGATGGAAGTCAAGGGGATGGAAGTCTCGGAGTATGTCACGAAAGAGTCACTGGCGCAGCAGGGCGGCTATGGCATGGCGCTCAAGGGCGCGCAACATGACGAGGCGTGGCTGATCTTCATGGACATGGTTCGACAGCAGTTGCCGACGTTTGAGGCCAAGGCTGAGGCGCTGCACTATTTCCCGCTGTGGCGCACGTGGTTCAGCCTGCACGGGCTGTGCAAGCTGCCGTGGAATGACATCGTGCCAGAAGATAACAACGAAACGGACGAACCGAACAAGGTCCCGGAGCATGTCAAGAACTACTGCGAGCTCTACGAGGGCCTGACCGGTACGCCGGTCAGCGCTGCGGAACTCCTGGCGCAGTCCGAGCGCGTCTACAACTTCCAACGGGTATTCGCGCTCAAGCTCGGCTTTGGCACGCGCGAGCACGACTATCCGCCTTACCGGGCGATGGGGCCGGTCACGCCGTTGGAGTACACGTCCCGCGCTGAGCGTTATGACAAGCAATTGCGCGAAGAGACCGGCATCGATCCCGACGCGCTGACGCTCGAAGAGAAGGTTGCGCGGTTGCGCGATTATCGCGAGGCGCAATACGAGCAGTTGATGGATGCTGTTTACAAGCGGCGCGGCTGGGATAAGAACGGCATTCCGACACTCGAGAAGTTGCGGGAACTGGGGATAGATCTTCCGGAAGTGGTCGAGCTAGTCAAACAGAAAGCCGGGCAGTAAGCCCGGCGCGGCGTAGCAATCGACGCGGCGGCCAGTCCGGTCGCCGCGTCTTTGTGTGCGCTAGGTCGCGTACGCTTCTGCGTCGTCTTGATCGTCTGACTCATTCGCGCCGAAGATATCGCGAATTCGGTTTGCATCTGTCTTATCTGCCAGAATCAAGATGTGATCGCCTTCGAGGATCGTGGTCGAGCCGGTCGGGATCATGAAGTCGTTGTCACGCCCGAGCAGCACGAGCAGGCTGGCTTCTGGAAAACCGACTTCCAGCACGCGCTTACCGGCAACGGGCGCGCCCGTCGGGACAGTGACTTCAAGTAACTCGCTCTTAAGCCCCTCGGATGGAATGAACTCCAGCGGATACTGCCGCTGGACGGGGATCGGCGCATCCACCTTCAGCCAGCGTGCAACTACTGGCAGCGACGTACCCTGAATCAGAACGGATGTCAGCACGATGAAGAAGACAATGTTGAACATCAGGTCGGCTTCTCCTATTCCGGCGAGCAGGGGGAAAGTCGCCAGGATGATTGGCGCGGCGCCGCGCAATCCGACCCATGACACGAACGTCTTTTCGCGAAATGTGATCTTCGTCCAGATGAGGCTGATGAAGACCGCAACGGGCCGCGCGACCAGCGCAAGGATAACCGAGAGAAGCAGAGCGCGCGCGGCGCCCGGTACCAGTTCGGACGGAAAGACCAGCAGGCCAAGCGTCAAGAACATGATGATCTGCATCAGCCAGGCGATTCCGTCATGAAACTGTTTAAGACTACGCTTGTGGATGAAGTTTAACCGGCTGCTCATTAATCCGGCGAGATAGACGGCCAGGAACCCGTTTCCGTTCAGTGATGTGGTGATGCCATAGCTGAGCAGTACGAGCGCGATCGTCACGACTGGATACAGCCCGTCATACTGCAGGCGTAGATTGTTGAGCGTCCATGCAATGACGTAGCCTGTTGCGACGCCGAGGATCGCGCCGAGCGCCATCTGCTGAATGAATAGCGGGATAAGCTGAAAGATCGAGTCTCCGGGTGTCTGAATGAGGTGGATCAGGCTGACAGTCAGGAAGATCGCCATCGGGTCGTTACTGCCGGATTCCAGCTCCAGTAGCGGTTTAAGGTTGCCTTTGAGGCCGACCCCCTTGCCGCGCAACACCGCGAAGACGGCTGCGGCATCCGTTGAGGAAACGATCGCGCTTAGCAGAAGCGCTTGCAGCGGTTCCAGGTCGAGGATGAGATAGACCGCGCCGCCGACAATCATACAGGTTACCAGTACGCCGAAGGTTGCCAGCACGATCCCTTCGCGCCAGACCGGACGAATGTCCGATATCTCGGTGTCAAAACCACCTGAATACAGAATCTGCGTAAAGGCGACTACGGCGAGCAACTGCGCCAGGTAGGGATCGTCAAACTCGATCCCACCGATGCCTTCTGAGCCGGCGAGCATCCCCACCAGCAGAAAAAACAGGAGCGCTGGAACGCCAAGCCTTCCCGAAATACGCGTCGCTACAATGCTCGTCAGCAAGAGTGCAGCCGCGACAATCAAGAGGTGTTCAATCGAAATCGCGATAGACATCATGCTCCTTTCGTGTGATACAGGCGCTAGAAGAGCGATTTCGGAGCTGCGTCAGAAGCGAGGATTTCGTGTGAGTATAAACGCAACAGCCCCTTGCAAACAAGGGGCTGTGTGCAGTGCCGAGGCCCAGACTTGAACTGGGGAC
>CAZVCM010000093.1:0-13670 GCA_964626105.1 uncultured Thermoflexus sp.
AACCTCTGAATTTTCGCATTATAGCATGATTTTTCTGCGGAGAAGAGTGACGCGATGGATTTTTACAAGTTCTATATAGTGAAGGCGGTCCGACACGAAATATCACATCGCGCTCGAAATCCATCGTGCAGGCGGGCCCGACTTCCGCAAAAACGCAATTCGGCGTATCCTAAGAGGGGAGTGCTCGCTCAGGTGCACCGCCGCAGCCATGCGGCGACCTGCTTGACAAGGAAGCCAATTCGTCTTATGCTTTAGGTGTGCATACAATTTTTGCACTGAATATGTATTCAAATGCATTGATTGCGGTTACCAAATGGTTTCAACACGGCACATTGAAGAGCTCCGGTTGCTCACCAAAGTCGCACACCTGTATCATCTGCATGGCATGAATCAGCGCGAGATCGCTCATCAGCTTGATCTCTCGCAGGCGACCGTGTCGCGCCTGCTCAAGCGCGCCGTGACCGAAGGTGTCGTGCGGATCACCGTCAGCATGCCGCCCGGGGTCTTTGGAGACCTGGAAGAAGATTTACGCCGCCGCTACAGCCTCCGCGAGGTAATCGTGGTTGATAGCGACAACCCGGACGACGAGCTGGGCATCCAGCGCAGCCTCGGCGCCGCAGCAGCCTTTTACCTGGAAAACACGCTCAAACCTGACGAAGTCATCGGCATCTCCTCATGGAGCGCCACGCTGCTGGCGATGGTCGATGCGATGCACCCGCTGCCACGCCCGACGCAGGCCGTGGTAGTTCAGATTCTCGGCGGTATCGGCCACCCTGAAGCAGAGGTGCACGCGTCCCGTCTGACCGATCGCCTGGCAAAGCTGGTCAACGGCACGGGCCGTTTTTTAACCGCGCCAGGCATTGTCGGCTCGATCGAAGCGCGCGATATCCTGCTCAGCGATCCGTATGTCGCTGCGGCGGTCGGGCTATTCGACCGTCTGACGCTTGCGCTGGTCGGGATCGGCTCGGTGCAGCCGTCAGAGTTGCTGGCGAGCAGCGGCAACATCTACTCTGAAGACGAGTTGGAGATGTTGCAGCGCGGCGGCGCGGTCGGCGATGTCTGCCTGCGCTTCTTTGACACCGAAGGACAACCAGTCATCACCCCGCTCAACGAGCGCGTGATCGGTATCCCGCTGGAAAAGCTTCAGCGCGTTGGGCGGACCGTCGGGATCGCTGGCGGCCAGCGAAAGCACGCGGCAATTCGCGGCGCGCTGAGAGGCCGATTGATCAATGTGCTGATTACGGATCGTTTCACGGCTGAACAACTGTTGTAGGAGTTTCGCGCATGCAGCCAAAACAATTAGGGTCTCTCTTGGCGCGGATCGCGCTGCTCGCGGTGCTCGGAGCGACGCTCTCCGGCTGCGTGTTAGCCACCGTGCGCACTCTGGATGAGGATGACGAAGCGAAGATCGGGTTCACTGGCGAAGCCTACGTCGCCGAAATCTGGGATGACCGGGTGCTGCCCACTTATGACGAGCAAGCGCAGGACTTGGCGCCCCTGCTTGAGTTGATTGAGCAAGATGAAGATGCAGCTATCGAGCAATTCGGCCACCGCTCTGGAACCGGCCCGTACAGCTTCATGGTGCGCGGCGAGGCGCAGGTAGTGGAGCTTGACACGGGCTCGCGCTCGGGCGTTGTTTCGCTCGACCTCGCGCCGCCCGATGGCACCGCGGATGTAGAGATGGCGATCGGGCCGCTGATCAAAGTCTCGCAGCGCGGCGCTGTGCGCGATGCCGTTGGGTTCATTGAGTACGGGGCCTTTACCAACCAGCAGGAATTCGCTGATGTCGCGACTGCGATGGGTGTCCGCATCACATCCATGATCGCCGAAGCGCTGGGGCTGGACGACATCGAAGCGGTACGCGAGATGGACCCGGCGCAAATCGAAGGAAAGACGGTGCAGTTCGTGGGCGCTTTCTCGCTGGACGGCTCGCCCAACATCACGGTTATCCCGGTTCGTCTGACGGTGGTGGACTGATGACTGCGCCTGTCACCGCACCTGAACAGACTCGCGTGCAAAATGACGTGATCCTGCGCGCCGAGCAAGTAACTAAGATATATCCTGGCACCGTCGCGCTCGACAAAGTGGATTTCAACGTGTATCGCGGCAAGGTGAACGTGCTGGTCGGCGAAAATGGGGCCGGAAAATCGACCCTGATGAAGATCATCGCGGGCGTCGAGCGGCCCACCGAAGGCGTGTTGGTTCTGGAAGGCAAGCCAATCCACCCGACCTCGCCCCGCGAAGCCGAGCAGTTAGGCATCGGCATCATCTACCAGGAACTTAACCTGTTCCCGAACTTAAGTGTCGCCGAAAATATCTTCATGGCGCACGAAGTCACAACCGGTGGCGCTGTGATCCAGCACCGCGAGCAGGAAGAGCGCACGCGCGCGCTGCTCAGCCGCCTGGAACAACCAATCAACCCAAAGACGCTCGTCCAAAACTTGCGAATCGGCCAGCAGCAAATCGTTGAGATTGCGAAAGCTCTGGCATTCGAGGTCAAAATCCTGATTATGGACGAGCCGACGTCCGCGCTCAGCAATACCGAGGTTGAAGTGCTGTTCCGCGTGATCCGCGAGCTGGCCGCCAACGGGGTCTCGATCGTCTATATCTCGCATAAGCTCGAAGAATTGATGCAGATTGGCGACTACATCACCGTGCTGCGCGACGGGCACAAGGTCGCGGAATCGCGGATGGAAGAGGTCGATCTGTCCTGGATCATCGAGCGGATGGTCGGGCGCGATACCGCAGCCACCTACCAGCCGCCGCAGCACCCGATCGAGCAAGACCTTCTGCGGGTCGAAAACATGACGCTACCGAAGTATGGCGGTGGCTTCCTGCTCGATAACGTGTCGTTCGCGCTGCGCGCAGGCGAGGTGCTGGGCATCTACGGGCTGATGGGCGCGGGACGCACCGAGCTATTCGAGTGCCTGATGGGCCTGCATCCCAACGCGAGCGGCGTGGTATGGCTCGGTGGCAAGAAGATCACCGGCTCAATCGACAAGCGTATCAAGCAGGGTATCGTGCTAATCCCCGAAGATCGCCAGCGCGAGGGACTGGTCCCGGAGTTATCCGTTGCAGACAACATGCTGTTGGCAAGCTTGCGCAATTATTTGAATGTGGTGTATCTCTCTCACGGGAAACAAATGGCGCATGTCAACCGCATGGTGCAAGAGCTTTCGATTAAGGTTCCGAACGTGATGAACCTGATCTCGTCGCTCAGCGGCGGCAATCAGCAAAAGGTCGTCGTAGCCAAATCGCTGCTGACGTCGCCGAAGGTGCTGTTGATGGACGAGCCCACGCGTGGCATTGATGTCGGCGCGAAAGAAGAGATCTTTGAGATTATGCGCAAGCTCGCAGCGCAGGGCCTGGGCATCATCTTTGTTTCGACCGAACTGAAAGAAATTATGGCGATGGCTGATCGCATTCTGGTGATGTCGAAGGGCGTAATCACGCGGGAGCTAGCCCGCGCCGACGCAACTCAGCAGGCACTGGTCGAAGCCTCCGCCATCGGGCATGAACTGGTCAGAAAGGACGTGTCGGCAAATGGCTGAAGTTGACATTCAGGCAACCCCAGATAGAAGCCCGATTGAACAGATCAGCAAAGGGCGCCTGTCTGTGCGCAGCGTGCTGGTGCAAATGCGCGCGTTTATCGCGCTGGCCTTGCTTTACGCGTTCTTCGCGCTCAGTTCAGATGCCTTTGTAACCCAGAGCAACCAGGTCATTCTCGCCAAGCAGGTCGCGATCAACGCCGTGCTCGGTATTGGAATGACGTTCGTTATCCTGACCGGCGGCATCGACCTGTCGGTCGGTTCCATCGTCGGCCTGACAGGTATGGTCACCGGCGCGCTGATCCACAACGGCCTGATCCTCTCGCCCCTGAACCGGGTGATTTATTTCAACGTCTGGATCGTCGCGCTGATCGCCATAGCCGTCGGGACGCTCGTCGGCTTGATCAACGGCATCCTGGTCACACGCTTCCGAGTGGCGCCGTTTATCGCCACACTCGGCACGCTGTATATGGCACGCGGATTCGCGCTGCTTTCGAACAACGGCGCGACCTTTCCCAACCTGATCGGCGATCCCGAGCTCGGCAACACTGGATTCCCAGAACTGGGGCGTGGCACGTTGATCGGCCTGCCCTACTCGATCTGGATCATGATCGGGCTGGCGCTGCTGGCGATATTCATCACCCGTAAGACGCCGTTCGGGCGCCAGGTCTACGCTATCGGCGGCAACGAACGCGCCGCGCAGCTTTCTGGCGTGCGTGTGAAGAGCGTTACCATGCTCACGTACGTAATCTCGGGCTTTTGCTCGGCAGTGGTTGGCCTGATTATCACGTCGCAGCTTGTCGCCGCGCATCCCGCCACCGGTGATGGATTTGAACTGAACGCGATCGCCGCGGTTGTGCTGGGCGGCACATCGTTGGCTGGCGGTCGCGGAACCATTGTCGGCACGATCGTCGGCGCGTTCGTCGTCGGCGTCTTGCGGAACGGCATGGTAATTGAAGGGGTCAGTTCCTTCTGGCAGATGATCATCACCGGCGCGGTGATCGTGCTGGCCGTGATCATCGACCAGGTTCAACAGCGCATTCAAGAGCGCAGCGTGGCATAATTCACCATATAAAGGAGGTGCCGAATCTTTAAGGAGGGAGAATCGACACAACAGATCCCAGTTTCCGATTCGAGACACTTGCTGGCGATAGAGAGGGAGATATGTTGCACAAAAATTGGTTCAAGCTAATTGCGACGCTGCTGGCGCTTTCCGTAGCGTTCGCAGGCTTCAGCGTAAGCGCCCCGGCGCTTGCTCAGGATGGCGAGGGGTTGATTGTGATCATCACCCCATCGCACGACAATCCGTTCTTCAAGGCGGAAGCGGACTCAGCGGATGCTGCGGCGCAGGCGCTCGGATACGAGACGCTGGTGCTGGTGCATGACGACGACCCGAACCTGCAAGACCAGCACTTCGACCAGGCGATCGCGCTCGGTGCCAAGGCGATCATCCTGGACAACGCGGGCGCCGATGCGTCCATCGAAGCGGTGCGCAAGGCCAAGGACGCCGACATCCCCACCTTCCTGATCGACCGTGAGATCAACGAGACCGGTCTGGCCGCCTCGCAGATCATCTCCAACAACTATCAGGGCGCAGTCCTCGGTGCCGAGTACTTCGTCGAACTGATCGGCGAAGAGGGCACGTACGTGGAGTTGCTCGGACGCGAGTCCGACACCAACGCACACGTCCGCTCGCAGGGTTACCATGACGTGCTCGACGAGTACGACGGGCTCGAGATGGTCGCTCAGCAGACCGCCAACTGGTCGCAGCCCGAAGCCTTCGAGGTGATGGAGACCATCATCCAGGCGCATCCTGACATCGACGGCGTCATCTCCGGTAACGACACGATGGCCATGGGCGCCATGGCTGCGCTGCAGGCCGCTGGCATGACTGATGTCGTCGTCGTCGGCTTCGACGGCTCGCAGGACGTCATGGACGCCATCAAGGAAGGCACCATCGCCGCCACCGTCCTCCAGCCAGTCGCTCAGTTCGGTCCGCTCGCGGTCGAGCAGGCGCACACCTACCTGACCACCGGTGAGCTGCCCGAAGAAGAGAAGGCCTCCATCGACTGCATCCTCATCACACCCGAAAACGTCGAGGACTACTTCAACTTCGCCCCGGTTCCTCAGGAAGAGGAAGTCGCGGGCGAGGGGTTGATTGTGATCATCACCCCATCGCACGACAATCCGTTCTTCAAGGCGGAAGCGGACTCAGCGGATGCTGCGGCGCAGGCGCTCGGATACGAGACGCTGGTGCTGGTGCATGACGACGACCCGAACCTGCAAGACCAGCACTTCGACCAGGCGATCGCGCTCGGTGCCAAGGCGATCATCCTGGACAACGCGGGCGCCGATGCGTCCATCGAAGCGGTGCGCAAGGCCAAGGACGCCGACATCCCCACCTTCCTGATCGACCGTGAGATCAACGAGACCGGTCTGGCCGCCTCGCAGATCATCTCCAACAACTATCAGGGCGCAGTCCTCGGTGCCGAGTACTTCGTCGAACTGATCGGCGAAGAGGGCACGTACGTGGAGTTGCTCGGACGCGAGTCCGACACCAACGCACACGTCCGCTCGCAGGGTTACCATGACGTGCTCGACGAGTACGACGGGCTCGAGATGGTCGCTCAGCAGACCGCCAACTGGTCGCAGCCCGAAGCCTTCGAGGTGATGGAGACCATCATCCAGGCGCATCCTGACATCGACGGCGTCATCTCCGGTAACGACACGATGGCCATGGGCGCCATGGCTGCGCTGCAGGCCGCTGGCATGACTGATGTCGTCGTCGTCGGCTTCGACGGCTCGCAGGACGTCATGGACGCCATCAAGGAAGGCACCATCGCCGCCACCGTCCTCCAGCCAGTCGCTCAGTTCGGTCCGCTCGCGGTCGAGCAGGCGCACACCTACCTGACCACCGGTGAGCTGCCCGAAGAAGAGAAGGCCTCCATCGACTGCATCCTCATCACACCCGAAAACGTCGAGGACTACTTCAACTTCGCCCCGGTAACTGACTAGCAAGTGTGATCCGCAGGATGGGTGCGCGTCGCGTGCGAGCGGCACGCACCCTCCTGCAACGGGCAGCCGGGCCAAATTCGCGTTCGGCTGCCCGGAAAAACCGAACACTTTCATTGCTGCTGGCCCGATAGATTTCGCATTGAAGAGGCACGGCGCCGCACGCACGTTGAGCGGCAGCCAGGGATCACTGCGCTCTGTGCAAGATAAACAGGGCACCATCTGACAAGAAACAGGGTCGAGGGAGTGGGGAGTACACGCCACATGGACGAGCAGGCGCTGAAGCTGAAATCCATCGAATACCGCAAAACCATTCTGACGATCATTCATCACGCCAAAGCGGGGCACACCGGCGGTAGCCTTTCGTGCGTGGATATCCTGAATGTCCTCTACAACCGGGTGATGAATATCTCGCCGCAGAACTTCAGCGATCCTGACCGCGATCGCTACATCCAGAGCAAGGGGCATTCGGTCGAGGCGTTGTACACCGTGCTGGCGGACAAAGGGTTCTTCCCGCGCGAGGAACTGAACACGCTCAACGAATACCAGTCACACTTCATCGGCCACCCGACGCGCAAAGTGCCCGGGGTCGAGCAGAATACCGGCGCGCTCGGGCACGGCCTGTCGGTCGCGGTCGGGGTGGCGCTCAGCGGCAAGCTCGACGGGCGCAGCTACCGGGTCTACACCCTGCTCGGCGATGGCGAGCTGACCGAAGGTTCAAGCTGGGAAGCAGGCATGACCGCCGCGCACTACAAGCTCGACAACCTGGTCGTGATCGTGGACCGCAACGGATTGCAGATCACCGGCCCGACCGAGCGCGTCGTCGCGCTCGAATCGCTGGAGGCCAAGTTCCGCGCGTTCGGCTTCGAGGTGCGCACGTGCGATGGCAATGACATCGCGGATCTGATCAACACGCTGGAGCAAGTCCCCTTCGAGACCGGCAAGCCGAACCTGATTATCGCAAACACGGTCAAAGGCAAGGGCGTGAGCTTCATCGAAGACCAGATCGGGTGGCATCACAAGGTTCCCACGGACGAGCAACTCGCGGATGCGCTGGCCGAGCTGGAACGCGCTCAGGCCGACTTAGTAAAGGTGACCGCCTGATGGAACTCGGACGACCAAATCTCGAAGAATTTGCCGCGACGCTGCTGGAACTGGCCCGCCAGGACCGCGACCTGCTGGTGCTGACCAGCGATTCACGCGGCTCCGGCAAGCTCGGTTCTTACGCCGAAGCCCTGCCCGATCAGATCGTAGAAGTGGGTATTGCGGAGCAAAACCTTGTCGGCATGGCCGCCGGTCTAGCCGCCACCGGCAAAAACGTCTTCGCGGTGTCTCCGGCGTGCTTCCTGACGGCGCGCGCGTTTGAGCAGATCAAGAACGATGTCGCCTATTCCGACCGGCCCGTGCGCCTGATCGGGATCAGCGCTGGCGTCAGCTACGGCGCGCTTGGCTCGACACACCATTCGCTGCACGATTACGCCGCGCTGCGCGCCGTGAACAACGTGGACATCGTCGCGCCCGCGGACAATTTCGAGACGCGTGAGGCGATTCGGGCCGCGTACCACCACCCGCGCCCGATTTACATCCGCTTCGGCAAACGCGCGATGCCACACTTGCACGCGCCAGACACGCGCTTTGAGATAGGGCGCGCGATCACGCTGCGCCAGGGCGCGGACGTGACCTTTATCGCCACCGGGGAGACTGTCGCGCCCGCGGTGCAGGCATGCGACGTGCTGGCGCAGCACGGCATCGCGGCAGGCGTGATCAGCATGCACACGATCAAGCCACTTGATGAAGAGGCGTTGCTAAACGCCGCGCAGACCAGCCGCGCGCTCGTCACCGTCGAGGAGCACAGCGTTTTCGGCGGGCTGGGCGAGGCGTGCGCTGCAGTGCTGATGCAGCGCGGCGTCTACAAACCGCTGAAGATTGTCGGCATCCCCGACGAGTACACGGTTACCGGCAGCCAGCCGGAGATCTTCGCGCACTATGGGATCACGCCAGACGGGTTGGCGGCAACCGCGCAGCAGCTTCTCGCGGTGGAGCTCGCGTGATGACCACGATTCTCGTGCTCGACCAGAGCACCTCTGCAACCAAAGCGCTGCTGTTCGACGCGAACGGCGCGGTGCTCGACAAGGAATCGCTGCCGCACACGCAGCATTATCCTCGCCCCGGCTGGGTAGAGCACGACGCCGAGCAGATTTACGCCAACACGCTGCACGCGATCCGCACGCTGATGGCGCGCAACGCGGCGCAGCGCGACGATTTGCTGTGCCTGAGCATCACCAACCAGCGCGAAACGATTGTCGTCTTCGAGCGTGAGACAGGCCGCCCGCTCTACCCCGCGATTGTGTGGCAGTGCCGCCGGGGCGACGCGCTCTGCGCTGAGCTCACCGCGCAGGGGCACGGCGACTTTGTGCAGCAGCGCACCGGTTTGAAGATTGACACCTACTTCCCGGCCTCAAAGCTGGCGTGGCTTTTCAAACACGAACCAGACATCCGCCGCCGTGTTGAATCCGGCGAGGCGCTGATCGGCACGATTGACACTTACCTGATCTATCGTCTGACCGGCGGCGCGGTCTTCGCGACCGACCACACCAACGCCAGCCGCACACTGCTATTCAACATCAACACCCTGGCGTGGGATGCGGACCTGTGCGCGTTGTTTGGCGTGCCGGTCGGCGCGCTGCCCGAGGTGCGCGAAAGCAGCGCCACCTTCGGCGAAACGACGTGTGAAAGCGCGCTCGACCGCCCGCTACCTATCGCCGGAGTGATGGGAGACTCGCAGGCAGCGCTATTCGCAGAGCGCTGCTATCGCCCCGGTCTGGCAAAGGTTACGTTCGGGACCGGCTCGTCCGTCCTGCTTAACATTGGGCCGCAGCCACGCCTGTCGGACAAGGGCATCGTGACGACAATCGGCTGGGTGCTGCGCGGGCAGCCCGCCTACGCCTTCGAAGGCATCATCAACTTCACCGGCGCGACAGTCCAATGGCTGCGCGACCAGCTCCGCCTGATCGAAACCGCCGCCGAGACCGAAGCGCTGGCGACCAGCATCCCCGACAATGGCGGCGTCTACCTCGTCCCTGCGTTCGTTGGGCTGAGCGCCCCGTACTGGCGTGCGGACGCCAAAGGCGCGATCGTCGGGTTGACGCCGGGCGCCACGCGGGAGCATATCGTCCGCGCCGCGCTCGAAGCGATCGCTTACCAGGTGCGCGACGTGCTGGGGCTGATGGCGTCCGAAGCCGGGATGCCGCTCCAGACCGTGCACGCTGATGGCGGCGCGGTTAGCAATCGTTTCTTGATGCAGTTCACCGCCGACATCACGCAGCAGGCGCTGCGCGCCTCGTCCCTGCCGGAGCTTTCGGCGCTGGGCGCGGTGCTGGCTGGCGGGCTAGGAATGGGACTGTACAGCGGTCTGGACGCGATCGAACGCCTGCCGCTGAGTTTTGTAGATTACACGCCTGCCATGCCGCCGCGGCATGCCGACGCGCTCTACGCGGGCTGGCAGGGCGCCGTGCAGCAGGTCCTCGCCGCAGAGCCTGCTGCGCCGCGAGAACAACATGCTTTGCTTGAGTAGTGATTCGCGTAACACTTGAGGTGAAGAATCAGATGGTCAACAATATCGCAACCGGCAAACTTACACTTGGTGTCATCATCGGCAACCGGGATTTCTTCCCGGATTCTTTGATCAACGATGGCCGGGCGGAGCTGCTCCGCGTGCTCGATGAGCTAGGCATCGGCTACGTGGTGCTTGATCCAGGGGCCACGCCCCTCGGCGCGGTCGAGACGTGGGACCACGCGAAAATTTGCGCCGCGCTGTTCCGCCAGCACGCCGACGAGATCGCGGGCATCCTGGTCAGCCTACCGAACTTCGGCGACGAGAAGGGCGTCGCAGAGACGATCAAGCTCTCCGGCTTGAACGTGCCGATTCTGGTGCAGGCGTTCCCAGATGACCTGGACAAGTTCAACGTCGAGCGGCGGCGCGACGCGTTCTGTGGCAAGATCTCCGTCTGCAACAATCTCTACCAGTACGGTTTCCCCTTCAGCGTGACGGAGCAGCACACCGTCCGCCCGGATTCCGAGTCGTTCAAGGCGGACCTGCGCAATTTCGTCGCCGTCTGCCGCGTTGTGAAGGGGATGCGCAACGCGCGCTTGGGCGCGATCGGCGCTCGTCCGAACAACTTCAACACCACGCGCTACAGCGAAAAGCTGTTGCAGGCGTTCGGAATCAGCGTGCAATCCATCGATCTCTCCGCGATCCTGGGGCGCGCCGCCCGCCTGAGCGACAATGCGCCGCAGGTCCAGCAGAAGCTGGAAGCGATCCGCGCCTACGTGCCGACCAATGGCGTGCCATCCGAGGCGGTGGTCAAGCAGGCGAAGCTCGGCGCGGTGATCGACGAGTGGATGGCCGAGCTAGATATCGACGCGACGGCGATCCAGTGCTGGGACTCGCTCCAGCACAACTACGGCGTCAACGTCTGCACGCTGATGAGCATGATGAGCCAGAAGCTGATGCCGAGCGCGTGCGAGGTGGATATCACCGGCACGGCGTCGATGTACGCGCTCTCGCTGGCGTCCGGCAAGCCGAGCGCGCTGGTCGACTGGAACAACAACTACGGCGACGATCCTGACCAGTGCGTGCTGTTCCACTGCGGCAACTGGGCGACCGAGTTCTTCAGCGACGTGAAGATGGCAAACGCCGAAATCCTGGCGACCACGCTCGGCACGGAGAACACTTACGGGACCGTCGCGGGGCGCACACCTGCCGGGCCGTTCGGCTATGCGCGCATCACAACCGACGACCGTAACGGGCGCATCAAGGCGTATGTTGGCGACGGGCAGTACGTGGACGACCCGCTCGACACGTTCGGCAGCCGCGCGGTCGTGCGCGTGCCGGGCCTGCAATCGCTGATGCGCCATGTGTGCAAGAACGGCTATGAGCACCACGCCGCCATGACGACCGCACACGCGGCTAACGTGCTGGCTGAGGCGTTCGAGACCTACTTCGGCTGGGAAACGTATCACCACGAGGGCTAAAGCCAGCGCTTAGCCAGAAACAGAAGGCAGCGGGACGGGGAACATGGCTCGTCCCGCTGCCTTTCTGTACTTAGCCGTCAGTCGCTGTCTTTAGCTCTCGCTGCTTGTCGCAATTCTTCGCTATTCTTCCGCGTGATGCAGCGGCAAGAAGATCTGAAAGCGCGTGTCACCCGGCTGCGAGATCACCTGCAAATCCCCGCGATGATCTTCGACCACAATGCGATACGCGATCTCCAGCCCCATGCCGGTCCCGTCGCCGATCCCTTTCGTCGTGAAGAATGGCTCGAAAATCCGCGACTGGAGGTCCGGTGAAATACCAGGACCGTCATCCGCGATCTCGACCAGGATGTGATCGCCTTCGAGCGAGGTGCGCAGCCAGATGTGCCCGCGCCCGTCCAGCGCGTCGATCGCGTTGTCGATCAGATTCGTCCACACCTGGTTAAGCTGGCTCCCGTGCGCGGTCAGGCGCGGCAGCGCGGGATCATACTCGCGAACAACCTCAATCGAGCGGAGCTTGTGGCCGAGGATCGTGAGCGTGTTTTCCAGTCCCTGGTGGATATCGATCTCTTGCACCGGTGACTGATCCATGTAGCTGTACGCTTTGATAGCGCTCACCAAATGGTGGATGCGCTCTGAGCTTTGCGCAATCGTATTGAGCACGTCAACGACCGTGATCATGCCTTCGAGCCATACCAGCGCGTGATCCAGCGCCTCACCGCCTAGCGCCGCCTTTAGATCGTTGAGCTCGTCGACCGTGATCTGCGCGCGAACCAGCATCGGCGCAAGCTGCCAGCCCTGGTCGACACCGTGCGCTTCAATCCACGCCGCCACCAATTCCTCGCGGTCGGACCGTTCAAGCGGGTCGAGCCGGTCCGGCTGCGACATGCGCGCCATCACCTCTTCCTGCCGCGCGGTGAGGTGCGCTAACTGCTCTGGCGACAGTTTCAGCTCATTCAACTGAAACGCCAGCGCCTGCAGCCGCAACAGCACGTCAGGGAGCTGGCGCGCGGCGCGGACGCTCGCCGCCGCCGGATTATTCAGCTCGTGCGCCAAACCAGCCGACAGACGCCCCAGCGCGGTGAGCTTTTCTTCCTGCCGGACAGCCGCTTCCATCCGGCGCAACCGCTCCGCCATCGTGCTGAGCAGGATGCCCACCAGCGGCGTTTTGGCGAAGATCTCGCGGAACAGGCGAATATCGAAGAACAGCAGGCGCGCATCGGTCACGGTGCGGACCGTCGCCATCGGCGGGAAGCCGGTCATTACCGAGATCTCGCCGACAAATGTCACCGGCTCCAGGCGGTTGAGCGTAACCGAGCGCCCGCGAATCCACTTGGTGACGGTCAGCTCGCCATCTACCAGGACGTACAGCCCTTTCGCGTCCGCGCCTTCCTCGATCACGGTCGTCTCTTTGGGGAACGACACTTCCGAGGCCATCTTCATGATCTCTGCGAACTTGTCGTCCGGCAGATCGGCGAACGCAGGCGCGTGGCGCAGGCGGTCTTCCATCGCTACAGGTTTCCGAGATACTGGTGAATGAACTGGATCACCATCGCGCCCTCGCCGACAGCGGTTGCGATGCGCTTGACCGAGCCGTGCCGCACGTCGCCTGTCACGAAGATGCCGGGCACGCTGGTCTCGAACATATACGGGTCGCGGTCCAGCGGCCACTGAGGCGGGCGCGCGCTGCCCGGCTGCAAGTAAGCGCCGCACAGGATGAAGCCCTGCGGGTCGCAATCGACCACCTCGCAGATCCAGTCGGTCGGGGGGGTGGCGCCGATGAAGACAAACAGCACGTCCGCCGGAAGGGTGTCGCGTTGCCCGTTGTGGTCGATGGTGAGCGCCTCAAGATGATCCGTGCCGTGCGCCTCGACAATCAGCGCTTTAGTCAGCACCTGGATGTTCTCAATCGTGTCCAACTGATCGACCAGATAACGCGACATACTGGTCGCCAGCGTCGCGCCGCGCACGACCAGCGTCACCTGATGAGCGTGTTTGGAGAAATAGATCGCGGCCTGCCCCGCCGAATTGCCTGCGCCGACAATGAACACGTTCTGCCCTTCGTAAGCGGGCGCCTCG
>CAZVCM010000094.1:0-13655 GCA_964626105.1 uncultured Thermoflexus sp.
GGCGCGCGAGCAGCCGGACCGTCTGTTTGTTGGGATTGAGATTCACTGGAAATCGGTGTGGGACTCAGTCAACCGCGCTGAGGCGGCGGGCATTGACAACGTGCGCTTTGTGCGGGCGGATATCCGGCAGGTGCTCGGCAAAGTGCCGGATCAGTCCCTGGTCGAAGCGTGGGTGTTCTTTCCGCCACCGACGGTCGAATACAAGCGCCGCAAGAAAGATATCCTCTCAACTCAGATCGTTGAGCATCTGGCGCGAATGCTGGCGGACGGCGCGCTGCTGCGCTTCGTGACCGACCACGACGACTATTTCGCGGAGAAGGTTGCGCTGATCCGTGAGAGCGGGTGGTTTGAGGACGCGGCGATCTCGCACGAGTTTGAAGGCGGGATCACGCGCTTCCAGCAGTTCTGGGAGAACCTCGATATCGCCTCGAAGCGCTATGAAGCGGTGCGCGTCCCGCGCGCCGAAGCGGGTAACCGCCCGTCCTCGTGAGTCGCCAGCCGCGCCGCGGCGACCATCAGCCCCAGCAGCGCCCATTCGAGCGTCATCGTGGCGTGGAACTGGTCGATCTTGAAGTAGAAGTGATCGAACACGCCGCCAGCTAGTACGCCGACCAGCGCCGCCGCCAGCCCTAGCCACACATCGGCTAGAGCAGGATGCTCGCGGATCGGCCTGTAACGTTGGGCGCTGTACGCGAAGGCGCTGGCGAACACCAGCAGATAGCCCGCCAAGCCGACGATCCCGGCGCTGGATGCGATGGTCAGATAGGTGCTTGCCACGCCAAGATAAAGGTCGATCTGGGGCGTGCCGGAAAACCCCACACCGATCACCGGATAGCGCGCGATCAGGTTGATCGCGTCCTGGTACTCGCCGAAGCGCATCTGCGTCTCGACGTCCTCGCCCCGGATTCCCGCCTCGAACTTCTCAACATAGCGCTGCGTGAACGGCAAAAACAGCATGATGACGCCGATCAGCGCCATGACCGCGAGCAGCTTGCGATAGCGCAGCGCCGCGATAAACACAAACGCCACGCCCAGCGCCAGCAACGACCCGCGCGAGTCGGTCAGAAACAGCGCCAGCCCCACCATACCCAGCAGCGCGATCGCGGCGCGCCGGTCGAGCACCGGGCGAGTGGCGAAGACTTGCGGGGCGGCCAGCGCGCCGATCATCACCAGGAAGCCACCGTACGCGTTCGGATCAATCCATGTGCCGATCGCGCGCTCGTTGAGCAGTTCTGCCGACGTCTCGCGATAGCGGATGACCCCGCCGACCGGGTAGCCGAGCCGCCCGAGCCGGTTGAGAATCGCCTCGGCAGTGAGGTCCGGCAGCACCCACAGCACGATCCCGACCAGGGCCGCCAGCCCGCCGAGCAGAATCAGCACGGCGACCGTGCGGCGCAGCATGCCCGTGTCGCGCATTACGTCGATCAGCACCGGGATCAGCAGCAGGCTGAGGGCCATTTCCATCACGTTGCGCAGCACGCGCGCGGTCAGCGGCGCGTGGCGTAGCCCCATCAGGAACGCGAACAGCATGATCCCGGTGAACAGCAGCACGACCGGCGTCAGCGGGGTGGAGCGCGGCAGTCTACGCCGCCCGGACATCCACTGTAGCAAGTACACCAGCATGAATGCGCCGAGCGTGCCATCCAGCAGCGTCGGCGTCACGCCGAGATCAAACGGGATATTCGCAAACGGCAACAGCGCGATCACGGCAAACATGGCGTAGAGCGCGCTTTGCAGGCTGGTGAGCACATACAGCCCGCCCGCCAGCCCGATCAGCGCGCCGAAGGCCATCACCGGCCCGGCCATCACGATCAGCAGTGCGAACCCCGCGCCCAGCGCGCCGATTACCGCGCCTGCCAGCAGAGCCAGCGGGCGGAGGCCGCTTGCCGCAATCACACGATATCCCATACGAAGACCTTTCAAGCGGTTAGCGGTTAGCAGTTAGCAGTTCGCAAGGGCAAAAACAAGAACGTGTCGGTATCCACTCTCAATCGCCAGACATGGTTTATGTTTTTGCTCTGGCTAGCCGCTAATGGCTGATCGCTAACCGCTTCCTTATCACCCACGCACCCGACAGGATGACAAGCGTTCCGATGCTAATCACCGCGCCGAGCGTGAACGTCAGCGGCTGATATTCTAACGTAACGGTGTGCGTTCCCTCATCCGGTAAGGCGATTGCGCTCAATCCTCCGTAGGCGCGCAGCAGTGGCGCGTCGTCGCCATCAATCGTCGCTTGCCAGCCAGGATACGCGGGCAGCGCCAGCGTGAGAATTGCCGCGTCGGGTGTTTCCACCTCAATGGTGATGCGTTCTGGCTGGAACTCCGTTACCGCCGCCTCGCCCGGCGTGTCGGGCTGGTCGTTCGGCAACTCGACATCAGGCGCTTCGGCTAGCAGCGCGGTTGAGCGGATGAAGTCCAGCCCGGTTGCCGGATCGGCCAGCCGCGAAAAGACCGTGTCATCGTCTGGCATCACCTCGGCGCGGTAGGCAAGCTGCGCGAACGGGCGCGGATCGTCCAGCCGGTGTACATTGAACGGTCCGAGCGCATCCTCAGCGGTACTCTCGATCGTGCTCGGCGCCATCAACTGCTCCCAGTCGATCAGCACCGTCTGCACGGCGAGCAGCTCCCACACACGGTCATCGGGCAGCGACAGCACGCGCTCGACGCGCGCCAGCCGCAGCGGGCTGATCGTGCGGATATCCGGCACGTGGTAGAGCGTGCCGTAGTTCTCGAACACACCGCGCAGGCCGTCCACGCGCGCCCCCGGCGCGAGATCGGCGCGCACGTCGTCCAGATACGCCGGTTCCGCGAGGCGATCCCCGGCGCGTACTGGCTCGTAATTCGGCCCGCCGCGCGTCACACTGAACAGGTCCAGCCATACCAGCGCCACGAGCAGCAGCGCCCATTCGCCGCGCCGCCGCCCGGCCAGCAGGCGAGGGAGCAGCAAAGCGCTCAAGCCAGCGATGATGGCGCTGAAGATTGCCACGTCGAGCGCCGTATCATAGCGCGGCGTGTCTGTGCCGAGCCACAGCGCCAGCCACACCGCCGCCGCCAGCGCAAGCAGACCCGCCAGCAACCACAGCGCCCGCGCCAGTCGCCGCGCCGCGCGTTCGTCTGCCGGACGCGCCAGCAGACTCGCCGCGCCTAGCCCGGCCAGGATCGCGACACATTGCGCGATCAGGTAGGCGGCGCGCTCCTGCCCGCGGAACCAGCTTACGCCCGGCCCCAGCAGATACAGCGCGTCGAAGACGACGGTTCCCGCGCCAAAACTCCACACCAGCGCAACCAGCGCCGCGATCGCGAAGAAGAGGCTCTGCGATGCCCGCCGCCACACCGCGACCAGCGCCAGCCCTAGCCCGGCGATCCCGGCGTACAACGGAGACCATTCCGACACCACGCCGGGGAACACGATCTGCGCCAGGTCACGCAGCGGAAAGCCGTGCGCTTTTTCCGCATAGGGCAGCGCGTCGCGCGAGGTGTGGCGCAGATATTCCAGCCCCGGCAGAAGCTGCACCGCCGCCAGCCCGCCCGCGACCAGCCCGATCACGGCGCTTGCCAGGACGAACCTCGCCAGCCAGGGGCGCCACGCGCGCGCGCCCGCCAGCCACAACCGGTAACCGAGCCACGCCAGCGACAGGTATAGCGCGAACAGCGCGGTCTGCGGATGCCCGGCCAGCAGCGCCAGTCCGAGCGCCGTGCCCGCCAGCATCAGGCACAGCCAGCCGGGGCGGGGCTTGCGCGTCGCCTCGAAGATTGCCAGCAGCGCCAGCGGCAGCCAGACGCCCGCTTCCAGCACGGCCAGTTGCAGCGGCGGATAGCTCGCCAAGTAGCCGCCATACGCGTAGGTCAGCGCGGCGACCAGCCCGCCCACAATTGACGCCAGCCGGGGCGTGCCACTCGCGGCGGTCACGCGGCGGACGAAGGCGTACATCAGCAGCGAAACGAGCAGCACGTGCAGCGCCATCTCGGCTTGCAGCGCGGTATAGAGATCGCCGTGCGCGCTGCGGCCCACCGCGTTGACCAGCGCGACCGTCAGCAGCCGGGGCGGGTAGAACACCGCCGACTGCGTATCCGCCAGAAAGGGATGCCCGGCGTAGTTGTACGGGTTCCACAGCGGAACCTCACCCTCGCCCAGCCGCTCGACCTGGTAGCTGAAGAACGCGACAAACTGGCCGGAGAAATCGCCCTCGCGCAGCGACAGCACGTCCGCATCAATGGGCGTGAACAGCCGCCAGAAATACAGCGCCCACAGCGCGACGAGCGCCAGCGTAGCAAGCGCGTCCGGCAGCCAGCGCGGGCGCGAGCGATCCGGTTGAGCGGTCATGGTCCCTCGACGGTCACGGTCTGCGGCAGGATTACCGCACCGGGTAGCGTAGCGCGTTCAGTCTCAACCGGCAACCGCGTGAAATCGGCCGGGCGATAGAATCCGACCGCCAGCGCATACTCGCCCGGCGGCAGATCGGCGGGCAGCGCGACGGCGTGCGGATCGACGAAGGTGTGTCCCGCGATCCAGCTTGAGGTGGGCCAGCGCCCGCTGAGTGGCTCGTCGTCGCCTTGCGCGAGCGGCTGCTCCGGCTGCGCCAGATCGACCAGATGCACCAGCACGGTGAAGTCCTCACCCACCGGGGCCAGCGCTTCCCACTCCAGATCGACGGTTAACGACTCACCCGGCTGCGGAGTCACCGGCGCCACCCGCGCCGCGTTGAGCTGCATCACACCGCCGAACACCGCGCCGACCGGCTCCCCACCACTGAGCCGCGCGCCCTCTCCGGCCACGCGCCCCATGTTGACGATCACGGCGTCAAGCGGAACGCCAGAGCGCGTTTCTGGCGAAAACTCCTCGCCGGAGCCGAAGTGCCGCCAGCCGATCTTGATCGCGGGCTGCACCGGAGCCTGCGCGCCGTTCGCAATCGGGATCAGGTAGCGATCCGCGTAGATGCGGTCGAGCGCCCAGGTTGTCGTGCGGAGCAATCCGCCGCCGGGGTAGCTGTCCACCTTGCCGATCTCAGCGAGCGCGCTTGAATCGTCGGGCAGCGCATGGCCGAACACCTGCGCGTAGAGGCTCATATCCTCGGTGGTGTGAGCGGTCGGGCGCCAGTAGAGCGTCACGTCGAGCATTTCGCCCGGCGGGACCGGCTCGCGATCCACACGCACGCCGAGCAGTTCGATTGGGCCGAAGCGCGCGCCGACCGGCACGGCGTCGGCGGGAAGTTCCGCGGCGGTCGGCGGCGGGATGTAGGCAGGGCGGATTACGGCGAAGGGCAGAGTGATCGCGGCGGCGACCAGTGGCGCGACAGCCAGCGGTGCGAAGCGCTCCCACTTGCGCGGCAGCCAGCTCCCCCACCCGAGCGCGGCGAGCGTCACGATCCCGCCGAGCGCGGGGAACAGCAGGCGCCCTTGCGTGGCGGGCGTGCGGCGCGTCCAATTGACCAGCGCGACGAAGACGATCAGCGCGTGAAGCGCCAGCAGGCCGAGCGCGCGCCAGTCTACACTCGCAGACGCTCGGGTGCGGATTGCCAGGATCGCCAGCCCAATCAGCGCGATCAGGCTCAGCGCGTCGCCATACCAGAACAGCGCGTCCGGCGCGCTGAGGTTGAGCGTCCCGAACACGCCCCACGTCGAGCGGCGCAGTCCCTCGAACTCGCCCGCCAGCTCGCCCCAAGTCGGCGTGCGCTCGCGCGGCCCGATAATCTCGATCATGCTGTTCAGCCCGAACGGTTCGCCGTACAGATGTATGTTGCGCGCGTACCACCAGCCCGCGATCACGACCCACGCCGCGATCACGATCAGCAGAGTTCGCGCCCACTCGGCCCAGGGGTGCCGCTCCCGCACCAGCACGCCGAGCACCGCCAGCGCGGCGACCGGGTAGAGCGCCAGCCCGCTCAGCTTGGCGAGAGACGCCAGCGCCAGCAGCGCGGCAAGCGCGACGACGCGGCGCGTGCTCAGCCCGGCGCGCCAGATATCCAGCAGCAGCGCCAGCGTGGTCGCGCTCAACAGGTTGACAAGGTTATCGTTATTGACTGACGACGAGATGAACAGAAACATCGGGTTGAAGGCGGCGAGCAGCGTAGCGGTGATGTGCAGCGCGGGGCGACCGGGCAGCGCCAGCCGCGCAATCGCGTAGATCGCGGCAATGGTTCCTGCGCCGAGCGCCACGCTGAACAGCCGCACCACGTGCACGGCGCGCGCCGTCCCGCGCCAGGGGAACGCCTCAGCGTCCCAGTCATGCAGCACGCTGACGTGGTTATCCGTCGCCGCGCCGATCCCGATCTTCGCGTGAGGGTTGCGCGCCAGCCGCGTCGTGAGATCGCCGCGATCCAGCGGCAGGACGAGCGGCGCGCTCAGCAGGTAATAGAGCGGCGGCTGGCTGCCTTCCTGCTCCCACGGGCCGACGTCGTCCGGGTCTTGCACGGGCAGGGCGCCCGTCCGCGCGAGGTGGTCGATCAACGGGAAGTGGTAGACCTCGTCCGGTGGCTCGAAGATCGGCGTCACGGCGCTGTACACCACTGCCAGCGCGACGTACGCAACCAGCGCCGCGATCAGCCAGCGCGGGGCCCGGCGCGCGCTCACTCGACCTGCATCCAGCTCAGCCATACGAAATCCTCGGACTGCGCGCCCGCTTCCCCGCGCACGCGCAGCGGCTCGCCCGGCGCGCCTTCGGGATAGACGCGCACCATCAGGCGGTAGCGGCTCGGTGGGACGTCCTCGAATACGGTCAGCGCGCGTGTCTCGGTGATCGTCTCGCCCGGCGGCCATTCGCTGGTGGGTGGCTGCGGCAGGGCGTCAAGCTGCGCCGCTTTCGTCAGCGTGACCGGGTCGATCACCTGCACCGAGACCGCGTATTCCTCACTCAGATCGTCCGGCGTTTGCCAGTACAGCGTAACCTCGGTCGTCTCGCCCGGCGCCAGCGATCGCTCGCTCACCGTGTACCCAAGCAGCGTCAGCCGCCCCGCGAAATCCGCATGGACGGGGTTTGGTACCTCGCCCGGCGGCGAAAGAAGCTCCACCTGCCCGAGCAGCACGCGGTCGGTCGCGGGCTCGATCCCGGTGCCCGCCGGAACCATGCGATCGCCGGTGGGCAGATGGTACAGGCCCAGGTATACGTCGAGCGTCTGCGGCGCGTAAACGCCATCTGGCACGCGCACCGCGATCGGATTATTCCATGTCTCGTCGCGCGCGGTCTCAGACGTGGCGATCAGTCCGCCGCCGGGATACACATCGCGCTGCGCCTCGATGATGCCATCCGAGCCGACAAGATGAACGAACAGGCTCCAATCACGCGTCAGATCGCCAGTGACGGTGAAGGTTGGCGTGAACCTGACGTACTCGCCCGGCGCGACCTCGCCGCCAAGCGGCTGCCACGCCGCGCACAGCGCCGGTCGCGGATCGTCCGGTTCTGACCAGCACGCGGCGGCGCGACCGGGGCGCTCATGCGTCTCCCCGCCGAGGCGCGCGGTGCGGTCGAGCGAGTACGCTGGGTGAATGACGAAGATCGGCGCGTAGACCGCGATCGCGACGAAGACCGCCGCCGCAGCCGCCAGTATCGCGCGTCGGAGTGTGTCGCGGCGCGTCCACCCTGCCAGCCCGACCGCGATCCACAGGCTGAGCGCGGCGATTGCGCTGAACCACAGCCGCCCCTGCGAGGCCCACGTCTGGCGCGTCCAACTCAACAGCGAAAGGAAGATGATCACCGGCCAGATCGCCGCGAACGTACGCGCCCAGAGCAGCGGCGCATCGTCCGCCCACGCGCGGCGCGCAATTACCCGGCGAACGAGCGCGACGATCAGCCCGCCGACTGCCAGCGCTGCGATACCGTTGAAAACGGCGTACGCCCAGCCGGGCAGGGGGACGTTCACGCCGCCGAAAAAGCCCCAGAACGCCATCACGAACGTCTCGCGCTCGGTCCAAAGCTGGCGCAGATCCGCCGGGACCTGCCGCCGCCCCACAATGTCGAGGAAGACGTTGATGCCGGTCGCGTCGCCATAAAGCTGATAATTGCGCCAGTACCACCAGCCTGCGAGCGCGATCGTCAGCCCGCCGGAGATCGCGCTGCCGACCACCAGTGGCCGCCACGACCGCTCCCGCCAGGAGACGATCGCCAGCACCAGCGCGATCAGCGGCAGCATGAAGCCGATCTGGAACTTGGCGAGCATTCCCGCGCCCGCCGCCACGCCGATCAGCGCGTAAAAACGCAGCGGCGGCTCCCCGCGCCAGCGCACGAGGCGCACCACCAGCACGAGCAGCAGGCTCGCCAGCAGGGTGGAGAGGTTGTCGTTGTTGATCACACCGCTGATGAACAGGAACATGGGGTTGAAGGCGGTGAGCGCCGCAGCCGCCAGCGCGACCCCAGGGTGCGCAGGGAACAACTCTACGCCGAGGCGATACGTCAGGTACACTGTGCCGAGACCCATCAGCACCGAGAGGAAGCGCACGATCCGCATGGCGAGCGCCGCGCCGCGCCACGGAAAGCCCTCACGCTCGGCGCTGTGCACCACCATATTCGCGTTGCCGTCCGGCACGACGACGCCGATATCCGCGTGCGGGTTGAGCTTGCGGAGCTCCGGCAGGTCGGACGTGTCGATCCAGAAGGTCGCCGCCGCGCCGAGGTAATAGTACAGCGGTGGCTGGCTGCCTTCCTGCCGCCACATCGTCGGCTGCGATGGATCCTGCACCGGCAGGCGAAAGCCGTTTTCGGCGATAGTCTGGACCATCGGGTAATGCCACAGCTCGTCTGACGCCTCGAATAGCGGCGTGACCAGGCTGTAGACCGTCGCCAGCGCGAGGAAGCCGATCAGAATGGCGGCCAGGGCGACGCGCTGATTGGTCGATGTTGCTGCGCTGCGCTCCATACTGCCCCTATCAGGTGCTGCGGGTGATTCGCGTGCCGGGCGGGAAGTGTACCGGATGTGTGCGGCGCGTGCCAGGGCGCGCCGCCTGCGCTCGGCTGACGATTGCGGCATAATTAGCGCGGCGCGTTTCACAGAAAAGAGACCTGGCACGATGCACGCGATGATTACGATCGATCACCCCTGGCAGCAAAGCTTTAACTTCACCATTCTTGAGCGCGTGCGGCGCGGGCTGGAGGCGTCCGGCTGCACGGTGGATGTGCTCGACCTCAACCGCGACGGGTTCAATCCGGTACTGACGGTTGAGGAACTCGCGATCTACACGCGCGGTGGCGTGCTCGACCCAAAAGTCCGCGAGTACCAGCGGCGCATCGCCCGCAGCGACCATCTGATCTATATCTTTCCGGTGTGGTGGGAAGTCATGCCCGCGCTGCTTAAGGGCTTCTTCGACAAAGTGTTTCTGCCAGAGTGGGCGTTCGCCGAGGAAGACGCCGCGCCGTTGCTGACGCACATCCGCACCGGGACCGCGATCACGACGATGGGCGCGCCGCGACCGATTCACACCTCGGTTGAGCGCGTGCTGTGCAAGGGGATTCTGGAGTTCTGCGGCGTGCAGCGCACGCGCTGGATCAACTGCTGCGAGGTGTCGCAGATCGCACCCGAGCAGCGCCGCGCGTGGCTGGACGAGGTTGAGGCGTACGCGCGCGCCTTGCCGAGGCAGGACGCTTAGCCCGCCTGATCGATGAGGTCTTGATAGAACGCAGCAGTGCGCGCGGCAATTGCTTCCCACGAGAACTCCGCCGCCAGCTTAGCCGCGTTGCGCCCCAGTTCGGCGCACAGCTCGGGATTCTCCGCGAGGTCTTCCATCGCCAGCGCGAGCGCCGTGGGGGACTCCGCCGGGATCATGCGCACGTGCTTGTCCTCGAGCAGCTCCGGCGTATCCATCTCAGGGTGGGTGGTGATAATCGCGCAGCCATGCGCCAGCGCCGCCATCAAGCTTCCGCGCCGGAAGCTCACGCCGTCGCGATACGGCAGCGCGATCTGATCCGCCGCCAGCAGATGCCCGCTCACCGCCTGCGAATCGACAAACCCGGTCCATTTAATGTGATCGACCAGGTCCAGTTCTTCAGCCAGCTCGTCGATCTCCTGCGCATAGAGGAAGTTTGCCGGGTCGCTGGTGCCGGTGCGCCCGCCGATCATCAGCAGCTTCACCGGCAAGCCGCCGTTGCGGGCGATGCGCGCCGCCTGGAACAGCGTATCTACGCCTTTGCTGGCGTTCAGGAAGCCGAAATAGCCGACAACTACATCGTCTGGCTGGAAGCCGAGCGCCGACCGCCAGACCGCGCGGTTGTAGTCCGGCGGCGGATCGGGCGCGATGTTCGACCCGATGGGGATGTGCCGCAGGCTGGCAAGCGATTTCTCGGTGGCCAGCCGCTCGCGGTCTCCCCGGTTGGTGACGATCACGCCGTCGCTGCTGCGTGCCAGGGTCAGCACCGCTTGATAGCGCAGCGGCCCGGCTTTGGGGAATAGATACGGCACCAGCAGGTCGTGGAAGGTCGTGCAGACGCGCACCTCGTTAAGGCGCACCGGCAGAATATGGATGAACGCAGCCATGTTGTACGCCGCCGCCTGGTACTGGATGTTGATCACATCAAGTTGCTGCGCGGCAGCCCAGCGCCGGATGCGCCCTAGCATCCCCCAGCCCCATGTGCGCGCATCCGCGGTGACATGGATCGGATCGTCGGGTGGCTGCGGCGTCGCGCGGTGATCGGTGAACACAAAGACTTCGTGTCCGAGCGCGATCAGCCCTTTTGAAAGTTCCTGTGTGTACGCACCTACGCCACCCTGCATGGGGGGATACTCGCCGGTAATCTGGCCTATTCGCATAAAATAATGTGTCCTATGAGTACTCTTGGCGTGTGATCGGGCGCGCAAACCGCGCGGTCGCCAGCGCGCTAATCACGCGGCGATAGGTGGCGACCCGTGTTCGGCGCAGCGCGCGCTTGTGTCCCAGCAGCCCCTTCAGCGCCTCTTGCTCCAGTTGCGCGCTGTAGCTTGCCACCAGGAACAGCCGCAGCGCCCACGCGACCGCGCGTCCGTGAAACTTCCGGAAATAGCGGATCTTGCTTTCCTGAAAGTAAATGTGCTTCTGCGTCTCGATCTGCTCGGTGCTCTTGCCGCCATAGTGCGTGATTGTCGCGTCGCCCAGGTACAGCACGCGCCAGCCCGCGTCCTTCGCACGTCGGCACCAGTCCAGTTCTTCAGAGAACATGATGTAGCCGGTATCCAGTCCGCCGATCTGATCGTAGACCTCGCGCCGCGCAACCAGCGCGCAGCCCTGCACCCAGTCAACCTCGAACGTGCCGTGATCGGGCTGATCGGCGACGGTGAAGCGCTCAGTCACGCCGCGCGGCGCGTACCCCTGCAACCATGTGCTCTCGAAGAAAGCGGTCGCCAGCGTTGGGAAGCGCCGCCGCGTGGACTGCGTCGTGCCATCCGCGTTCAGCACGCGCGGCCCGATAATTCCCACTTGCGGGCGCGTGTCGAGCGCGTCCACCAGGCGATTAAGCGCGTCGCCGTGCACGACGGTATCCGGGTTTAGCAGCATCAGGTGGCGGCCCTGCGCCCGCGCCAGCCCCAGGTTGTTGCCGCGTGTGAAGCCGATATTTTCGCGCTCGGCCAGCAGATGCACCCAGGGATAGCGCGTGCGGACCAATTCGGCGCTGCCGTCCGTGCTGGCGGAGTCGACCACGATGACCTCGACCGACGGTTCGCCCTCTCCGCTGCGCGATCCATCCGGCGCGATGCGTGTCACTGGGGCATCAGCGATGCTGTCCAGGCATTCCGCTAGCAGCCCCGCGACGTTCCAGCTCACGATGATGATCGATAGATCCAACCCCGGCCTCGCTAGCGTGGATAGGTGCGTCGGCGGCCATTGTACCAAGAATTCCCAAAACATCCGATGGCTGGTCGTGGATCGACGGCGCGTCCGCTGCCGGACCGCTCGCGCGTTATTCGTCCGCCGGATTCATGCGTGGCGAGGCGATTTGCGCTTCGGACGTATTTGTGCCATAAGTGACAGCGGGATTAAGCCGGGGATGTTTCATCTAGTTCTTGAAGGGGATGACATGCTTTCTGGAAGAGTAGCGCTGCTCGTCGGAAGCGGCGACGACAGCATTTCGCGAAGTGTTGCGCTGACGCTCGCAATGCGCCAGGTGCGCATTGCGGTATGCTACACGGAGCGCGACGAGGACATAGGCGCTGCAGTGCACACAGACCGGTTGATTGGCGCGATCCGTGATATGGGCGGTGAAGTCCTCGCTCTGCCGGTTGATCTAACCCAGCCGGATACGGTTGGCCCGATGGTCAATGACGTGCTTGCCGCATATGGCAAGGTGGATATTCTGGTGAGCCGGGTCGGGATGCGCTGGGATCCATGCGTCGCGGCGCATCTGCCGCCCGAGGACATAGACGCAACAGTTCAGGCCGAGATCGAGGGCACGCTGCAATGTATTGAAGGATGCCTTCCGGCGATGAGCGAGAACGGCTGGGGCCGGATTTTGGCGATCGGGCCGTTCGAGCCCGTCTGCTGGACGATTGGCAGTTCCGCGTCGGCTGCGCGCCATTTCCTGTCTCTGCAATTCGAGCGGCATGAACGCCCGTACAACATCACATTCAACTTGATTCATCCGGGGTGGGCGGTAGTTGGGCCGGGGCGCCCGGAAGCCGCCCTCGCGGCGGCGCGGCACGATCCCGCGTGGCAGGCGCGGCGTCACGCGACTGCACAGGATGTGGCGGACGCGGCGGTGTTCTTGTGCGGCGAGTCGGCCCGTTTCATCACGGGCAGCCAGTTATTCTTCGCGATGGAGTGAGTCTGCTCCGGCGTCTGGCTCCGGCGGCAGGCGGAACAGGCGCTCGGCGTTCGCGGTGCTTTGCGCGGCGAACGTTTCATCCGGGACGAGGCGCAGCGCGGCGAGCCGTTCCGCAATATAGCGCACATAGGCCGGTCGGTTCGGGCGGCGGCCCCGGTACGGGTGCGGCGTCAGGAACGGTCCGTCCGTCTCGACCAGGATGCGGTCATCCGGCACCTGCGCCGCGATGCGCCGTAGCTCGTCCGCGTTTTTGAACGTTACCGGCCCCGTGAAGCCCAGGTAGAACCCCAGGCTCAGCCCGCGCTCGGCGGCGGATTGCGGCGCGGAAAATGAGTGCAGCACGCCGGGCCGGTCGCGCAGATCCGGCGGCAGCGACGCCACCCAGCCTGCGAGGATATCCAGCACGTCGTCACTGGCATCGCGGTTGTGGATGATCACAGGCAGTGCCAGCTCCGCCGCCAGCGCCAACTGCGCCTCGAACGCGCGCCACTGCGTTTCCTTCGGCGAATTGTCCCAATGATAGTCCAGCCCGATCTCGCCCACCGCGACCACCTTCGGCTCGCCCGCCAGCGCGCGCAGTGCGTCAAGGTCGCCTTCGGACCAGCGCGCCGTGTTGTTGGGGTGGATGCCCACCGCCGCGAAGACGCCGGGATAGCGCGCTGCCAGATCGATCGCCGCGCGGGACCGGTCCAGACTTGTGCCGGGGTGGAGGATACGCGTCACGCCCGCTTCGGCGGCCTGCTGCACGAGCACGTCGCGCTGGCCGTCGTAGCTGTCGAAATCGAGGTGGCAGTGCGTGTCGATCAGCCGCATCGTGTTCAGCGAGCCGTCTCGCCGTTGCGCAGCATTTGCAGGTCCGCCTCAACCATCATGCGTACCAACTCGGTGAACGTTACTTGCGGTTCCCAGCCGAGCTTCTCACCCGCTTTTGACGGAT
>CAZVCM010000095.1:0-13631 GCA_964626105.1 uncultured Thermoflexus sp.
TGGTATTTCGGTCGAAGGGCTGAAAGGCTAGCAAAGGTCTCATAACGAGGAGACGGCGCGAGGAGGTGGCTGACGAACGACATTTCACCGCGAGCACATTCGTTTTTGAGCGTGAATATCTCTGGAGAGAAATGAACGATGAACAAACGTCTATGGATCATTCTACTGCTGGTTGTGGCGATGCTCGTGCCGATGGCCGCGACTCAGGCGCAAGACGATCAAGTGGTGACCATCACATGGTGGAGTACCGAGCGTGGTCGCGATACCGCTGCAACGCGCGATCTGCACTTCCAGCTTGCGCGCGCCTTCGAGGACGCGAACCCGGATATCCGCGTCGCGATCTCGCTGTTTCCCAGCCGGGCGTTTAATACACGCGTCGCAACCGCGATCGCGGGCGGCGAAGGCCCGGATATCTGGACAACCTACTACTCGCCTGACGTGGCGGAGCAGGGTTTTCTCGAGAACCTGACCCCCTATATCGAAGCGTCTGATATCCTGAACCCAGCAGAAGACTGGTTCCCGATCGGGCAGGTCCGCACGCAGTACGAGGGCGACTACTACGGTGTCCCGCGCGAGGCGTCTGCAGCATTCATCGCCTATAACAAAGACATCTTTGACGCGGCAGGCGTGCCATACCCTGAAGATGGCTGGACCGTGGCCGAGTATCGCGAGCTGGCGAACCAACTAACCGATCGCGACAATGAGCAGTACGGGGTTGGCGCGATCGCGGGCGGCGAGGGCTGCCTGATGTGGTCGCCATTCTCGTTCAACCTCGGCACAGATGTCATCAGCCCGGATGGCAAGCAGGTGGTCGGCTATATGGATACGCCGGAAGCGGCGGAAGCATGGCGCTTCTGCCTGGAGCTGGTGACCGAGGATGAGGTCGCGGCCCCGGCGGAGTTGCAGGATCAGTACGGCGAACTGGTGTTCCTGTCTGGCCGTGTCGCGATGCAGTCGATTTCCAACTGGGAACTGCCTGCGCTCGAAGAGCAAGCTGACTTCGAGTGGGGCGTGGTTGCTCCGCCGCGCTATGATGAGAACAGTGAAGGTATTGCCTGGACCGATGCCTACGCGCACTATATGTGGGCTGACAGCCGCCACAAAGACGCCGCGTGGCGGTTCGTGGAGTGGCTTGCTGGCCCTGAGGCGCAGCGTATGGCTGCTGAGGCGGGGATCTGGCCGCCGAACGGCCCGCAGGTGTGGCAAGAACTTGGCTGGGATCAGGACCCAATCCTGAGCGTGGCGTATAGCGAGCTTCAGAAGGAAACGCACGTTGGGAACTATCTTCGCTCGCAGTACTTCTGGGACTGCGTCTATCCGTCGTTTGACAACATTCGCGTCCGCTGGATCCAGAATGGCGAGCGCGACCTTGAGTCGATGCTGGCCGAAGAGGCTGCGACCGCGCAGTTCTGCCTGGACGACAACTACGGGTTCTAGAAGTTGCGAATCGATTTAGCAGAGCGGCCCCTCGCCACAAGTTGAGGGGCCGCTTTGTACGGCGCACTTAGGCAAGCGAGGGAGACCATGACGCAGGGAACGATCCCGCCTGATTACGATGAGCGTGTCTACGCTGGATGGCTCGGCAAATGCATCGGCGTGCGGTTCGGCGCGCCGCTCGAAGGCTGGACGTATGACGAAATCCGCCGCAATCTTGGCGCAGTCGAATACTATCTGAACGAGGCGCCCGGCAAGCTGTTCAAGCCGGACGATGACACGTCGCTGCCGATGATTCTGATCCGCGCGCTGGAAGACTCTGGCGTGGGGTGGGATGTGTCTCCGCAAGATATCGCCGAGGCGTGGCTGAACTATCTGGGCGATCAGCACGGGACATTGTGGTGGGGCGGCTATGGCGTCTCGACCGAGCACACTGCGTATCTCAACCTCGCGAGCGGCATCCCGGCGCCACGCAGCGGCTCGATCGCGCAGAACGGTGCGGCGCTGGCTGAGCAGATAGGCGGGCAGATCTTCAGCGACATCTGGGGATTGGTCGCGCCCAACGATCCGGCGCGGGCTGCGACCCTGGCGGCGCGCGCGTCGAGCGTGTCCCATGACGGAGATGGCATCCTTGGCGGGCGCTTTGTCGCGGCGCTGGTCAGCGCTGCGTTTGCGGAGCGCAATCCGCTTGCGCTGATCGAGACGGGACTAGCGCACATTCCACCGGAGAGCGAGTACGCGCGGGTCGTGCGCAGCGTGCTCGACTTCTACCACGCGCACCCGGATGATTGGCACGCCTGTATGCGCCACCTGATCGAGGATTTCGGCTACGACCGCTATCCGGGCGAGGTGCATATCATCCCGAACGCGGGCGTGGTGGTCATGGCGCTGGCGTATGGCGAGGGGGACTTCTCGCGCACGATTCAGATCGCGAATATGGCCGGATGGGATACCGACTGTAATGTCGGGAACGTTGGCGCGATCATAGGTGTTGCGGTTGGTCTGAACGGAATTGAATGGCGCTGGCGCGAGCCTATGAACGATTTATTGGTGGTCGCCAGCGTGATCGGCACGCGGAACATCCTGACGATCCCGCAGTGCGCGGACCTATTCGCCCGGCTAGGACGCGCGCTGGCTGGGCAGGGCTCCGCGCCGCGCCCGCGCTATCACTGGCGCTATCCCGGTGCGACCGCGAACTTCCAGGCCGAAGGCGAGCGTGGGCGCGTGATTGAAATTCGCCAGACTACTGCCGCTGCAAACGAAGGCGCGCTGCAAGCGAGCGTCCGCAAACTCAACAGGAAGGGCGAGCTACGCCTGTTCACGCGGACGTACTATCGACCAAGCGAACTCAACGGAAACTATTACGGGGCAGAGTTCACACCGTTGATCTTCCCCGGTCAGACGGTATCTGCTGAGGTGCTCGCGCAGGCGGGCGCGCCAGAAGGGTTGCAGGCAGGGCTGTTTGTGCGGGACGCGCACACCGGGCAGATGCACCAGTCCCCGGTGCAGCCGCTGGCGCCCGACCAATGGCAGTCGCTTTCATGGCAGATTCCCCGGTTGGAAGGCGCGTGCCTGTCTCAAGCGGGTGTGGTTGTTCGCAACCTGGGCGCGAACTGGGAAATCGGCGCGTTCCATCTCAGATCGCTTGACTGGTCTGGCGCGCCAGACTATACGATCGACTTCGCGCGGGAGCAGCACGAGGGCAGCACGCTCAGCCAGTGGACTCGACTGCGCGGGTATTGGCGGCTGGAAAATGGGAATCTTCATGGCAGCGGGCCTGGCCTGTGCGAGCTTTACACCGGCGACATTACCTGGCGGGACTATACGCTTGAGGTGACCATTACGCCGCTGATTGGCGCGCATCACTGCGCGAATGTGCGCGTCCAGGGCGCGCAGCGCTCGTACGCCGCCGGGCTCGCGCCGGATGGCACGCTGGCGCTCTATCGCAAGGCGGGCGGCGTGTATGAACAGGTCGCGTCGGCGCCATTCGCTTGGCGGCACGGCGAGCGGTACACGCTGCGCGTTGCCGCACGTGGCGATGGTCTGACAGTTGAAGCTGAGGGTGCGGGTGTGCGTGCTGCGCTCGATTGGACCGATCCAGCGCCTTACGCAAGCGGGCAAATTGGTTTGTCCACATGGCATGGCAGCCACACGGCGTACGCGGATCTCGCCGTCCGCCCGGTGGAAGCGAGCGAGTAGCACATGGCGAAGCTGCACGAATACCAGGGCCGTGAGTTGCTGGCGCAGGCCGGGGTCGCTGTGCCGCGCGGGGATGTTGCCGCCACACCGGACGAAGCGCGGCAGGTTGCGGAAGCGATCGGCGGCCCGGTGGTGGTCAAGGCGCAGGCGTGGGTAACCGGGCGTGCGGCGCTCGGGGGAATTCGCTTTGCGGACACGCCCGACGAAGCAGCGGACGCGGCGCATGCCATCCTGGGCCTGTCGATTGGCGCGTTTCCGGTGGAGCGCGTGCTGGTGGTGGAGCGGCTGGCGATCGTGCGGGAGTTTTACGCGGGTGTGATCATCGACGATCAGGCGCGCGCGCCAGTCATGATCTTCAGTAGCCTCGGCGGCTCTGGCGTGGAAGAGATCGCCCGCCAGCATCCGGAGCGCGTTGCGCGGCACACGATCGATATCCGTCTCGGGCTGCGGGACTTTGAAGCGCGCGATCTGGCGCGGCGAACCGGCGTGAACGGCAAGCTGCTACTCCAGCTTGGCGATCTGCTGCCAAAGCTGTACGACGCCGCCCGGCAGCACGACGCCCGCGCCGCTGAGATTAACCCGCTCGCGCTGACGGGCGACGGGCGGTTGGTGGCGGCGGATTGCCGCTTCACGATCGATGATTACGCCGTGTATCGCCAGCCAGCGCTCGACATTCCCTTCGCGCGGGAGCTGGATCGCCCGCCGACGCCGCTGGAGCGCATCGCGTGGGATGTGGAGCGCGGCGATTATCGCGGGACGTTCTTCTTCATTCAGATGGCGCAGGGCTTTTCGCGAGGCGAAGGCGTGGTCGGCTTTCACGGAGCGGGTGGCGGCGGCAGTATGATGAGCATGGACGCGCTGCACGCCCAGGGCTTACGCATCAGCAACTTTGTCGATACAAGTGGCAATCCACCGGCCAGCAAGGTCTATCGCGCGGCGCGGATCATCCTCAGCCAGCAGGGAATCGATGGCTACTTCGCCAGCGGGAGCGGCGTCGCCAGCCAGGAACAGTTTCATTCTGCCCGCGCGCTGGTCAAAGCGTTTCTTGAGGAACCGCTGACGGTTCCCGCGGTCATCCGCCTGGGTGGCAACGCCGAGGAGCAGGCGATTGCCATTCTGGAGCGGGCACAGCCCTGGCTGCCGGTTCCGATCGAGGGATACGGCAAAGATGATTCACCGGAGTTCTGCGCTTCACGCCTGCGCGATCTGATCGCAGATACCACGGTGATCGAAGCGGCGGTGAGCACCTACGCCGACCGTGAGCCACAGGAGCCATACACGTTTGAGACGGTCACCGGCGGCACGGTGACGTATGATCATGCGCTCTGCCGCGATTGCGCGACGAAGGTCTGCGTGAAAACGTGCGTTCCGCAGATTCTTTCGCTCGACGGCGAGGTGCCGGTGCTGAACATCACGCGCGAAGAAGCCCGGCGCGGTGGCTGTATCGAGTGCCTGGCGTGCGAAGTGGAATGCTATTTCGAGGGAAACCGGGGCGGGTATGTGCATCTGCCGCTCCCAGGACTTGGAGCGTGCCAGGCGGCGCAGCGCGGCGAGGCGACTGATGGCAATTCTGACTGACAAGACGCAGCGCGTGCTGGTGCAGGGCATCACCGGGCGCGAAGGCATGGCACGCACGCGGTTGATGCGCGCGTATGGGACGCAAGTCGTCGCCGGGGTGACACCCGGCAAAGGCGGCGGCGAAGTCGAGGGCGTGCCGGTGTTTGACACGGTCGCTGAGGCGTGGGGGTGTGTTGGTCCGCTTGATGCCAGCGTGCTGTTCATCCCTGCGCCGCTGGTCAAGAGCGCCGCGCTGGAAGCAGTCGCGGCGGGCGTCAAGCTGCTGGTGATCGTGCCGGACCGCGTGCCGATCTACGATGTGTTGGAGATCGCGGACGCAGCCGATCGCGCCGGGGCGCGCTTTGTTGGGCCGAACACGCTTGGCGTGCTTAGTCCCGAGCAAGCTGTGCTGGGCATGATGGGTGGCCGGGCGGCCAGCGCGCGCGAGTGGTTCTTCTCTGGCCCAGTTGGCGTCAGCAGCCGGAGTGGGGGCATTACGACCAGCATCGCGTATTACCTCGCGCGCGCAGGGATCGGGACATCGACGCTGGTGCATGTCGGCGGCGATCCGATCGTCGGCCTGCCGCATCCCGAGATCATGCGTTTGTTTGAGCATGATCCGGCCACTCGTGCGATTGTGCTATTTGGTGAGATCGGCACCTCGCAAGAGGAACGGGTCGCGGACCTGATCGACTCGGGCGCGCTGACCAAACCCGTGATCGCCTACATTGGCGGGCGGAGCGCGCGCAGTGGCACGCGCTTCAGCCACGCGGGTGCGATTATTGAGGGCGAGCGCGGGACGTACGAGGGCAAGGTCCGGCGGCTGCGCGAGGCAGGCGCCACGGTTGTTGAGGCGTTTGACGACGTTCCGCGCGCGACATACGACGTGTTGGCGCGGCTGGGGATCGTGCCACGGGAGAGAGGGTAATGGCCGAGCAAGAGAGCCGCTGGAAGACCGCGATCACCGATATCGCGCCGAACGAAATCCGGCTGCGCGGTTACCGCATCGACGAACTGATGGGACGCGTAACGTTCGCGCAAGCGATTTTTCTGGCGCTGACTGGGGAGCTCCCCTCGCCGGAGGTCGGGCGCTTGCTGGACGCGATTCTGGTCTCGTCGGTCGATCATGGTGCGGTGACGCCTTCGACACTAGCAGCGCGCACGTCAGCAAATACGGGTGCACCGCTTAATGCGGCCATCGCGGCAGGGGTATTGAGCATTAACCGTCATCATGGCGGCGCGATCGAGGATTGCATGCGGCTGGTGATGCGTGTGCTCGATCACGCGCGCGGCGACGAAAACGCGCTGCCAGACGCCGGGGCGCACGTGGTTCAGGAATATCGCGCCGCCGGACGGCGTTTGCCTGGCTTTGGGCATCGCGTCCACACCGCCGATCCGCGCACAGCGCGCTTGTTCGAACTGGCGGACATCGCAGGTGTAAGCGGGCCGGGCGTGCGGAGCGTTCGCCTTGTCGCTGAGGCGCTCGAAGCGCAGACCGGGCGCGCGCTGCCGGTCAATGTGGACGGGGCTATCGCCGCGATTCTGGTCGATCTCGGCATTGCGCCAGAACTGGGCAACGCTTTTTTCATCATGGCGCGCGTGCCAGGGTTGGTGGCGCAGATCCGCGAGGAGCAGACGCGCGAGCGCCCGCTGCGCGCGATCGATCCACGCCGGTCCGAGTATGACGGCCCGCCGCCTCGCGCTATCGCGAATGACGACGCCGCGATGGGTTGATCCTTTGCGTTTTCCCCTCAATTCCCCGCGCAGACAGTTCATGCTATAATGCGGCCAGGTTGGTATTAGGTTTGGATGGCATGGCATGGCGCGGACGCTGGTGGTCGCCAACCAGAAAGGCGGCGTCGGCAAGTCCACCTCAGTGATGAATCTTGGCGTAGCGCTGGCAGAGCAAGGGCAGCGCGTCTTGCTCGTTGACCTGGATCCGCAGGGTGGGCTGACAGCGGCTTTTGGGCTCGATAGCTATGACATTGGGCGCAGCGCGTATTCGCTGCTGGTGTACGACCACATCTCGCTCGCAAGGGTGATTCGCCGCGTCCGCCCGGAAATCGCTCTGATCCCCGCCAGCATCGACCTCGCTGCCGCCGAGCTGCAATTGGTGAGCGAGACTGATCAAGCGCATCGTTTGCGCCGTGCGCTGGAGCGCAGCCGCATCCCGTTTGACACGGTGCTGATCGATACGCCGCCGGGTTTAGGCGTACTGACGGCGAATGGATTGGTCGCCGCTGACGAGGTGTTGATCCCAGTGCAGTGCCAGTTCCTGGCCATGCGCGGCGTGCGGGCGTTGATGGAAACGATTGTGCGAATCCGGCGCAGCCTGCACCCGGACTTGGCGCTTGGCGGTTTGTTCGGCACGATGTATCGCCCGGCGTCATCTCACGCGCAAGAAGTGGTTGAGGAGCTGCGACAGGTGTTTGGACGGAAGATGTTTCGCACGTTGATCTATTTTGACGATGTTGTGCCGGAAGCGCCGGTTGCGGGGCTTTCGATGCTCGAATATCTGCCGAAACATATTGTTGCCGAAGAGTATCGGGCGCTGGCCCGCGAGGTGGCGCATGCCTGAGAGCGAGATATCCAGATCGACACGCGCATCGCTGCGCGGCAAGGGGCGCTCGATTATGGTCGGCAAGGACATCGAGCCGCCGCTGGACAGCGAAGACCTCGAGTCGCAGCCAAGCGTGTCCGGGTTTGTGCCGCCGCAGGAGTTCGCGGCTGAACGCCCGATATTCGAATCGCCCGGCCCGCTGATTGGTGCGATTCAGCCACCGAATGAGATCGAGGATGCGCCTGATCTCAAAGAACCGCGCGAAGGTGGGCTGGTATACGATCCCTCAGCGACGGAGCAGCAACCCGAGGCAACATACGCCGCCTCAGAGGGCGATGTGTTTGGAAACGGTAGGATACGCGAGGAAGCAAGGAAGTGGCTGACCCCGGCCCGCCCGTCCAATCCGGAACTGCTCGCTCAACTCGTGCTGGACGCCAGCGTAGCTCAGTTATGGCAGCAGATCGAGACGTTACATGAGGAATTGATCAATAACGTGCGCGGTGACCGTTACGACACCGACACGTACCTGAAAGAGCTACGTGACGCGAGCGGGCTGTTGCTTGAGAGCCGCGAGAACTTTGATGAAGCGCGGGCGATCTACAACCGGATTCGGGCCGATCTCAACCGCTGGCGCAAGGTCGAGGCGGATATCAAGTACCACCGGCCCCGGCTACTGAAATATTACCTGGCGTGGGGCGTGGTGTGGACGATCGTCGCGCTCACCGGACAAAGTGTTATTGCGCGGGTTGGTTTGTTCCCGGCTGATGGTGTGGCGACCGTGTTTTATCCGGTGATGTTCGGCGTGCTAGGCGCGCTGGTGTCCGGTTTTTTCACTCTTGAGCGGCACACGACGCACCTGCGCGATTTCGACCCGCTGCATGTGAGCTGGTACGTGTTCAACCCGCCGCTGGGCGCGGTGATGGGCCTGCTGATGCTCCTCCTGTACGCCGTTGTCAACCAGGATGTAATCCGGCCCGGCGCGGCAGAGCCGATGGAGCAGGCGGTGGTATGGCTGTTGTGCGCGGTCGGCGGGATGAACCAGCACGCAGTGCTGCGGCATATGTTCCGCCTGCTGGATCGCCTCGCATCGGGCGGGCATTAGCCGCGCCGCAGTCAGTCAAGAAACACGCTGTTGTCTGGCGTCCACGCCGGGACGCACACCGCCAGGAAGATCAGGTTGTTAGCGCCCGTGTTGATGATTTGATGCACCGCGCCCGGTGGAATAGACAGGCTGTCCCCTGGCTTGACCGGCGCTCGCTCGCCATCGATCTCAATCTCACCTGCACCCGACAGAATGTGATAGGTTTCCTCAGCCACAGGGTGAAAGTGCGGCAGCGACGCACAGCCGGGCGCGAGATCAATCTGCGCAAGGCTGTGGCTGGTAGCGCCGCCTGCGCTGTGCCCGACCGTCTCGTAAATCGTCTCCCCGTGATCCGTTTTCGAGGACTGAACGTCTTGCACACTACGAAGGTGCATCAGATTCTCCTTGCGCGGGCGCGCTTGGGCCGAGCCATCGCTCAATAATCGCGTTGAGTGTACCGTCAGCGCGCATTTCTGCCAGCGCTTTCTCAACCGCGTCAATCAACCGGTAATTGGCGTCGCGCATGGCGATCGCATACTCGTCGGGCGCGGTGGTTTCGGCGGCGCGCACCAGGCCAGGGTGGCCCTGCAAATACTCGCGCGCGCTGATTGTATCGACTAGCGCGGCATCGACCTCGCCTGCCTCGACCGCGGCGAGCGCCTCTTCGGGTAGCATCACGCGCCGGATGTGGAGCGCGTCGAGCCGCCGCTGCCAGCGCTGCGCCGCCTGATCGCCTGCCGAGGCGATCTCCACTGCCAGCCATTTGCCGTTGAGCGCGTCCATCGTCTTATAAGGCGCGTCCGCGCGGGACACCAACACTTGCCCGGCGTCGAAATAAGGCGGCGAGTAGTGCACCCATTCGGCATAGAGGGGGTCCGCGCGCAGCCCGGCGAGGATCAGGTCTACTTCGCCGGTGTACAGCGCGTCATACAGCCCGTCGTAGCCCATGATCAGGATTGAGGTCTCGACGCCCATTCGGGCGCCTAGCTCGCGCGCGATATCCGGCTCGATGCCGACAATGGCGTCTGGCGTCCATTCGGCGAAAGGCGGATAGCTCGGGTCGATTCCCACGTAGAAATCCTTGTTGACCTGCATCCTGTGCCACGTCAGGTCAATTGGGCCGAGCGGCATGCCGGGACGGGTCAGCGTCCACAGCGCGATCGCGGCGGCGAGGGCGGCCAGGAGCGCGAAGGTCAGACGCGGATGCTGGCGCGACCCTGCTTTAAGCGCGCGGGTCCAGCGAGGCAGGGGCAGCGTGCGACTCATGGCGTGTAAGGCGACTCCCAACCGCGCGCGTACGCCTGGATCGCCTCGTAGATCGGCTTGCGCACAAAGTCCGACGACACTAGCGAGAAATACGCGTCGCGGCGGTTGGCCTGGTCCGCTGGGATGCGGAAGTTCCAGATACACGCAGCTTCCACCCACGGCCACGCTGCCGCCTGCTCGAACGCGTCAAGCGTGTAGGCGATGCGCTGACCAGGACGCACGGCGTTGGTCCAGCGCGGGTCGTCGCTCCAGCCGCTCTCCGTGATCACGATCGGCGTGTCCGCGTCGCCATGCCGCACCATGATCTCGCGCAGCAACTCCACGCGCCGGAAGTTTATCGTGTCAGGATCGGGCTGCTCGTCGGGGGGCGCGGTGAAGCCGTAAGTGTGCGCTGCCAGCGCGTCCCACGACTGCGCCGCACTGGCCTCGTAGAGCCGCTCCAGAAACGCCAGATCGCTCATAGCGGATCCGCTCGTTTCTAGCGTTGGGGCGAGCGCGCCGCCAAGTACGCGGACATCCGGGTTTGCGGCGTGCGCGGCGGCGTATGACACGCGTAGCAGCTCGGCATAGGCTTCGGGATCCGGCGCGCGCCCGCCCCATTCCAGGCTGAGATTCGGCTCGTTCCAGATGATGATGTCATGGACCCGTCCCCGGTAGCGTGCCACAAAAGCGCCGACAAACGCTGCGAACTCGTCAAAGGTATCTTCGGTCAGGTACGTGAGCGACGTGACGCGTTCTTCGGCGGGCGGGCGTGCCCAGGCAGGAACCAGCCCCAATCGCGCGATCACGCGCAGCCCTTGATTCTCGGCGTGACGGATGATGCGGTCGGCATAGCCCCAGTCGTAGCGGCCCTCACCGCGATCGACGTACGGCCAGGGAAAGTATTCGACAATGGTTGGCGCGCCCATCTCGCGCACCATCGCGAGCGTGCGCTGGATTTTCCATTCCTCAACCTCATCAGTCAGGCGCGTGTGGACGCAGATCGCAGGGTTGTTGGTGATGACGATCTGTGGTGGGTCGAGAGTGATACGGGGCGGGGCAGGGATGAGGCTCGCAACCACAAACATCAGCACGCCGAAATGCGCCAGCCCTGGGGCGGCGCGCGCTAGACGGTGTGTCAGGTGGTGTGACAGGGCGCGGGCGCTTGAGTTCATAACACACGAATGCGCATGATCACCCGGCCTGACCGGTGAGAGCGATCGTAATGCGGCCGGGGTACCATGCGCTGTCGCGCTGCGTTATCGAGGCGGGATCAGGCTTTGTCGCCGTGGGACGCCATGTCCGTGATCTGCCGGACGATTGCCATCAGCGCGATCCCGATCCGCACTGCGTCCATTGTGCCGATCTTGCCCGGTTCTACGCGCATGTTCTCTTCCGCAGCACGGGTGTACAGGTGCGCGGCTAGCAAGCCGACAACCAGGCCAACCACGCCGCCGACCAACATCGCGCGCGTCCGAAAACTCGTATCGGGCAAGCTTGGGAGTTTTTCTGTCATAGACCTAGTCCTTCGCGTACGGAGTCGCGCAGGCGGTCGATGGTGCTCTTACGGTTTTCGCGCATCGACTGCGCGGCGTAGTAGGCGACAATCAGACCGATGAGAACCGCAATAATCGCGCCGAACGCGTAAGCCCACACCTGCGCTTCTTGCTCTTCAAACATTTCAAGCAGATTGTCCATCTGCTCTTCAACGCCGCTTTGTCCCTGCGTCCCTCGTTGCGTACCGCTCGCTTCACTCATGAGTCTCGTCCTTTCCTGCACCTAAGGATGATCGTTGCCAGCCAACCAGCGTGTTTTCCCAACGGGCAAGGCGCGTGTTCAGGCTGATCAGCGGGCGGGCGAGGCGCGGCATCGTCTGGTGCGTGCGTGCGGTAACGCGCTCGGTGAAGCGGCGCGCCGACCGGATGACCGGCCGCGTCCGCGCGTAGCCCTGTCCCACACCAATGGCCAGCACCGCCGCAATGAGGTATGGCACCACGCACAACAATACCAGCGGCAGCAGGATGAATGGCGTTGCGAGGCAGACACTGACCACGGTGACCTGCTCAAACACGAGCGCGTCGGTCGCCACGCCGACGATGAACACCACGCCAATCGCGATGATGACGAGCGCTGCCAGCGTAATAGGCGCGACGATCTTCCATCGGACATCACGCCGGTGCTTCTTAACCGGGTTTGGCTGGACAGTTGTCGTGCTCATAGAGCCTCCCTTACCCGATTCTAACATGGAAGCGGTGTACTACCCACCGGTTGTAGCCACCGCTTCACACCGTGCTATGAAGCCCAATGGGCTTAGGTTTTAGCCGTCAACCGCGACACGGAAGTAGTAGGTCGCTTGCTGCGCTTCCCACACCACACGCACCGCGAGGATGTAGTGTCCTGGCTCTGGCGTCACCGTGAACAGAATGATGTTATCGCCGATGCGTTCCTCGGGCTGGCCCGTCTGCACACCGGTATCGGTCAGATACTCGATGCGAACGTCAACGGGCCGCTCGTCTCCGGCGATCAGAAGCTGGGCCGCCGCACCGCGCATCAGGGATAGGCGCCGACGGGCTGTGGTGCCGGTCGGCTCCTGAACGCAGTCGGACAGAGCGCCATCCGCGCCCGGCTGGCAGAGTTGGTAGCCGAGCGGCTCATACGCGCGACCCGCGTAGGCAAGCTGTAGAATCGGCGCGCCGCTGGAGTAGGTGGTCGGTGGCAGCTCGGGCGTGGGTGTGGCTGTTGGCTCGACTGGGACCGGTGTCGCGGTGGGAGTAGCGGTCGGTATGGGCGTCGGCGCGGCGAGCGGCAGCAGAATCAGGTTGATGACCGGCAACGAGTACGCGTCGGCGCCACTCAACTCGATCTCTTGCGTCGTGTAGCCCAGCGCGCTGATTGTCAACAGAATGTTGTCATCTTCGTGTAGCTCGATCGGCTCGAAGGCAAACTGGCCGAGCTCGTCGGTCGTGGTTTGCAGTGTCTGATTGCGCGCAGCGTTCTCGGCGGACTCATACGCGAACGTGACCTCAGCATCGATTAGCGGGATGGTGCGCCGGTCCTCGACAATCCGCACGTTTCCGATCAGCGCCACGCTCCCCAAAGCACCGGTATCTTCTGGCGTTTCTTCAGGAACAGCCGTTTCCTCTGATTCGACAGTGGCTTCGATAGCAGGCGTTTCGCTTGCCTCTTCGGTGGAGTCCGGCTCGACGTCGGTCACCTCAGCCGTTGGCTCGTCAGTGGCTTCCACTTCAGCAGTGGGCGCGGTTTCCTCGGTGGGTTCCGGCTCGTCCGTCGCGGTCGCTTCCTGCGTCACTTCTTCGGCGGGCTCGGGTTTGTCTGTGGCGGTCGCTTCTGGAGCCGCTTCCTCGGTCGGTTCAGCGCCCACGCCCTCTTCGGTAACAGCCGCAGCGGAGACCGGCTCCTCGGTTTCCTCAGCGGTTGCCTCAGGAGTCACGCGTGCGGTAGCGCTGGGGCGAGCGGTCGGCGTCTCGGTCGGCTCGGGCTCGTCGGTGGGCTCGTCGGCGCCTTCCTCAGTGGCTTCTACTGTGACCTGCGCGA
>CAZVCM010000096.1:0-3085 GCA_964626105.1 uncultured Thermoflexus sp.
GAGGTCAAAATATTGGTCGGGGAATTCGTCAATCTGGCTCGCATAGCACCGGAAGTTCATGCCCTCATATTGCCAGTTGCTAGACCGGTAACAATCCGGGCGAGAGATGGCTTCCTCGCCCCGCTCGCACAGGTCGCCTGACTCTGGCAGCACAAGGCGGTAATCGACCTGCGGAGAATGGACTAAGCGCTCTTGAAGAATGGTATGCCATTGCGGATCGTGCTCAACCGACACGACGTCGGCGCCGCATTTCAGCCAAAACAGCGTGGAGCCGCCACTGCCATACTCAAATACCCGCCAGCCCGCAACGGCGCGCAGTTTCAGATAGTCGATAGCATCAAAGTTAAGCCAGGGTAGCGGAGTAGCGAGCGCATATCCAGGTCGGAAAGACATTAACCACGTCGGAAAATGCTTGAACTGGCGTGGCGATCGTAACACAGTGAGCAGACGCTTCGCGTTTCGTATCACCCAGGAATCGCGTTTAGGCAATGCCATGAGTCCGGTCCTGTCATGTAATATTCCGACTGAGTCGAACATTATGAAGCGTAAAGATTATGCCGTTTTCAGATGCAGATGTCACCTTCCGGTAAAAGGGAAACTGTGAAGAAGGTCGCGCTCCTCACCAACGAACTCCCACCTTACCGGCGTCCGATCTTTGAGCTACTGGGGCGCCATCCCCGGCTGGCGGTAGCGGCATACCTCAGCACGCGCAAAGAGCCACACCGTCTCTGGGACGGCCTGCATGATCTGCCGAACGTGAAAGTGCAGGTTATGCGAAGTTTTGCGTTTTACCTGAGAAGCCGGGAGCGGGAACGTCTTGTTCACCTACCGGCTGCCGTGCTCCCTGCCCTGCTGCGGAACCGGCCCGATGCTGTAATCTCGGGCGAATTTGGCTTCCGCACACTACTAGCGTGGGTGTACTGCGCACTGTTCCGCAAGCCGCTGATCGTCTGGAGCGGCGAAATCACATATGGAGCGCAGTTTGCCAATCGTCCTCAACGATTCCTACGCCGCTTTCTGTCACGGCGCGCGGCCGGGTTCCTCGCCTATGGGCAGGCAGCCAGGTGGTATCTGCAAAGCCTGGGTGTGGACAATCGGAAAATAAGTATTCTGAAGCAGGCCGTCGATAATGAATATTGGCGCAACGCGCGTCAAGCAGCCGATCTTCATGCCGTGCGCGCGAAGCACAGCATCACGGGGAAAGCTGCGCTCTGCGTTGCCAATCTGCTCTACCCGAAAGGGATACACCACCTGATTGAAGCCTGGGCTGCCCTGCCGCGAACGCTCCAACAAGCCAACACGCTCATGCTGGTTGGTGGCGGCAACCAGCGCGCAGAGCTTGAGGCACTGGCGGTCTCGCTCGATGCGCAGAATGTCGTGTTTGTCGGCCCCGTTCCACCTGACGCACTACCTGCGTATTACGCCGCTGCAAATTTTCTGGTGCTCCCCACTTTGCTGGATGTATGGGGGCTGGTGGTTAACGAGGCGATGGCATCCGGGCTGCCGGTGCTGTGCTCAAAATACGCCGGGTGCGCGGAAGAACTGATCATTCCCGGCAAGACAGGAGATATCTTCGACCCAACCGATGTCGCCGCGTTCAGTGCGCTTCTCGCCCGGTGGCTGCAAACACCTCACACCACGCCAGATCCGGCTATTCAGGAGCACATCCAGCGATGGAACTTCGATAGCAGCATGCGCGGAATCCTGGAGCAATTGGTCAGTGTGGGCATCCTATCGCCTGACGAAGCCGCCTTTGCGCCGCAGCCCACAAAGCCGTCTGCCTCTTCATGAATGCCAACCGATTCCTAAAGAACCGCGAGCCAGGAAATTGGTGGGCGCGCATCCTCGACTCGCATAATCAGCAGCGCCTGGCGAAACTCGCGTTGGCGGTGTCAGATCAACTGCTTTTTTCCGGTAGCAATTTCGTTGTCAGCGTGTTGCTCGGGCGCTGGATGCTCTCCAACAACTACGGTGCGTTCACCTACGCCTATTCGATTCTGCTGCTTCTGGCAAGCTTCCACAACGCCCTGCTGCTGGAGCCGTTCACCATCCTGGGCAGCGCCGAATACCGGCACAGCCTGAAAACGTACACCCAACGTATTGCGCGCCTGCAACTACACTGGATGGTGGTTGTCAGTGGATTGAGCCTACCGGTCGGTGCGATCGTGTGGCTTGCAGGGAATCGCGCGCTAGGCGAAGCCTTGCTTGGGCTAGCGCTCGCGCAGGGGGCCATCCTCTACTTCTGGTATGTGCGGCGCAAGTGGTATGTCGTGCAGCGTATCGGGCACGCTGTGATCGGCACAACCGTCTACGCAGGCGTGCAGATCGTCGCCGTGTACGCCTTGCATCGCGCGAGCGTCCTGACGCCGTTCAGCGCGCTCGCAGCCATTGGCGTCGCGGGCGCCATCGCGGGCGTCATCGGTCAGATCGCTCAACTTGAAGATGAGCAAGAACCAGCCCCAATCCGGCTCGCGCAAGTGGTCAGGGAGAACTGGGCTTACGGAAAATGGGTAATGCTTGCCGGAGTCCTATTCTGGCTGACGAACCAGAGTTACAATATCCTGACTGGGAGCCTGCTCGGCCTGACCGACACCGGCGGGCTGAAAGCCATGCAAAACCTTATCAACCCCGTCACCCAGCTCCTGACAGCATTCAACCTGGTTTTCCTGCCATGGGTCACCCGCCGCCATGCCGAGCGAGGAGAGCGCGTGCTATACCGCGATCTCATCCTGTACACGATCTTATCGTCCGGCTGCGCTGCCGTGTACTGGCTCGCATTATCCCTCTTCGGCATGCCTATATTTGATTTGCTGTATGATGGTCGTTATGGCGAATATGTCCACTTGCTCCCATACCTCGCGCTCTTGCCTGTCATCACCGCGCTGACTGCAAGCTGGACCATCGGGCTGCGCGTGCTGCGGCAAACTCAACTGCTCTTTTGGGTGGACAGCGCCGGCGCAGCATTTACAATTACCATCGGCGTGCTGCTGGTAGCCCAGTTTGGTCTCTCGGGCGCCAGCGCAGGCACCGTCATTAGCAGCGCGAGCCGGGTGCCGGTGTTGGTTCACCTGTGGCGTCGTGCACC
>CAZVCM010000096.1:3095-9130 GCA_964626105.1 uncultured Thermoflexus sp.
CAATGACGCGATCGCAACGAATTAGCTTGGGGATTCTGCTCACTGCGCAGATCATCATCGGCATAGTCGCTGCGGTTGCGCAGCCGTTGTGGTTGGGCCACGAACCCGATTATTTCTCGGTTGTGCGCTTCCTGGCGGATAACGGGCGGCTACCCTCGCGCAGCGACTACGAAGGCGCGCAGCGCGACGCCGACATCTCGCAGGCCACGCAACCGCCGCTGTTCTCCTACGCCGCGCTGCCGCTGGTCGCGTTGCTGGACGATGGCGATCCCGTACCACCAGGGCTGCATCCTGGTATAGTCTGCGAGGGAGCGGTGTCGACAATCTACCCGTATGTGCTGACAACTGAGTACAATCTGCCGCCCGGCGGCACGCCTGCTGCGGGCTACAGCCTGCGCCTGCTAAACTTGTTGTTCGCGCTCGGTATGACGACATTTGTCTATTTCGCCACGCGCCTGGCTGCTATTCGCCACACTACGGCTCTCCTCGCCGCGACGTTCGTCGCCTTCCAGCCACAAATATTCGGCCTATCAGTGTTCATCAGCGGTGAAAGCCTGTTGTTCCTGATCAGCAGCGCCAACCTGTTTTTCGCGCTGCGCCTGCTACGTGCAGACACTCTTCGCCCGGTCGATCTGGCGGGGACTATCATTACTGCGATTCTTGGACCGCTCACCAAGACCAACGGCTATGTGCTAATCTTCGCCACAGTCGCGCTGCTCGCTTACCTCCTGCTGCGACATATGGTTTCCAATCCCCGATCGCGCACAACCCGGCTGCTGCTGGGCGGCGTGGTCGTGTTGGCGATAGGAATCATCGCGATCAGTATTTTCAACTATACGCGCTATGGCAGCGTAATTGGACGCTATCAGAACAGCTTCAGCATGGCGCTAGAGCGGATCGAAGACCTTAACACCACCAATTTCGTCAATACTCTGCGCGACACCAACTACGACTACACCAGTTCGTTTCCGCTCCAGCGCCAGAAGCTGCTGTGGCTGTATACGTTGGGCGGCGTGTTCGGACTGCTGCTGTTCGCCGTTCACATGATCGGCGCCGCGATCCGCCGCAATACGCGCCAACTGATCGTGGGCGGGCTGCTGCTTGTCTACGCGCTGACCGCGTTCGTCCTGGTACTGCTACGTGCCAACCTGGTCAGCGATCTGACCCCCGACAAAACGCATACGCCTTTACGCTACTACATCTCTGGACTGCCCGCGATGGCGGTGATGCTGGCGATTGGCTGGCAATCGCTTGTGCCGCAGCGGTGGCAGCGCGCCCTGAGCGAATGGTCACGTCTGATCGCCCGCCGGGAGCCCTGGCAGTGGATCGGCTGGGCATGGGCGCTGGTCTGGATCGTGGTAGTAGTGTGGAACATTGTGCCAGAGGTCATCGAACACCCTGCGCGGTCGGTATTTTCCGCCGAGAAGTTCGAAGCGCTTGCCAATGAAAACAGCGTAACGCGCGTGGATGATATTTCAGCCATTCCGGCAGATGTACCGCACCTGCGCGGCTATGAGATCGCCGCCGGCGAAGATGGCATCTTGCGCTTGACCGCATACATGCAGGTCGCGGAAACGCCCACGCTGAACTATGTAGCGCGCGTGGCCATTGAGGACAGCAACGGAGCGTCCACCACCTGCGAGATCATCCCCCACGATGGCGTCTACCCGCCCCCCCGGTGGGAACCAGATCAGATCGTCGCGGTCGAGATGGCGATTCCGAATTGCGCGGAAAGCGGCAGTGCGCTCAGCGGCCCGCTGGACATAACGCTCGATTGGCTGCCGGCAGATTCATCCGGCAAGTTTCTCACGCAGACCGCCAGCACGGCGCAGCACATGGTCGTGAACACAGACCTGCCCCGCGCCCAGACTTGCCTGCGCAACCTTGGCGTCTTCAATAGCACGTTCCAGGTGATCCAGTACAACGGGCCAGCGACAGCAACCGCCGGAGCGGTGTTTCTGCCCTCGGTGAACTGGTATGTGCGTGAGGAGATCGCCAACGGCGATCTAACCCGCGTCTATCGCATGACGGACAATACGGGCGGGCAGTCGTACACCTGCGAGGATGTTCCGCGCCTGGGCGATCACCCGATCGCTAACTGGCGCCGGGGCGAGATCGTGTACTTCGATCAGTGCGCGTTCCGTCTGCTTGGGCATACTCCCCCTGGAGAGTACACCGTCGCAATCGGCCTGCGAGACAATGCCACAGGCGATTATCTCACTCCCGTGCCGGGTGAGGGCCGCGCGTCTGGCGATGGCCTGCTGGAAATTGCAACGATCAGTGTCGAGCCACCGCCGATTGCACGAACGGAATAGCGCCTTGCCGCCACGTAGCGATCGTTGAAGCAAACGTCCTTACACGTTACGCTTAGACTGCAATCATTCAGAGGATATTGGAGCACAAAACGATGAAGACAGCGCTCGTATGCGGTGCCGGTGGGTTTATCGGCGGGCACCTGGTCAAGAAACTGAAACGCGAAGGGTACTGGGTGCGCGGGGTCGACATCAAGCAGCATGAGTTCGCACCGACCCAGGCCGACGAGTTCCTGCAGCTCGACCTGCGCGAAGAGGCAAACTGCCAGCAGGCGCTCTCGCTCAACAGCGGGACGTTCGACGAGGTCTACCAGCTCGCGGCGGACATGGGCGGCATGGGCTTCATCCACTCCGCAGAGTGCGAGATCATGCACAACAGCGCGCTGATCAACATCCACATGGTCCACCACGCCGCGCAGATGGGCGTGCCGCGCTACTTCTTCTCCTCGTCGGTGTGCGTCTATCGCGACATGCAGCCCGGCGAGCCGGAAATGACTGAAGCGCAAGCCATCCCCGCCAACCCGGACAACGAGTACGGATGGGAGAAGCTCTACGCCGAGCGCATGGCAATGGCCTACGAGCGCAATCGCGGTATGACGGTGCGTATCGCCCGCTTCCAGAACTGCTACGGTCCGGAGGGCACGTGGCGCGGCGGGCGCGAGAAAGCGCCAGCAGCCATCTGCCGCAAGGTCGCCGAGGTCGAGGACGGCGGCACGATCGAGGTCTGGGGCGACGGCTCGGCGATTCGCTCCTACACCTACGTCGATGACATGGTGGACGGCATCTTCCGGCTGATGCACTCCGCCCTGCAAGGCGCGGTGAACATCGGCTCGCCGCAGTACGTGTCGGTCAACGAACTGGTGGCGACGGTCGCCGAGGTGGCGGGCAAGCAGATCAACGTCAAGCACATCGACGGACCGGTCGGCGTGCACGCGCGCAACTTCAGCAACGAGCGGATCTACTCGCTCGGCTGGCGCGCGCAGTTCGACCTCAAAGCGGGCATCGAGCGCACGTATCCCTGGATTGAACAGCAGGTCAAAGCTACTCAGCTTCAGCGCACCTAGTACGTTTCACATCGACATCACGGTTCTACAAACGCAACCTGCCGGTCGAGGCGCGCTCGACCGGCAGGTTGTTCCTTTATCCTGTTCGCGTGCAAAATTTTCTGCAACCGCTTGCGATTTGATTGACTTTTGCGAGAATACGGCTAAGCTATTAATTAGTGCATGGCCCAAGAGCGTACTTTCCGGCGTCACTTGACCCTGACGCTTGCTCTCATAACACCATGAGCAGCCCATTACCGCCACCCATATGTATTTTCGTCCTACTCTGCTCCTTGCTCCGGCGGCCTGCGTGCTCCGGCTCCAACTAATTAACTGACCTCATAGCGGAGGGATCATGGCCTCTCTAGTTGAGCGAGCGAAAACACAGCGTGGCAGATTCTCGTTTGCCAGTTTCCGCGAGCTAAACGTCTTGATGGCGTTTTTGCTGCTTTGTATCTTCTTCTACTGGCGGAATTCGGATGTCTTTGCGCAGCCCAACAACGTTGCAATCATCATGCGCTTCGTGGCGACCTTCGGCATGCTGGCAATCGGCGAGGTGCTGGTCATCATCACAAAAGGGATCGACCTCAGCGTCGGCTCGCTGACCGCGCTGACCGGCGTCGTCTGCGCGTGGCTGATCCTCAAAGGGTGGGACCTGATCGGCCTCGATCCTATCGGGCCAATTCCGGCAATCGCGATCACGCTGCTGGTTGGCGTCGCGTTCGGCGTCTGGCACGGGCTATTCGTCACCAAGCTGAACATCCCGCCATTCATCATTACGCTGGGCACTTGGCTCCTGGCGCGTGGCCTCGCCAGCTATGCGACGCGCGGCTACCCGGTCGTTTTCCCCTATAACGACGAACGTTATCGCAGCTTTCTACAGCTTGGCCAGGGAGACTGGCACTCAATCCCCTACTCCTTCATCATCGTGCTGATCATAGCGCTGATCGTCTCATTCATCCTCAACCGCACCAAGCTCGGCTACCGCATTTACGCGGTCGGAGGCAACCTGGAAGCGGCCCGTCTCTCCGGGATCAACGTCGACCGGGTGCGCATCTTCTGCTACGGCACCAGCGGGTTGATGGGCGCGATGACCGGCGTGCTGCTCGCGTCGCGTCTTGGGCAGGGCACGCCCACCGTCGGCAGCGCGTACGAGCTGTGGGCGATCGCCGCTGCGGTAATCGGCGGGACCAGCCTGTTCGGCGGTGAGGGCACGATCCTCGGCGCGCTCTTGGGCGCGGGCATCGTCGGCGTCATGCAAAACGGCATGGTGCTCGAAAATGTTTCGTCATATCTGCAAGAAGTGATTTTGGGCATCGTCCTGGTCGTCGCGGTGGTATATGACACCCTGCGGCGCCGTTTCACCGAGCGGAGAGTCTGAGGCAGCCGCTCGCAGATCGCATGCTAGCACAGGTTGCGCTGGCCTCACGTAAGAGAAAGGAGCGCATTTTCATCCCAAGCGTTAGCCGTCATCGCAAGCCCATGTCTCGTAAACACAGACTTTTCGGGAGGGACCGATGAAACACTTTTTCGCTGTGCTCATGGCGCTGGTGCTCGTTGCTGGGCTGGCGCTTCCCTTTGTTGGACCGCAGCAAGCCAAAGCGCAAGATGATCTGCAAATCGTGGTAATCGGCAAGTCAGTGGCGCCGTACTGGTCGAATGTCGAGACCGGGACGCAAGCCGCCGCGCGCGACCTCGGACTGGGCGAAGACCAGGTGATCTTCTTCGTCCCGCCGCGTGAGGACGTCGCTGCTCAGATCCAGGCGATGGAGACCTACATCGCGCAGGGCGTGACCGGCATCGCCATCGCTCCGTCCGACCCTAACGCGCTCGAACCGGTCATGCAGCGCGCGGCTGAGGCGGGGATCTTCGTCACCACGCTCGACACGCCGCCGGTCGAGAACTCCGCCTCGCTGGTCTACATCGGCACCGACAACTACACCGCCGGACAGATCGCGGGCGAAGCGATGAAGCAACTGCTGCCCGACGGTGGCAAGGTCGGCATCGGTCGCGGCTCGGACACCGCGCTCAACGCGCTGCAGCGTACCGATGGCTTCCTCGACGCGATTGACGGCTCAGGCATCGAAGCGCTGGAGCCGGTCAACGACCGCGAGGACGCTGCCAACGCGCTCCAGCTTGGCAACTCGGTCATCTCGGCTAACCCAGACCTGGCCGGAGCGTTCGGCGTCTACGCCTACAACGGTCCTGCCTGGGCGACTGCCATCAACGAAGCGGGACGCGCGGGCGACATCAAGCTCGTCGCCTTCGACGCGACCACCGACGTCATCAACTACGTCAAGGGCGGCGTGATCCATGCGTCCATCGCCCAGCGCGAGTACGACATGGGCTATCGCTCCGTCGAAGTCATCAAGGCCATGGCGCAGTACGGCGTCGATCAGGCTATGTCGCAGTTCGGCGCGGTTGAGGAAATCATCGACACGGGCGTGGATGTTGTGACGCCAGGCAACCTGGCCGACTACGAAGCCAGCCTGGACGAGAAGGGCATCCCGCACGAATGGACGACCGAAGGCTGGGAAGCCCCCGCCGACGCCTTCAACTTCGTCATGCCGGAAGAAGCAGCGGCAGAGCCGGAGATGGGCGAGCCAATGGTCGCCGACGAAGACTTGCAAATCGTGGTAATCGGCAAGTCAGTGGCGCCGTACTGGTCGAATGTCGAGAC
>CAZVCM010000096.1:9230-13608 GCA_964626105.1 uncultured Thermoflexus sp.
TGGACGAGAAGGGCATCCCGCACGAATGGACGACCGAAGGCTGGGAAGCCCCCGCTGACGCCTTCAACTTCGTCATGCCGGAAATGTAACATCACATTGAGACAGGCAAACGGGGGAGCGGCGCGCCGTTCCCCCGCTCTCCACCCCGTGAGGAGCTAGCCGTGAGCGCAGGGACAGATCGCACACCACTGTTGCAGGTCAAAAACATCTCGAAGGCGTTTCCAGGCGTCCAGGCCCTGAAGGATGTCGATTTCGAAGTCAATCCGGGTGAAGTGGTCGCCTTGATGGGTGAGAACGGCGCCGGAAAATCAACGCTGATCAAGATTCTCTCAGGCGCTTACCGGGCCGATGCCGGGACGATGTACCTCGGCGGCGCCTCGTATGACCCGAAGGACCCGCGCCACGCACAGCTTGAGGGAATCGCCGTCATCTACCAGGAGTTCAACCTGACGCCCAACCAGGACGTCGCGACCAACATCTTCCTCGGGCGCGAACCAGACCTGCCCGGTCCGCTGCGCGCGCTGTCGGTTGTCAACCGGGGGAAGATGGTACGTGAGACGAAACGGCTGCTTGAGTCGCTCGGCGCTAACTTCTCGCCACGCACGCTGATCAAGAACCTCTCAGTCGCCGAGCAGCAGATGGTCGAGATCGCAAAAGCGCTCTCAGCGGATGCGCGTATCATCATCATGGACGAGCCGACTTCCGCGCTGGGCGAAGACGAAGTGCGCGTGCTGTTTGATCTGGTGCGCCGCTTGCGCGAGCGCGGCCTGGGGATCATCTTCATCACCCACCGTGTCGACGAAGTCTTTACCATCGCAGACCGGATTGTCGTGCTGCGCGATGGCGAGCGCGTCGGCGAGCTATCGATCGGTGATGCCACCACGGAGAAGGTGATCGCGCTCATGGTCGGGCGCGATGTTAGCGATGTCTTTCAGAAAAAGCCGGTTACGCCGGGGGACGTGGTGCTCGAAGCGCGCGGGCTGACGCGCCACGGCACGATCGAAGATATCAGCTTCACCTTGCGGCGCGGCGAAATCCTCGGCATTGCGGGGCTGGTTGGCTCGGGGCGCACGGAGATCGCACGCGCGCTGTTCGGAGCAGACCCGCTCGACGCGGGTGAGGTGCTGATCGACGGCCAGCCGGTTACGATCAACTCTCCGGCGGATGCGGTGCGCGCCGGGCTGGCGCTGGTGCCCGAAAACCGCAAGGAAGACGGGCTGATCCTGATGCAGACGGTCCGCGACAATATCACTCTGCCCAACCTCGACGCGCTCGCGGGCGCGTTGGGCGCCGTCCGGCGCGACCGGGCCAGCGAGATGGCGTCCAGCTATGTGGATCGCCTCACGATCCGCACGCCGAGCCTGCGCCAGCGCGTAGAATTCCTCTCTGGCGGGAACCAGCAGAAAACCGTCCTGGCGAAGTGGCTCGCCTCGAACCCAAAGGTGCTGATCCTCGATGAGCCGACGCGCGGAATCGACGTGGGCGCGAAATCCGAGGTGCACGCGCTGATGAGCCAGCTTGCTGAAGCGGGGATCGGCATCATCATGATCTCGTCAGAGCTTCCGGAGATTCTTGGCATGAGCGACCGCGTCGTGGTCGTGGCCGAAGGGCGTATCACCGCCGTGCTCGATGCGAAAGAAGCGACCCAAGAGGCGATCATGGCTTACGCCAGCCGTGTAATCCCGGTCGAGGCCTGACCGGCGGCGCGGTTTCAGATCGCCCTGGCCCCCTCGTTTCACCTGTCGCTATAACGCGGCGCGCGCGGATTCGCGTGGCGCCTTTCTTCGCGCCTGCCCCTCACGCATACCCCGGCCCCGCGCCGATCCTGTAGACTTAGGGCGCAAGCACGCAGACAAGTGCTACAATACGGTCACTAGCTTGGCAATTTGAAATTATGCTTTGCAGGGAGGTATTGCTTTATGCAACCTACAAGTCTTATGAGGTTGTTGCCCCTGCTCTGTTCGCTGATCCTGATCATCACGGCTGTGACACCGGGGTTTGCGCAAGAGGACCCCCTTCGTCTGACGATAGGGTTCGCGCAAGTCGGGTCCGAAAGCGACTGGCGCACCGCCTTCACAGAGATCACCATCGAGGAAGCAGAACGGCGCGACATCAACCTGATTTTCTCGAACGCGGAAAACAGCCAGGAGAACCAGATCGCGGCGCTGCGCTCGTTCGTCCAGCAGGGCGTGGATGCGATCGTCCTGGCGCCAGTGATCGAAACCGGCTGGGCCGCGATTCTGCGCGAGGTTCAGGCGGCAGGCATCCCGGTCGTGATCATCGATCGCAACGTCACCGCGGACGAATCGCTCTATCTCACGCGCATTTCGTCCGATTTTGTGTTTGAAGGACGGCTCGCCGCCGCGTGGCTGGCGCAAGCCACCTCTGGCGACTGCAAGATTGTCGAATTGCAGGGCACAGTCGGTTCCAGCGCAGCGCGGGACCGGCAAATCGGGTTCAATGAGATCATCGCCCTTTTCCCCGATATGCAGATCATCGTCTCCCAAACCGCAGACTTCCGGCGGACAATGGGGCGCGAGGTGATGGCGAGCATTCTTCACACCGAAGACCCGGCGGAGATCTGCGCGGTCTGGTCGCACAACGATGACATGGCAATCGGCGCGATTGAGGCAATCAAGGAAGCCGGACTCGATCCGGGCAACGATATTCTGATCGTATCGGTCGACGCCATCCCGGATATCTTCCTGGCGATGATGAACGGGGATACGAACGCAACAGTGGAACTCAGCCCGTACATGGCCGGGCCCGCCTTCGACGCGATCGCGGCGTATTTCAACGGCGAAGCGGTCCCGAAGTGGATTCCGGTAAACGCTGGAATCTACTTCCCAGACACCGCCGCCGAGGAATACGCCAGGCGCAAGCCCTGAAACCCGCCCTTCCACCGGCGTGCTATCGCTCCCTCTCTGCCTGCGCCGCGCTTCTGCACAGAACCGCTCCGCGTCCCCGCCAATCGCCGACCGGGGCTACGCGTGAAGGCTGAATCGAGCGGATTCTGGATAGAAGTATGAAGAGGATCAAGATAAAATAGACCAATTGGCTGCTTCATACGTCCCGAAGATGCAGGGTACCTGATGGCGAATTCAAAAGCGTCGCGCCCCACCATGCTGGATGTCGCCAAGCTGTCTGGTGTGTCGTACCAGACCGTCTCGCGAGTAATCAACGATCATCCCTACGTCTCAAAGGAAACACGCCAGCGCGTCCAGGATGCTATTGACAAGCTCGGCTATCGCCCTAGCAAGGCCGCAACCAAGCTCGCTTCGAAGTCGTCGAAGATCATCGCGGTCATTCTGTACGGCATCTGGCTGCCTGGCCAGTCCGAGATCGCGCTCAATGTTGAGCTGGCAGCCAAGACCAGCGGGTTCGACGTGATCCTGATCAACATCACCGAGCCGCGCAAGCAGCTTGTCGAAGCGCTGGACAACATCAAAGGGTGGGCGGTGGACGGCATCATCTCGATCGTCCCGGTCGAAGGGCTATCGTTCGCAGAGATCCAGGCAATCTGCGCGGGTACGCCGGTCGTGCAGATCGACTCGCAACCCTCGCCGAGCGCGCCGTCCGTAATCATCGACGAGACGTACGGCACGCAGCAATTGGTTGAGCACCTGCTAGAACTGGGACACACGTGCTTCGCCGAGATCAACGGCCCATTGGACTGGTTCAGCGCCCAGATACGGCACCGGGCGCTGCTCGACACGCTCCAGACGCACGGCGTTGCGCCGCCCGCGCCAGCCAATGCGAACTGGACGGTTTCTGGCGGCTACCGCGCGACCAAGCGACTCCTTGAGGAGGGCGCTGATTTCACCGCGCTGGTCGTCGCCAACGACAGCATGGCGCTTGGCGCAATCCGCGCGCTGCGCGAGGCTGGACTATCGGTGCCGCAGGATGTGTCGGTCGTCGGGTTTGACGACATCCCCGAGGCCGCGTACTTCTCTCCCCCGCTGACGACCGTCCGCCGCAACCTGATCCAGCTTGGCATGGCGGGTTTCGAGCACCTGATGCAAGTTATGGACGATCCCGATGCGCGCGCCGAGCAACGCATCCTCTTGCCGCGCGTGATCTTCCGAGATAGCACCCAACCTGTGTGCACCTGTTGAGCACAGGCTGCTGATCAGTCATACCTCGCGCTGCCATCGCTTAGCCGGGCCGTATCCGCCGACGATCTGTGAGCGCTACCATATCTTGCGCCAATCTTGCCCACGCCACACGCCCCTGCGCCACCAGCGGACCCGGCTGCTGAGCGTGAGTTCGCACCGAACACTACTCGATTTCATATGATCTGCTTGACTCTGGATAGAAGTCATGCTTTACTATATTTGAACGCTCACATATTTCTCGTTATCAATGATTTTTACGAAAG
>CAZVCM010000097.1:0-8338 GCA_964626105.1 uncultured Thermoflexus sp.
CGCGCCGAGCGTGACACGGTGCCGGGTCGCGTCGTCCATTAGCGGATCGCGCGCGATCTCGCCTTTGAACAGCACCGCTTTGCGCGCCGCGGGCAGCGCCATCGCAATCAGCAGCGCCGCGCCGATCACGGTCACCGCCCGCCGCGAAGATGCGCTGTTTGCACGCGGCAACCACTCGCCCACACGCACGACCGCCCGCGCGCCCATCACGGCGACCAGCGGCAGGATCGTCATCAAGAAGCGCACCTCGTACGACGCCAGCCGCCACCACGCCGCCGCGAACGGCAGCGCGAACACCAGCAGCACGCGCGCGCTGTCCCGCTGCGGGCCGACCAGGCGCAACGCCTCGACCAACATCAGCGCCATACCCATCGTCAGCACCACGCCCGGCACGAAGAACTGCTCGGTTCCCAGGTGCATCATAAACGGGATCAGGTTTTCGAGCGTCGGCTCAGCCTGATCCGCCCACAGCGTCGCGGGGACAGGCCGCCCGATCAGTAGCAGGTTGCGGATATACCACGGCCCGGCAGTCACCAGCCCGCCCAACCCAGCCAGCGCCGCGTGGCGCAGCGTCAGGCGCGCACCTTCCATACGCGGCAGCATCCCATACGCCACGATCGCCGCCAGCGACAGCGCCACCGCCAGCGCGCTGTTCTTGGTCCACGCCGCCAGCCCGGCCATGACCCCGGCCAGCAGCGCGTCACGCCCCGAGCCATCCTGCAACAGCCGCCACGCGAACAGCGCGCTCAGCGCCACGAACATCCCCGCCGAGACGTCCGTATATCCGGTGGCGGACCAGCGCACGAAGATCGGCGTCAGCGCCAACAGCAGCGCGGCGATCAGCCCGGTCCGGCGGTCATAGAGCGACACGCCGAGCGCCCCCGCCGCGCCAAACGTCCCGATCGACAGCGCCGCCGCGAACCCCAGCGCCAGATACTCGTTGACCGCGCCGGAGACGAGATGCACGTAGGCGTAACTCAGCGGCATCAACATCGGATACGCCTCGTACAGGCCGTCGTCGTCCGGCAGCGCGCGCGTCTCGAAGATCGCGCGGCTCTGCATGGCGTAGATCGACACGGCATCGTCGGCGTTGAACGGCCAGTAGAGGAGGTTAAACGTCACCAGCGCGAGGATCGCGACGATCACCGCCAGCGCCACCACTTGCAGCGGATGCGCGCGCATCCGCGCGCCCGCCCCGCGCAGCGCCGCACGCCCGCGCCAGCGTGGGAGAAGCTCTCGCCGGTGCAGCAGCGCCAGCCCTGCCCCGAAGATGACCAGCATCCCGAGCCACAGCACCCCCGGTCGCAGCCCGCCGATCAGCGCCAGACCCATCATCCCGAGTGTCAGCGCGCCCAGGCTCAGCGCCAGCGTCACCAGCGCGGTCAGCAGGGGAGCGCGCCCTCGCCCCAGCGCCAGCGCCGCCCAGGGATAGGCGAACACCATCCCCGCCAGCGCGGGAAGCAGGTCGCGCGCGTTAATCAACAACATGCGCGGCACGCTCTCCCGTCCGTTCCCATCCGGCGATCCGCTGGGCCAGCCACGCCACGCCCGCCGCCGCGACCAGCGCGATTCCCGGGTGCAGCGGCAAATAATAGCGCTGCCAGTCGAGCGGCGTGGCGAGAAACACCGTCAGCGCCGTCAGCACCGGCCACAGCACGCCAAGCAGCGCCGGACCTTCGCGCCAGCGACGGGCCAGCGCCACCGCGCCGATCGCGAACCCGACCGCAACTAGCCCGCCGCCGACAGGCCCAAGCGGCCGCCCCGCTAGCAGGCCCTTCGCCTCGTACGCCACGATCTGATCGCCGATCCACTCCTGCCACACTTCGACCTCAAAATACTGCAGTGGCGCAAAGAATGCCTCGTCAAACACCCCTGTTATGCGGTCGCCCCACGACGCGTAGCCGCCAAAACCCTTAAGCTGCCCCGCCATCAGGTCGCGCCGCAGATCGATCACGCGCTCTGGCATCGGCAGCGGGTCCGACCACCACGCCGGGTTCAGCACGAAGAACACCGCGAACACCAGCGCGCCCGCGATCACCAGTCGCGCCACGTGCGCCCGGTCAAAGCGCGCGCCCGTGTCCCCGCGCCGGATCAGCGGTTCGACGAGCGTAACGGCGAATGCGATCGCCACCACGATCGCGTTGGTGTGCTTGTTGGCGAGCGCGAACCCGCCCGCCACGCCCAGCGCCATCGCCCACGCCCAGCGCGTCACCGTCCGCGCGGACGGGCGCGCCTGCGCGCGCAGCAGCCCAATCGCCGCCAGGATCACCAGCGTCGCGCCGAGCAGCATCCCGCCTTCCATCATCGAGCGCCGCCCGTTCAGCAGCACCGCCGGTTGCGTCACGTACAGCCCGCTGGCAAGCCACGCCGCCCAGCGCGCCGGGACGATCCAGCGCGCGATCGCGAACAACACCGCCGCGCTCAGCGCCAGCAGCGCCGCCGACGACGCGCGCCCCGCCCGCAGCAGGTCATCGGATGGCACGTGCCCGAATGTGTGATTCCACGTCCACTCGTCCCACTTGCCCGACGGGTCGCGGAAGCCCCACGCCCACTGGTCGTTGAGATCGTGCACGGTCAGCCCGGCGAGGTCCCACGCCAGCCCCATCAGCATCTTGGGAACCGTCCCGTTGATGATGCGCAGTTCCTGCTCGGAAGGATCAGGCGGCGTCTCGGTATACAACACGCGCTCAACATCTCGCTCTTGCACCAGGAAGTAGTAATCGTGGCTCATAAACAGCAGGGTCGCCTCGTCGCCATGAAACGGCGCGACGTTCAGCCCGGCGAAGATATACACCGCCAAAGCCAGCAACCACACGCCGTCCAGCGCCCAGCCCAGCCATCGATTGCGCGCGATCCGCTGTACCATCTGTCGCTGCCCACTCACTCAAGACGCCTGCGCAGGCTGAGGCTTGCGCAACACCGCCCACCTGCCCGAGTTCACACGTGCGAGCCAAACAAACGCGCATCCAAACACAGCGCGCCCAGGGCATGCTCCCCAGGCGCGCGTATTATACCGGAGCGGTTCGCGGTTCGCGATGAGCGAGGGCAACCGTCAGGAAGTCGCCCGCTCCTCGTACAGACCGCTGAGCGTTGTCATGCGCTCGGCGTCTTCTCCGATGATGAGCCAGATAGCGAACGGCCCATCGCTCACTGCTGCCTTTCCGCTACGTGATCGTGACCAGCACCTTGTTCTGCTCGACGCTGTCCCCGGCCCGGACGCTGACCCGGTGGATCGTCCCATCACGCGGCGCCTTGAGTTCGTTCTCCATCTTCATCGACTCGAGGATAACGACCGTATCCCCTTTGGCGACGGCCTGCCCTTCCTGGATCGGCATGCGCACGATCAAGCCCGGCATCGGCGCGCGGATCGCCACCTCGCCTGAGGCATCGCCCAGCGCCATAAACGCGCTCGCCAAGCGGCGGCTGCGTTCGTCGGTGACTTTCACTTCGTACAGATCTCCGGCCATCAGCACGTGATACAGATCGTCGCGCTCTTCGACCACCGCCTCGTAACTGAGGTGATCCACCAGCAGCGAGTACAGCTCGCCCTCGCGTAGCTCGCGGAAGTCGATCGAGCGCGGCTCGTCATCGACCAGGATTTGCCCGTCCGCGTTGATCTCGATCTCGAACGTGCGACCGTTGACCGTCGCCTGATACTTCATAACGTGCGTCCTTCGCCTCAGTCCGCCAGGTTGCCGCGCTCAAGCGGCCCGGCGATCGACCCGGTCAGAATCTGGTCCATCAGATAGACCATGAACTGCTCAGGCGTGATCTCTGGGTTGTCGTCGCTGATCATCGTCTCGTCCAGCACCGCTTCGACCACCAGCAGATAGCGCCCGTTCGGCATCTCGAAGCGATAGCGCCCGGCCTGGTCGCCACATTCGTGCCCTTCGACCGGCTCGCGGAACAGCCGCCCGCCGTACATTGTGCCCTCGACAGACGATGCGTACGCGCCAGACTCGACCAGTTCATCGGCGCGCGCCGCGTCCGCGCTAACCGCGCTCGCGTTTTCCGCATTGCCATAGTCGTTCACCTCGAAGCGCAGTTCCCAGAATGGCAGTTCCTCAGGGGTGGCGGGGCATTCGTCAATCGCCAGGTCGACCGCCGCCGAGCCCATGAAATCATTCGTCGCCAGATAATCGGCCATGAATGCAGCCAGCGCCTCGCCGCCCTCTTCGCCCCAGTCCGCGACGCGCTCATCCAGCGTGCGCGTGCCGGACTGTTCCGCGTCCTGGACGAACGGCGCGCCGATCAGATCGGCGATCAGGCGCCGCAAAAGCGTCTGCCAGTGGTCGAGCGTCGGCGCGGCGTCCGCCTCGACATTGATCGCGTCCGCGCTCTCGAAGATCACCACCGTTTGCAGCGCGTCGCCCTCGTACGCGGGCATCTGCTCGGGATTGCGCGGTGTCAGCAATTCCGCCGCGCCCTGCCCGGCGTACACCCGCCCGAAGATCGTATGCCCGCCATCCAGCCAGGGCGTAGCGGTGTACGTGATGAAGAACTGGCTGCCGTTGGTGTCCGCGCCCGCGTTCGCCATCGCCACGATACCCGGACGGTCAAAGATCAGGTCGTTATCCGTCTCGTCAGCGAACTGGTAGCCAGGGCCGCCGGTTCCGGTCGCGGTCGGGTCGCCACCCTGCGCCATGAAGCCCGGCAGCACGCGGTGAAAGGACGTGTTGTTGAAATAGCCTTCACGCGCCAAAAACACAAAGCTGTTGACCGCCAGCGGCGCGACTTCTTCCAGCAAGTCGATCGTGATCGGCCCCTGCGCCGTGCACAGCACCGCCCAATAATCGACACCTCCTTCCAACACGTCCTCGGCTTGCTCGAACTCGCGCGATTCTGGTTCGGCGAGCTCTTGCGTCGCTGCCTCGCAGATTTCTTCGGGCGTCTGCCCATCCTGCGCAAGCGCCGCGCCGCCTGGTATGCCCGCCAGCAGCGCCATGACCAGCGCCATAATCATCACTACGCTTAACCGCTTCAAAACCATGATGTGCTCCTTATCCTCAGTCAAACACGCGCCGCCGCTACGCTGCTTCCGGCAGCAAAAAGAACGCCAGCGCAATAATGAGATACACGCCCAGCAGCATCAACCCTTCAAACCAGTTTGTCTCGCCATCTTCGGCCACCAGCGAGCCAACATACGATGCGGCGGCCAGCGCGACGACCTCCGGAATGGTAAACGCCAGGATCAGTTTGTCCTCAAACAACAGGCTGATGAACACCAGCACCGGCGCGACAAACAGCGCGATCTGCAGACTGGAGCCGAGCGCGATTGTCATCGCCAACTCCATCCGGTTCTTGATGGCCTGCTGCACGGCGACAAGGTGCTCTGCCACATTGCCGATAATCGGCACAATGATCACGCCGACGAACAACTCGCTCCACCCAAGCTCTTCGACCACTGGCTCGACGGTCGTCACCAGGAACTCCGACATGAACACGATCGCCAGGGTCGCCGCGACCAGCACGCCAATCGACATCGGCATCGACCACTGAGTTTCGTGATGCACTTCAGCCGTCGCGCCGGTTCCTTCGTGCGCCACCAGCGAATAGACGATGTTCGCACCGTACAGCAGAATGAGGATCAGCGCGATGCCCTCGCTAAGCAGCAGCTCGCTCTCAAACGCTTCCAGCTCGACGAACGTCACGTCGAACAGCGACGGGATCGCCAGCGCCATGAACGCCAGGATCAGCAGCGTCGCGCTCATCATCGCGCCGCGCCGGTCGAAAACCTGAAGCCCGTTCTTCAGCCCGCCGAGCAGCAGCGCCAGGCCCATCACCAGCAGCAGGTTGCCGAGGATCGAGCCGATGATCGAGGCGCGCACCAGTTCCAGCAGCCCCTCGCGCAGCGCGAAGATCGTGATGATCAACTCGGCAGCGTTGCCGAGCGTCGCGTTCAGCAGCCCGCCGATCTGCGGCCCGGTGCGGACCGCGATTTCCTCGGTCGAGGTGCCCATCAGCGCCGCCAGTGGAATGATCGCCAGCGCCGACGTTACGAAGATCGCGACTGCGTCCCCATCGCTCAGCCGCAGCACAACTGCGATCGGCACAAAGATCAGCAAGATATGCACATTCAGCAGCTTGCGTAGCAGGTTCACAGGACCCCCTTGGATGGCTTGCGCCCGGCATCCTTCGGCGAGATCCCTGCGTTCATCGCGCAGGCGGGCAATGACTGCTTAGCGATGCATCCGCTCCCAACGGCCAATCCATTTCCAGTTCGACACGTCACGCTTGGGCCGCGCCACGATCTGCGAGGCCTGCTGCCGCTGCTGGTGCTCGACCAGCGTCGCCAGGATCGCGGCGACTTCCTCGCGGTGCGGCTCGGGCGTATCCGACTGCAGATTCATGAACTCCTCGACAAATTGCGTGTCGTAGCGCCCGGCCAAAAAGCGCGTGCTGTCGATCAGTTTCTGGTGGAAGGGCAGGTTCGTCTTCAGCCCCATGATCTTGTATTCGGCCAGCGCGCGACGCATCCGCAGCAACGCCTCGCCGCGCGTGTCGCCCCAGGTAATCAGCTTCGCCAGCAGCGAGTCGTAATAGGGTGTCACCTCGTAACCCGCGTAGATGCCCGCATCCAGCCGGACCCCCGGTCCGGTCGGCGCAACGTGCACCATCACCTGCCCGACCGATGGCAGAAAGTTGTTATACGGATCCTCGGCATTGATGCGGCACTCGACGGCCCAGCCCTTGAAGGTGACACCGCCTTCCGGCCCCATCCGCCGCCCGCGCGCGATGCGGATCTGCTCTTTGACCATGTCCACACCCGTCACCAGCTCGGTAACCGGGTGCTCGACCTGCAAGCGCGTGTTCATCTCCAGGAAGTAGAAGTTCTTGTCCGCATCCACCAGGAACTCGATCGTCCCGGCGTTAACGTAATTCACGGCCTGTGCCGCGCGGATCGCCGCCTGCCCCATCTTTTCACGCAGGTCGTCGTCCATGAAGGGGCTTGGCGACTCCTCGAACAGCTTCTGATGGCGCCGCTGGATGCTGCACTCGCGATCGCCGAGGTGGATCGTGTTGCCATGCATGTCGGCCAGCACCTGGAACTCGATGTGCCGCGCGCCTTCGAGCAGCTTCTCCAGATAGACCGTCCCATCGCCAAACGCGGCTTCAGCCTCGCGATGCGCCGCGGCCAGCGCGGCCTTCAACTGGCCGTGCTCGCGCACGATGCGCATCCCCTTGCCGCCGCCGCCCGCCGCCGCCTTCACCATCAGCGGATAGCCGATCTGCCCGGCGGCTGCGATCAGTTCCTCGTCGTTGAGGCCCGGCTCCGTGCCGGGAACCACCGGCACGCCCGCCGCCTGCATCAGCGCCCGCGCCGCGAGCTTGTCGCCCATCTGCGCGATCGCCTGTGGCGAGGGACCGATGAAGACGATTCCTTCGTCGTGGCACGCCTGCGCAAAATCCGCCCGCTCGCTAAGGAACCCGTAGCCGGGATGGATCGCGTCCGCGCCGGAATGCCGCGCCGCTTCCAGGATGCGCTCGATGTCGAGGTAGCTCTCACGCGGGGCGGGCGGGCCAATGCGGTACACCTCGTCGGCGTAGCGCACATGCAGCGCCTCGCGGTCCGCGTCGGAATACACCGCCACCGTGCGGATGCCGCCCAATTCGCGGCAGGCGCGGATCACACGCACTGCGATCTCGCCCCGGTTGGCGATCAGCACTTTCTTGATCGAAAAGGTTTCAGCCATCAGTGTCGTCCGCCTTGTGTTCCTCTTGTGTCTGCCGCGCGCTGCCCGGCGCCCACTCCTGCGCGGGCGTCTGAATCGTGTGTGCCTGAAAAATGTCGCCGCACGATGACCGCACGCTGGCGCGCAGCACATCGCCCTGCGTCACGGCGCGTAGCCCGTCGAGCGCCTGCTGCCACGTCGGGTTGACGTCCTCAGATCCTTCCGGCGGCAGCATCACGCGCAGCGCGACGTGGCTTTGAATGCGATAAAAGTCCCACACCCAGATCACCTGTAGATGGCGCACCACGTCGTACCCGCTCCACATGATCTGGCGATCGGTGGTTTCGAGTGACTTCAACTGCGCAGCGACTTGCTGCCAGCGCGGCTGTTGTGTCGCGTCCTCGATAGCAATGTCGAGCGTCAGCGTCGCCGGGTCCTCAGGCGAGCCGCCTGCCGGTGGGCGGCTGTAGCACACGTAGTTCTGCACCGCCACCGACGACAGCAGCGCGCTCGCACCCAGCACCAGCCACCGGCGAACCGGCGGCTGAGCCTCCTGGGAAGCCGCTTCGGTCTTCGGATCGGCCTGTCCGTTGCTCACTGTTCGCCCTCTTAGCGTTTAGCTTTTAGCGATTAGCAAGAGCCAAGGCAAATCCCTCACCGTGCTG